>NZ_AGAF01000034.1 GCF_000224515.1 Desulfosporosinus sp. OT | reverse complement strand
TGCTCTATAAACGTCTTGAGAACGGACAATTCCAGTGGCCACGTACTGAAGAAGCTGCTCGAAACATTACCTTACAACAATTTCGTTGGTTGACAGAAGGTCTCACACTTGACCCCAAGAAAAAGGTTCATCAATCGTCTCCAAAACGCGCAATTTAGCCAAAATGCCTGTGGATAAGACGATTTTAAAATGGCAAATTTTAAACTTTTCCACAATTTCAAAAGCAAGCTCATTCCTTCTGTACGCTGCATCTTCCGTGTGATAAAGTAGAATCATGGAGAAAAAATTGACCGAAAAACAACTAACTGACTATAGTAAGGAAACCATCGTAACCATGTACATGTCACTTCAGGAAATCACAGAATCCTTAAAGAAAACCAGTGACATGCAGCAGGAACAGATGAATGCCCTTAACAAAAAGATCGATTTGTTACTGGAACAAGTCGCCCTGGCCAATCAACGACGTTTTGGCAGATCAAGTGAAAAGATCGTTTTAGAGGGTCAAATGGAACTTTACTTCAACGAAGCTGAAGCCATTATTGACGCTAACGAATCGATCACTGAGCCTGAGCTAGACGAGGTTTATTCAAAACCGACTAAGCGCAAAAAGCAAAAGGGAAAACGCGAAGCAGATCTTAAAGACTTACCGATCAAGGTCCTCCATCATGAAATGAGTGAACTTGAACTAAAAGAGATCTTTGGTGACAAATGGCGTAGGCTACCAGACGAAGTTTATAAAAGACTTGCTTTTCATCCAGCGACTTTTGAAGTGGAAGAACACCACGTCGCTGTTTATTGTGGCTCAGATAATCAGACCATTGTGCGTGCGAAACGCGATAAAGATCTTCTTAGAAACAGCATCGTAACGCCGTCGCTACAGGCGGCGATCTATAATAACAAGTATGTGAATGCACTCCCTTTATATCGTATGGAGCAAGAATTTAAGCGACATGATGTGAACATTTCTAGGCAAAACATGGCGAACTGGACAATCCAGTGTAGCGAACGTTATCTTTCTTTGCTTTATGATAGAATGCATCAGGAGTTGCTTGAGAGTCCTGTTCTACAAGCAGATGAAACGCCTGTAGAAGTGAGTAAAGATGGAAGAGCTGCAGGAAGCAAAAGTTATATGTGGGTTTATCGCACGGGCAAAATGTACGATAAGCAACCGATCATCTTGTATGAATACCAGCGAACCAGAAAAGCAGACCATCCCAGAGCGTTCTTAAAGGATTACTCTGGGGTACTCGTGACAGACGGATATCAGGTTTATCACACGCTGGAAAGTGAACGTGAAAATCTGACGGTTGCAGGTTGCTGGAGTCATGGTCGGAGGCGCTTTGCAGCGGTTGTGAAAGCCCAAGGTGAAGAAATAGCCAAAGGCACCCTAGCCTATGAGGCTTTAAAGCAGATAGCAGCCATCTATAAACTTGACAACGACCTTTCAGAGTACTCAAATGAGGATCGTGTACGGCAAAGACATCTCATCGTGAAGCCTCAGGTGGAGGCCTTCTTTGAGTGGGCAAGATCACATATTAATGAAGTTCCTGAAAAATCTGAAACAGGCAAAGGTCTTTTATACTGCCTTAATCAAGAGCGCTATTTGAAGGTATTTCTGGATCATGGGGATGTACCACTTGATAACAATGCTACAGAATCCGTGATAAGAGGCTTTTGCATTGGCAAACATAACTGGCACTTAATTGACACAATCCATGGTGCAAAAGCGAGTGCCATCGCCTACAGCATTGCTGAGACTGCAAAGGCCAATAATCTTAAGCCGTATCAGTACTTCAAACATCTTCTGAGTGAGATCCCCAAGCATGAAGATGATAATAACCTATCTTTTCTTGAAGATTTGTTGCCTTGGTCAGATAAGCTACCAGCGGAATGCAAAAAACAGACTAATCTATAATTCACAACGAACCGTCATTTGACGGTTTTTGTTTACTCTATGACGCACTATTTACCGTTTACGTTTTTTATATCCAAACACAGAAATGAAGGAATACAAGTCGTAACTAAATATCTGCTTCGGCAATTGGTTGTTCCCTGTCGCTTTCAAAAATATCATCGGGAGCAAGAATAATGGCAAATCAAGATAAAATAACCATTAAAAACCCTGACAGATTGTCAAAGTAACCCCAATAATCACCAATAATAAAAGGGCGTTCCGGCATTAGAATTCAGATCTAGCTACATTTGCGCATAGCAAAAAAAATGATTTAGCGGAACCAATTCAATTCGTTTTATGATAAAAAAATCAAGATGCTTGTTTCTTGTAGTTGTGATACAATCCTCCAAGAATCGGTGCAGAAACCAAAACAGTATCCGCTACGGAAGAAACAGGCCATTCCAATGAGGGAACAGGGGGCTGGCACTAACCAAAGAAAAGCTGAAGAAAGGTATGTGTTTTAAGGTGGGTTGAGTATCTATCATAGAGTTTAGTAGAAAAACTTTAGCTGACTGTACGGAGAAAAACCGCAGAAGAATCAGCGGCCTTTTAGGGCAAAATTAACCTTATGAAATTGGAGGAATTTAACATCAAACCAAGAATAATGTATAGACGAGCCGATTTTTAAGAAAGTTGGTTAGCGTAATGGCGGCAAAGAATTGGTCTATACAGGATTCAAAAAGAAAGAACGGTAATATCGTAGAATTCTGGTTAGCATACAAGCAATATCCAGCGTCAGTTGTAGTAACATACACTGACGACAAGTTAATAAATATTGCAGGGGAAGACAGCTTACCGCAATACATTATGACAGATATGCAAAGTTACCGCGCTAGCATATCTGTATTTAGGTGTCGTTGCCTGGGGTTATGCAAGTTATGCAAGTACTGCGTCAAGCCTGAAGGTGAAGGAACTACCTTCTCTGGTTCAGGTGTCTGCAAACATTACGCTGGACTTGCTCATAATGTATCTGCTGGGGACATCACAATAAAAAACAATCTTAAAGGGTACAAAGAAATGGATCGTTGTAAAATAGCAGTAACAAAATAAAAGCCAAGGGCTATTGAAAGTTGAATATAGGTATAGCCCTACTATACTATAATGATATGCACTAGGTTTGCCGAAGCAACCTAGGAATCACTTGTTTGAGGTGTCTTTTGCTAAGCATAATATTCATGAATGGTCGCCGGATCATTCGAAGATGGGGAAGGTAGTAGCGTTGCTTGGTTAAGATGAACTATGGATGTTAAGGCATGTTCTGAGGGGTGAATCTCTAAATCACTAGAAACGACTTTGCCTGTTGACATATGATTTGATGCTTGTATGAGTGTCATGAGATGTATGTGTATAAATGGTAGGGAGTAAGTAATAACAAAAAGTTGAAGATCCTCACCTTACTTGATGCGACAAGAAGTTACGTGTAAAAGATTTATTGGTGAATTTGATTTGAGTTGAATTTATAATGAATTCCGCAAGATCAGAACGTTTTTATAACGCTCTGGTCTATTTGTTTTCTAATTTTTGTAATTAATGCAGGAATATTCAGGAAAAGTGTTGAATGTTAGAGAAGAATAATTTGAACCACGATTATGCAGGAAAGGGAAGCGAGAAAAATGTTAAGAATTGTGCATTTGTCTGACATACATCTCAATGCAGACAGTTTATATGATACTAAGGAATTTATTCTTAAAGCCCTTTTAAACGACTTAGAAAGTTTCAACGAGGAAAAGGAAATTGATCTTATTTTTTTACAGGTGATTTAATTGACAAGGGGGGTACAAGCTTCGGCGCAATCGATTTAGCGTTATTAAATTTTGAGGAGATATTTGTTGATGGAATTTGCGATAGAATTAACTTTCCAAAAGAACGGATGTTTTTTGCTCCCGGTAATCATGATATTGACAAATCGGCTGACGATGAGATTATTGAAAATGGACTAAATATGAAATTAAGCTCCATCGAAAAGGTAAACGATCACATTGACTCTGGAAAAATGCTTGGTATCGCAAGAATTGTACCATTTAAAGATTTTGAGAGGGCATACTACTCGAAATATCTCAGTAATAAAGATATAACCGTTTACAATTCTACCTTTAAAATTGCATTAAAGGGTTTTTCTATAGGAGTTACCTGCTTTAATTCCGTATGGAGATGCTTCGATAGTACAAAGGATAAAGGAAAAATCATATTAGGTGAAAGGCAAATAACAAGAGCTAGGCCTATTATTGAAGGTACAGATATAAAAATCGGGCTCATCCATCACCCATTGGACTGGTTTAGCCCATTCGAACTAACCACTATTTCTTCTCTAATTCAGAAAGATTATGATTTACTTTTTTGCGGGCACAATCATAGAGGTAGTTCCTGGACACAAACATCTATGCAAGGTAAATTGTTTTTATCCATGGCACCTGCTAACTGGTCTTGCGATTTTAGATTTAATAATGGGATTTATTCGAACGGGTATTCGATAATAGATATCGACAATAACTTGATTACAGTAAATCATAGGCGGTACTCTCATAATAAAGAGTCTTACGATCCTAATACTGACTTGGGTAATGACCAAGGAGTAATGACTTTTGAAATTCCCAGTAAAGATCAACTTGCAAAGACAGCTTTTACGACAGAGTTAGTCACCAAGATACAAGATAATTATTTTGATATTCTGAACGAACATTTAATTAGCTCAACTACTAATACCAATGCCCCTAAAATCTTGAGTGAAATGTTTGTTCTCCCTAAAATTGTTGATAATCCGATGGAAGAGAAAAGTAAGCAAATTACTTATAAATTGAATGATTTTTGCTCTAGTGATGAAAGCTTTTTAATACTTGGTACCAAAGAAGCGGGCAAAACTGTTCTATTAGATAGAATGTTGATTGAACTTACATTAAATATTATTCAGTACCGCAAAATCCCAGTTTATTTCGATTGTGATTCGTTTTCCCATTCAAGAATAGAAACTGGTATAGCTTTGTTCCTGGGTATACCAATAACTGCTGTATCTGAATTTTTACATAGTAATAAGTTATGTATTTTGGTCGACAATATTGATAGAGCTTCTAAGTCTTTCCTCATTCAACTTCAAAAATTTCTAGAGGACTACAATTTAGTGCAAATTATTGCGACATCTTCGTATGTAATTGAAGGAAAATTAATTCCGGAGCTATTGGACTACCCATTTTTGGCAAAGTTCAAATATGCATACATTCGTGAGTTTAGTGCAGGTCATATCCGACAATTAATGAATAAGTGGTTTAATGGTAATAAAGATTATGATAATAAAGAAAAGCTTGAAAAGCTACTTCGCTTTTTTATGACCCTTAATATACCTAGAACTCCCTTAGCAGTTTCAATGTTTCTGTGGATATTTGAACAACAGGGAAAAAATTATAAACCTATAAATAATGCAACCATGGTACAAAATTTTATTGAGACTTTATTGGATAAACTTTCAAGTAAGGAGATATTATCGGAGACTTTCGATTTTACAAATAAAGAAAGATTATTGGCTAAAATAGCTTATAATATGTTTCAGAAAAACGAAAAAGATTATTCACTATCGTATGACGAACTAAGCGGTCTAATCTTTGAGAGTATTAAAAAGAAGAAATTTGGTTCAATTGTAAAAGGAGAAGAGGTATTATTTGATTTCCTGAAAAAAGGAATTTTCTTGGTTTTTGTTCATAAAGGCCAGAGATTCATAAGATTTCGTTTTAATTGTTTCTTTAAATACTTTTTGATGAAAAATATAGATTATGAGCCTGGTTTTAAAGAATTTGTTTTAGAAGATTGTAACTATTTAAATTTCGGGGATGAGCTTGATTATTATACAGGGCTAAAACGAGATCAAGCAGAAATTTTACAGTTACTTGTAAAAAGAGCACATAATAAATTTAGCGAAATTATTTCTAAAATTGAGGCATTGGAATATAGTTTTGATACTTTTTTTGAAACTAGAAGTTCTATAGCCAGCAGTTTAGACCGAGGTTTTATAAAGAAACTGACGGAAAGAAAAAAACCAACTAATGAAGATTTAGACAAAATGCATGACGAGATGCTCGAAAGCGTCGATCATGAGACAGGCATTGAAAAAAAAGAAAAAATGACTCCTTTACAAGAACTAGAAACCGCATGGATAATTGCAGCTAAGGTGCTAAAAAATACAGAGGAAACGGAAATAGAAAATCTCAAATCGAGCGCATTTAATGATATCTTGAAATGTGCAATGGGTTTTGGAGTTATTTATAAAACCCTTCTTGAGGATTATTTGCAAAAAAATGACACTAATAATCAAACATTAAGAGTATTCTGTAACTTTTTTCCTTTGGGATTACAACAAGCTACAGTTATGTTTATGGGAACGGCAAAATTGCTTGTCGTTATTCAAGAAAAGATGGCAATTGAGTTAGAGAACAAGGGTGTAACTGATTTGGAGAAAATACTGATAGTTTCGATGTATTCAGACCTAAAAGGGGAAGACTATTTTAGTTCACTTCGTTCCTTAACTAAAAATATTAGAAGGAATTATAGTCGGGATATTGTTCTTTTAAAGCTACTAGCATACTATTATTTACGATCCGAGAGCGAGTATTCTGATAAAATCTTTGAAGACATTATGACTAGTTTGATTCTAGATACAAAGAAATCTAATATTGAACCACAATACGTTATAAAGAATAGAAATAGAAGTAAAATTATTGAAGATTATAGACTTAAGAGAGATACATTCCAGCAAGAATTAAAGGAAGAGTCTGTTTAATTTATGAACTCAAGTCACTTGGGTTGCAATAAAACAATTCGACCTTCACACTGATAATCGCTTTCGGCTCTTTTTGAACTGATAATTCCAGTGCTTCAAGGTGGCTTGTAGAGGTCACTGTGACGGTTATTGTTGCCTGCTTAAGGCTGATGCGGACTATCTAACTTCTTTTAACAGTTATTCCATGATCACAGCTCCTTTGAATTTAGTCTAATAGATTGTAATGCTATTGTCATTTGTCAAATCATTTCCCCCTACGACCACGCAGAACAAATACCGTAATGCAATAATTTCTTTACTTTGCCAGTACACCCTTCCCCTAATTTAGGAATGGGTGGGCGAATGGATTCATAATGTTATACTTTGGGCCTCTATATATATTCACAAAGAATTTTAGACTATGTAAAAAGTTTGAGTTCTACAGGTTACTTTACCATGAACTTAGCCATGCTAGAAAGATCGCTGGGTTTCAAAGTCAATATCAACCTTATATTGTATTGGGTTGTAAAACGAAAGATATCAATATTAGTGAAGGCGAGAAGCAATTTAAAAATTATCCTTGTGCAAAATTTAAAGGATTTAGTGTATATAAGATATGTGATCTTAAGTTTGCTGTAACTGAGATTGATAATCGAAGGGTATTGTCTGAAGAACAAGTTAAGGAGGCTGTAATTGCTCCAGTGCTCAAAGAATATATAGGCATAATTTTAGGATTTATACTTTTTGCGGGTGCATTCAGTTTGATATTATATTGTTTAATTTTTAAGAATCTGCCTATATATTTCTTTGCTATTGGACTTGTTCTATTAATGTTAAGTATTTTTCTGTGCAAGTGGTATGAACCTGAAGGCGTTCCATCACTGTGGAAACAAGCGAAAAAAAAGACAGCGATTGTTATTTGTATCATAATCCAAAATACTATTATACATATGGTGGTAGAGTATATACCGCACCCCATTGTAAAGACCAGATTCTTTGAATTAAAGTTGTTTCCTTTCCGGTTCATTTTGATAGATTTCGGTTATGGGACAGTTTTTGGGGTTGAATTATGTAGGTAGACCACTGGGGTTAGGCTCATTATTGAGATTCTAAGTCTGATGCTTCAATCTTACGGGGAAAGTGACTCATTTGACGTATTCCTTTTGAGTAAGCCTCACTCATATGATTTAGGTATCATCCGCCGCGAATAAGCGTCTTTTTGTTTGGCAACTATTAGAATAAAGTTGGAGGGATTTAACATCAAACCAAGAATAATGTATAGACGTGCTAATTATTAGAAAGTAGGTTAGCGTAATGGCAGCTAAGAATTGGTCTATACAGGATTCAAAAAGAAAGAACGGTAATATCGTAAAATGCAAGGAACTTGAAAAACTTCAGGCTACCGACACTCTTAAAATCGTATAAAAGATACAAAGTTTTTGTATTACTATAGAAAGTTACTAGTTTTAAGGATTGGCAAAGTATGCCAGGCAATTCTTAAAATATGATGAGTATAATTTAAGAGAAGTAATGTACAAGGGATGATGACAAGGGATGATTGACAAAGTAAAAAAAGTATTTCAGTATCTTCTTGCGGTTAAAAGCCTTACAATACCTGTGGATAGAGACGTTAATAAATACATTTCATTGTGGTGGGAGGACGAAATACCTAACATTGAAGGTTGTTATCTCTTCGGAAGTGGGAAGAATCCAGAAGCATGGCTTGAGGTACATAAGCAAAACATAGATCTCCCACCTGTTTTACCTCAAATTTTAGAGAACTGGATAATTTGGAACCCTAAAAATCCAACTACTAAACCAGTAACAAAGGAAATTATGGATATTGAAGGGAATCTGTTTACAGATTCAACTGAAAGAGTTGAAACTTGGGAAAAATGGCTTGTCAAATGGGATTCTTGGAGTATAGATATAATGCCAAAATATTTGATTCAAAAAATATATGGCGAATTTTTTGCTTTATATCAAACGTTTCAAAGCGAAAGTGAAACTATAGAATTAGCTTGGGGTCATGGTCTTTTAACCTGGCATTCAAATGGTGAAAGGGTCAAAAGACCTTTATTTGTAACGCACATGGAACTGGTTTTTAACTCCAAGCAAGGTTCATTTGAAATAGTTCCAAATGGGAAACCGACAGCTTTAGAAATTGATATGTTAGCGGGTATTGAGTTACCCAATATTGACATGATTAATAAGATTGATAAAGGTATTCAGGAAGTAGGCATAGATCCCCGAGACAAAACAACGTTAGAACCATTGAGTAAGCAAATAGTTAATATTCTAAGCCCATCTGGTAAAACTTATTTTTCCGTGCCTAGAGAGGCAGTGAAGATTTCTGATTCACCAATAATTTATGATTGTCCTGTCCTATTTCTTAGGAAAAGATCGGGAAGACAGTGGCAGACGGAATTAAAAAACATTATTAAAGCAATTGATGACGGTTGTTCCATACCAGCTCCGATTATTTCGTTAGTGACAGAAGAAAACCTTAATTCGGTTTTATCTGAGGCTCAAGCACAAGAACAAGTTAACTGGCGTAAAGTTGGGGAGGAGATACTATTTCCCCTTCCCGCAAATAATGAACAAAAAGAAATCGTTCAACGTCTTGCTGCTAATTATGGAGTTACAGTGCAAGGACCGCCCGGAACTGGAAAAAGTCATACAATAGCTAATTTAGTTTCGCATCTATTAGCACATGGTAAACGGGTTTTAGTAACTAGTCACACCGAACGTGCATTAAGAGTGTTAGCTGATAAGATACCTGAAGAAATTAGACCATTATGTGTGAGTGTAACTGGCGGTGATTTAGACTCAATAAAAGAGGTTGAACAGTCAATAAGAGTAATCTCAGAGAATCTATCAATTGATGTTGAAACTCTAAATAAAGAGATTGATCAAGATAAGGCAATTTTAAGGGATACCCGGGCAAAAGTAGCTGAGTTGCGTTATAATCAACGAAAAGCCGCCGAAAATGAGCATATGACTGTAAATTTTAAAGGTGCTGAACAAACACCTTTAGAAATCGCAAAATGGATTAAAGAAAATGAGGAAAGACACGGTTGGTTACCAGATTCAATCGACTTTAATTCGTCTCAACCAAGTCATGAAAAAGTATCTGCATTTTTTAAATTTGCTGGTTTACTAAAAAGGAACGATATCGAATCATTAAGATTCTCGCGCCCTATTACATCTAAATTACCGAGTAGTTATGAATTCAAAATACTAATAGATGCCATTAACCAAAAAGAAAAGATCGTAGAAATGAGTAAAAGTTATATTAATGGTTGGCACCTTCATAGTGATCCGTTGTTAGAGGTAAATAAATGGATTGAGCATTTAGATTTAGCAATACAAAAATTACAAGTTTTTAATGTTCCCTGGTTAAAGCCTATTTTTGAGGAGATAACGGATAACGAACTATCTCGAAACTCATGGATTGAATTTAAAATCGACTGTGAAAAGCTTTTAAAAGAGCTTAACCCTCTTAATCGCTCATTATCTGAATATGTAGTTGAGATGCCTGAAAAGGATCTTTCAGTTTTATTAGCCGATTTTGAAGCATTGCGAGAACATCTAAATAAAAATACTAACCTGAGCTGGATATTCACAAAAGTCACCGGTCGTAAATACAAATACATTTTAGATACTTGCAAAGTAAATAATTCTGCAGTAAGAACAGTTGGAAATGTAGAAATCTTTATACAACATATTACCAAAATTGAAAAAACACAAAAACTAGTGAATAGATGGAATTCAGCTATATCAGAAGTAAAAGGTGAGATCCTTGCTATTAATACGCCGAGGGTTTTGGCTGTTATTGAAAGACATCTTAGATCAATCGAAGATGCACTCAAATGGCATGAGACTATAGTTAAACCAGTTAGACCAATACTTTCTCATTTTGGAATACTAGAGAAGATTAATATTAAAGATGAAAGAGCATTGACTCAGGTTAAAAAGGGATTTGAGGCTATACAAAACAGACAACGATTGGAAGCTATTCAAAGGGAAGTTGAAACACTAAGATCTTACTTGATCTCTGGGTCTTCACAAAATGCTGCACACCGGTTATGGAATGATCTTATCCGAGCTTTAGATACGCGTAATTCTAGCCTCTGGGATATGACTGTTTCTGAATTGAATAGGTTAGCCTCTCTTGAACCCTTATATAGAGAATTTGATGTAATAAGTAAAGAACTATCGAGAACAGTACCACGTTGGGTGGCTCAGACTATTTCAGATGGTGGCAACGGTGAACCATTGGTTCCTCCTAAAGATTGGATCGATGCATGGACATGGGCACAAGGAAGCAATTTCTTAAAAACATTAAAACAAAATAATAACCCCGAAGAACTTCAACGATTAATTTCTGAAGAAGAACGAAATGAGGCAAATATATTAAAAGAAATCATTTCTAAATCCACTTGGGTACGACAAATAGAGCGAACCACGGAAACACAAAAACGTAGTCTTTATGCTTGGATTCAAGCCATTAGGCGTGTTGGTAAAGGAACGGGTAAGTATGCCGACAAACATCGGCTCGATGCTAAAAAGGAAATGGAAAAATGTCGTTTGGCAATTCCAGTGTGGATAATGCCAGTACATAAAGTAATTGAAAACTTTAGTGTATCTGATGACCTATTTGATGTCGTAATAGTTGATGAGGCCAGTCAATGTGACCTATTTGCTCTCGTAACTCTATTTAGGTCGCGAAAAGCAGTAATAGTAGGTGATGATAAACAAATTAGTCCGGAAAGTGTTGGGAAAGATCAGACTGATGTTAACAAATTAATAGCAAGGTATCTAACTGATATCCCCCAGAAAGAGCGTTACGATATGCAGACCAGTTTGTACGATACCGCATTGAGGATTTTCCCTGGAAATTTAATGTTAAAAGAGCATTTTAGGAGTATTCCGGAAATAATCCAATTTAGTAACGACCAGTTCTACGGAGGAGATATTGAACCTTTAAGATTGCCAGAAACGAACGAAATACTTAGCCCACCTATCCTAGCGGTTAGAGTTTCAGACGGATTCCGAGAAGAAAGCACCGCTGCTCTAAATTATCCCGAAGCAGAAGCACTAGTAGATAAAGTGATAGAATGTTGTGGGTTACCCGAGTATAAGGAAAAAAGTATGGGCGTTATATCTCTTCAAGGCCGTCAACAAGCCATAGTAATCCAAGAAAAATTGAGGGAAAAGCTTGGTGATAGTGAGCTTATCAACCGGAAATTAATTTGCGGGGAAGCCTACTCATTCCAAGGAGACGAGCGAGATGTAATCTTTTTGTCAATGGTAGCTGCAAATAATACTAGAATTGGTGCTCTGGTTAAAGCTGCTGATGAGAAGAGATTTAATGTTGCCGCCAGTCGCGCTCGTGACCAAATGTGGCTTTTTCACTCAGTAGATATAGAGGACTTAAATCCCAATTGTATGAGGGCAAAATTGCTAGGCTACTGTTTAGATCCCAAAAGAACACAACTCGAAACCGAAAAGGTTGATGATCTTTTCGAATCAGACTTTGAAAGAGATGTATTTAAATTAATCATCGCGAGAGGTTATGCTGTACGCCCACAAGTAAAAGTTGGAAAGTATAATAAACGTATCGACTTAGTGGTTGAAGGACTTCGTAATCGATTAGCAGTCGAATGTGATGGAGACAAGTGGCATGGACCAGAACAATGGGAAGCAGACCAGGAAAGACAGAGGTTGCTTGAAAGAATTGGGTGGGTATTTTGGCGTGTAAGGGGGAGTGTTTTTTATAGTAACCCAGAAAATGCAATGAGGTCACTTTGGGATAAGCTAGAAGCTATGGGTATTGAGGCAAGATTCCAAAGTGTGGATTCGCTTATTGCAAAGTGAACAATTATGATATTTGAGAATGATACCCAGCTCATTCTAAGATGATGAAATGCGTAGTGCGCTTACTAAAGAGGAACTGTTAGCAGTTAAGTGATCTTCTCAATAGACTAAACCTAAATTATCTCATCAGATAAACTGATACAATAACCGTTTGTTTATGGCCTTAGCAATAGCGTCCAGTTGCTCTTTGCTCAGTTCAGAAAACGGTGTAAAAATATCAGGCAATATTGATGCGCATGATCTAATCGCCATCTCTAGGTCGTCTAGTTCTTTGGAAGGAATCTCACCTTCGAAAACTTCAATTATACACCCGTCAAAAGCTACGGTAGCGTAATTGGCAGGTGTTGTGATAACATGAAAATGAAGTTTATGAGGGTTGTCAGTAACAAGCTTAATACTGCGAATTATCATATGGAACCTCCGGGATAGAATAATTTATTGGTAATTCGCTGAGATGGGACATATTTCCTGCTTTATATGACAGCAATCTGCCCTAATCGTTTTGTCAATTTGTTTAAATGGAGTAACAATATGGCGGTTAGCGAAAGTTTCAAAGAATATGTAGTAGACCAACTTGTAGAGTTGGGTTTTGTTACAGTCAAAAAGATGTTTGGCGGCGCTGGTATTTACCATGACGGTTTGATTTTCGGATTACTAGCCGATGACGTCCTTATTTTAAGGTGGATGACTCCAACAAATTAGATTATAAAAGAGCAGTGATTAAACCATTCCAACCATTTGATCACAAACCTATGGTAATGCCCTATTATGAAGTTCCTGTTGATATTTTGGAAAACAGAGAAAAGTTAGCGGAATGGGCTAAGAAAGCTTTATTTGCATCTAGAAATAAGTCTAAAAGGCAAAAACCTACGAAAGCCATGGAGATTTATTAAGTTATTGGCCACGGTTGCCCGGATCATTCCGAGATAAGGGAAGGCGAAACCGGTTTATTAAAGGGGTACTGAAGCTGTTGAGAGACGTGCTGGATGAGTTTATGCTAACCATTGACGGTCTGAACAATGATTTTGACGCAGAATAAGGCGTCTTTTTTTATTCTATGGAGGAATATGGGAAATGATAAAGAATTATATAGATGAGCGTAGAATTTTAATACAGAAAGGGGTAAACAAAAAGTGCCGTATCGTATGAAGATAGTTTCAGAAGATTCAACGATTGTTAATAGACGTATAGATGAGAAATATGTTCAAATCAAGATTGAAGTCGGAAGGATATATTGTCTTGCCCCTCTTAAACCAATGAGAAAACAAGATCGACAAAATGAAGGGCGAATTGTTGAAGTACTAGGTTTTACCGATAATTTTGCACCAGCAGGGGTTATTGTTAAATATCTGGATAATAACAGAAGGGGTCTGGCGAGTCCTATTGATTTGTTGCCACACAAAACGTCCGACATACAAGACGAACTTAATAACTTAACAAAAGTCCTTAATCTTGAAGTTAAATTCCTCGAGCAAGGTCAAGAAGAGGGTGAATTCACTTGTCCGTTTTGCGAGGGTAAGGCTTTTTATAAGGTGTTTTCTCACCCTTTGCGCGGCGATTTGAAAAAGAAGAGGATCGTGAGTCAGTGTTTAAACGGATGTTTTAGTTAATCCACATGAACTATATCGAAAGGTATAATTTTAATTGAGGTAGACAATTCCCTGGTGAGTTAAATATTAACCCAAGCTGACAAGGAGTAATTAAATGATCCCCAATAACATTTCCAAAGAACGGATCAAATATCTATTTGTTTCGTCTCCACCACTAAATAAAGCTGGGTTAAGTTCATTTCCATTGGCAAAAATGTTAGCGATTGAAATCACATATTTTGGAGGATACCTTTTTTCGTCATAAACGAGAGTGAATTTCGTGGAAGTTCGTTCTTTGGATACTCCGTTGAGGTTGATCCGTTTTAATGCTTTAGTAATATAAAACTGATTTCGTAGATCTCATTAGAAACGAATTGCCAGAATGGTATACATATTATCAAAATATATCTTCTCCCCCTGGCTAATGGACTTTTCAGAAGGCTTCAGCCTTTAACGCGAGTTTCACTAGCCATGTTAAATCCACTTGTTCAGCAGGTGTGTTGTTTATTTACCTACCAGGGATTAAAATAACACCGGTTACTGCTGCGTGAGCATAGCCAGAAGTTCGGCAACGGTTTAGCATTTCGAAAGAGCCGAGGGGATTTCGATAATCGCGCAAAGTTACAATTTCGCCATTATGAATTTCAAATATTTGAACATACCTCAACTGATAAGGCACTCCGGTAGTGTCAACCTCGCCAGACAAATCATACTCGGCGATGATAACTGTAGGATCGGTTGTCTCATATATAGTCAGCGTTTTATAGGCTATTGGTCGTAAAGGGAAATTTGCCACTGCCACAAGATAAGCGTGGATATTCTCTTGCCTCTGAATTTTTCTTTTGGATTTATGTGGAGGAAAAGGTAATTCGAGTACACCAAAGCATCATTTCAATTGAATTAGGGCTTGAACAGAACTTTCTCTAAAACAGTTTCAATGCGTTCCTGGGTACAGGGTTTGCATATGACCTGTAAAGGTTTGACCTGCATGAATTGATCGTGATCATCTGCAGATGTCACAAATACTATACTGCACGCTGACGTGGACTCGGATTGCCGTATCAGTTTGGCGGTTTCAAGACCAGTCAGCTTTTTCATGCTATTATCAAGAAAAAGGAGGTCAAAAACCAAGCCATGCTTTTCTATTTCTTCGAGAAGCTCCTCGCCACTGCTGAATTCGCAAATATTAAATATAACATCGTTTTCTTCTTCATATAAATGAATTAGTGCCACCAATAAGCGACGGCACAAAGGCCTGTCATCGCAAATGCCGATAGTAAACAAAACATCTCCTCCAACATCAGGCGTTTGTTGAATAATCTTAGGACAAATAGTCCAATATGTCAATAGGACTAATCGTCCTAAGATATACTTGCTTTGGTGATGATAATGCGTTTAAAAATACGTGATGTTCGAGAAGATCATGATCTAACCCAACAGCAAGTTGCGCAATACCTGATGTGCGATCAATCTTTATACTCCAAATATGAGCGTGGGGAGCGTGATGTTCCGCTGAATGTCATGATTAAACTCGCCCGGTTTTACAAAACCAGCATTGACTATTTGGTCGGGCTTACAGAAAATAAAAAACCTTATCGCTGAGTGAGCGCGAAGTTCGGGAAATCGATGCCGTAAGTCTAATCCACACAGCAATTTGTGACCGAAAATCTTTGCCGGTAGATGTTGTTGTAAATCGGGCAAGTATGCTAAGCGCAAAGGGAAAAGGATTCATTATGAAGGTCCCATTCAGAAATATCAGGTATGGCAGTGGAAGCCCAATTGGGAAACTAAAAATTTAAAATCTGAAGGCTATAAAAGATGTCTGCCAAAAAGTTATGGCCGGAAGTACAATCAGATTAATTAAGTGAAGATGAGACTGCCGACAAATATGACGTTGTCAGCAGTCTTTTTCTGTTGAACCGGGAGTTATTAACGCTGTCCTAAAATGCTAAAAGGGGACAGCTAGGCCTCGGGAGGGTCATAAAGGTCATTAGTTGTTGTATCAATGACCTTTATATCCCGTATTCCTGTCAGGGCACCGCTGGGCGTTAAGAATATATCGCTTGCGATAAGCGAATTCATAACGGCCATGGCCTCAGTCAGCTGCAGGTTCTCCTTCGGATTGGAAACCGTAATCGCGAAGGTTTTGCCGCCTGTCGTATTAAACGTTAACCTGACCACCTTGTTTGTTGAAAGGGCCATAGTTTTACCTCCTCGTACATCAGGTTTTCCTGTCGGTTATTCCTCAGCCAGCTCAAAGGTCTTCCGATAGAGTACGTCGAGCACCGGACTCTGGGACAGGTTGAATAAAGCATGGGCTGCATCGAAAACAGCCTGTTCCGCGGCGTCGAACCTCAGGTAATTAAGACTTTTCTGTCTTTTTATTGGGGCGCCGAGGGCGGTGAGCCCGGCCTGGTATACAACGACCAGAACCGAATTCAAAGGTGCCACTGCGACCGTCATTCTACTCACCTCCTTTTCCTCCGTATGGACAGACCGTTTGCATTGCGGCTTGTCCATACAGTCTATGATTATGCTTGTCCAAAGGTGACACAACCCCTCCCGCTTGTCATAATATCAGACAGACTGATAAGCTGCCCCCGATGGGCGCGGATCTCGGGAATTTATCAAAGGAAGAATTCATTATGAAGATACAAAGTTAATCTCAGATCAGGCCGGGCTTGTCCCATAATCGTGCGCGCGTAAGATTATGGGACAAGCCAAGGAGAAGGCTCTCACCCTTGCCGGGATAATCCCATATTATGTGGATAAAAGAAGAGAAAGGATCCGTGTCTAATATGGGGGATATTATCTCGGAGCGTACGCCGCTTTTAATCGCGGCTGAAATTAATATCATTAAACACCAGACCGAAGAAATGGTGCTTAACAACTTTATCGAAATCGGTCGGCGGCTGACAGAGGTCAAGATTATGATTAAGCATGGAGAATGGGGCAAGTGGCTGAAAGAGTCTGTCGGCTTTTCCCAGAACAGGGCTGAAAAACTAATGCGTCTCTTTGATGCCTACGGGGGCCAACAGCTCGCCTTACGCGGTGCCGGTGGGCAGGCTCAGGAACTGCCGAATTTGAGCTACACCCACGCGCTCATTCTTCTGGGGGTGCCTGAAGAGGATCGGGCGCAATTCATCAATGACATAGATATTGAAAGCATAACAACCCGCGAGCTGCAGCAGGCGGTTAATGATCTGAAACGGTCCCAACAGGAGAAGGCAGGTATCCAGAAAACCCTGGATGAGGAAAAGGAGAAAAACACGCAGCTGGCCAAGGAGTGCGACAACCTAAAAAAAGAAACCAGTGATTTACGGAAGTCCAAGCAAGAACTTCAGCAGGATGTTGAGAAAAAGGCAATGGAGAATAAGAAGCTCACAGAAAATTCGAATTTGAAGAGCTACCAAAGAGTAAGCAACGAGCTTGCTGCTGCCCAAATCAAGCTGCTTACCGGTAAAGTCGCTTTTCGCTACGAGACCTTGGACAAAGCGTTCAAGGAACTAATGTATGAGATGGATCTGCTGGCAAAGATTGATCCCCAGGTGCATGCTGAGTATAAAAAAATGGTGAATGATTTTTTAATCAAAGCGATGGAGAAGAGAATGGGGAACTAGCAAAGGATAGCAAATGTTCATTTAATGACGGCAATCCAAATTTGTCAGTACTGACGAATTTGACCTACACCCAGACGCTCTTCCTCATCATTACTATCGATTCTAATTATTTCGACTGTAGTAGTTATATAGCTCCATCCCCATTATATTTTCTATACAACTTGAAATAGCATAAACGATGTTGAGAATCTTCCACTCTCCGGAACAAAGCATAATATTTTCTCTCCCTTTTTTAATTTGCCTGAGTTAAATAATTCTTCAAGAATAATATAAATTGAAGCCGCGCCAGTATTCCCTTTATATGTCAAGTTCGTAAACCACTTATGATAAGGGATCTCAAACCCAGCCCGTTTAAGTGCTTCATATGTTTTATCTCTGAAAAATTCAGAGGAATAATGTGGAAGAAAATAGTCGATTTCAATTTCTTTTAGATTTCTTTTTTTACTTATTTCAGAAATTGGCTTTTCAACAGTATAATACACTACATATTGATTCAAAAGCTTTACATCCTGGGAGATTTGAAGCACTGATTCCTGCATAACTTTCTCAATATTGTCTAATTCCCGCCATCCTTTAAATTTGTCATCCTCTATTTTTCCGCCGCTATACATACAAACAGGCATCTCGCCTGCATAAGATATAATATCAATCCACTCAATTTTCAAAGATATTTTATCATGATTTGGAGTATTTTGGATTAAAACAGCTCCCGCGCCATCAGAAAGCATCCACCTTAAAAAATCTCTTTGAAAGGCAATCTCTCCATTTACATTAAGTTCATTTATTTCAGATTCTTTCACAAAATTTTTCGCCATCATCAATAGTGAAGACACTTCAGAACCGGTTACTACTGCATTGTTTTTAAGCCCGGCTAAAACAGTCATATAACCATAATTTAAAGCAGTAATTCCTGACAAGCAAATCCCCGATGTAGCAACTGCTTCTACCGGGCCTAATCCAAGTTCACCCTGGGTCATTAGAGCATGATTTGGCATTAGTTGGTCGGGAGAACTCGTTCCACATACCAAACATTCTATATCCGCTAGTTTAAAATTGTCATCCTCCAGTACCCTTATGGCATTCGCAGTAATTTGAGCATTATTAAAAACTATCGCTTTTGTTTTTTTATCAACTACATAATACCTGCTTTTTATACCATTGCTACGTAAAATGATACCTTTTGCCCTTGATGGTTTATCATTTACTAGGCCTAGAACATCTTCAATCTCATCATTACCAACAGATTGATTAGGCAAAAAAACCGCAATTTTATTTATATAAACGTTATACACAGCTCTCTATACCCCTTTCTTTAAAATATTCATGGGTACCAATTTAACTCAGGATGTAGTGAATCTCGTTATCAAGACATTATAAACAATTTATGGTTATTCTCCTTTCAATTTAACTCCCACCTTAAGCTCGTTCGATTCTAC
>NZ_AGAF01000036.1 GCF_000224515.1 Desulfosporosinus sp. OT | reverse complement strand
TTATTTATTCTGCGAAGTGATCTTCCGTCACAGGTATTTATTCGCGATAAGCTCATGGAGCGGCGTAACCGTCGCACAGGAAGGACAGAGAAAGCGCGGATCTGGGAAGTGACGGACAGAACGGTCAGGACCTGGATTGGGGAGGCGGTTGCCGCCGCTGCTGCTGACGGTGTGACGTTCTCTGTTCCGGTCACACCACATACGTTCCGCCATTCCTATGCGATGCACATGCTGTATGCCGGTATACCGCTGAAAGTTCTGCAAAGCCTGATGGGACATAAGTCCATCAGTTCAACGGAAGTCTACACGAAGGTTTTTGCGCTGGATGTGGCTGCCCGGCACCGGGTGCAGTTTGCGATGCCGGAGTCTGATGCGGTTGCGATGCTGAAACAATTATCCTGAGAATAAATGCCTTGGCCTTTATATGGAAATGTGGAACTGAGTGGATATGCTGTTTTTGTCTGTTAAACAGAGAAGCTGGCTATACGTGTCGT
>NZ_AGAF01000037.1 GCF_000224515.1 Desulfosporosinus sp. OT | reverse complement strand
GGATTTTCCAAGAGAGCTGCCTACTATATGTCAGAACTCAACATGATTCATCCATTCAGAGAAGGAAATGGCAGAAGTATCAGGGAATTCATACGGCAGTTGGCTTTTGAAAGAGGTTATATCATTAATTGGTCCTTGATTACAAGTGAAGTCTTGTTAGAGGCGATGATTACAGCGGTTAATAAAAGTATTGAACCATTAATAAGTTGTATATTTCAATCCATAGAAAACAAGTAACTGCCAATAAAACGCACCTAGGGTTAGGTGCGTTTTAAATCGGCGTAACTTGTCGTTCCGCGGAGGGTCATGGAACCTATGCGGAACGACATAAAGTGACTGCCCGTGAGCTGTTCCGCCGAGTACAGGAATATTCAGGGATACCTGCAATTTAAGCCAATATTCGTTGCTTCTCTGTATAATCTAGGATTTGACTTTAACGTCAAAAGCTTTATGCAACGCTACTGAGTATATTTAAAAAAGTCCGCCGAGGAGAATTCATTTTCCCTGGACTTGGCGGGATAGTAAGGTTACCCGACCTTAACTATCTGCTTTGTTACTTTAACTTAAGAAGTCACTGTAAGAAGAGCATCGGCCAGGATGTTCTTCTTACATTTCTGACAATTGCATAGTGCACCACCTCATTCAGAGTTTCTTTTCTTTAGTAACTCCTTTAAACGGGTTCCCGCCAATCTTCACATCCATAAATCTACCAGTCTTACTATCACGTTTCACCCACGAATCGGTTTTTGGGTTGTAAGCTTGCGAACGGTTGCATACGGCACCGTGTCTATGGTTATCACCTGAGTTCTTGGCCAATTTGACACCCCCTCTCTACGTAGTCTGAAAATCGGTTTAGCAAAATTATTATACATCTCAAATATTTCTTTGACAAGTTTAGTTATCATGTATTCAAATATTGTTTTTTTGTATATAATAGACTAAAAGGGTGGTGCAAATGGACCAAAAAAATATTGGCGTGAATCTCCGCCGCATTCGTGAAGCCAAAGGTTTAAGTCAAGCACAAGTTGCCGATTCTGCCGGAATTTCAAGAGTTGCCTATCGGAATATCGAAAATGGCATCTCAACCCCAAAAGTATCGACCTTACAAAATATCGCTTCCGGCGTTGGAGTAAAACTCCAAGATTTGTTCGTCCCGATTCGAACCTTAAATAAGGTGCGATTTCGAGCGTTGAAGAGAATGAATAGTCGGGACAATATATTAAACGAAGTAGCACAATGGCTTGACGATTATAATTATCTGGAAAATTTACTAAATGATCGTGAAGATTATCTATTTCATGACCTAGCCAACAAACTATCTTTAATGCATGACAGAACTGATAGAGCTAAATACGCAGCTGAGCAAGCTAGAGAATTATTTGGACTCAAAGTGAAAGAGCCAATCCGAGATATTGCCGGTTTACTTGATTCAAGTGGGATAAAAGTATACCCTCTAAGTCTTGCATCCGATGGCTTCTTTGGTTTATCCGTTTCAGAAGAAGATGGGGGACCTGCTATTATCGTTAACGTTTGGGAACGGATTTCTGTTGAGCGATGGATTTTCAGCGCTGCCCACGAGCTTGGACATTTACTTTTGCATTTTGACGCTTATGATGTGGGATTAAGCGCAGAAGAACCTGATCAGGAAGCAGAGGCTAATGTTTTTGCGTCCCATTTCTTAATGCCCGATGCTGCTTTTGAATCAGAATGGGCTGACGCTTATGGCTTGCCTTTTATTAATCGTGTTCTCAAAGTAAAGCGAATTTTTCAGGTTAGTTACAAAACAGTCCTGTACCGCCTTTCTGAAAGTTTAGGAAAATCTATCTGGGGAAAATTTCAGCATGCCTATAAATTGAAAACTGGCAAAACCCTAAGTATAACTGAGGAACCTGAAGCTTTGTCTCCAGACAAATTCCAACAAACTCCAGAAGTATTACGTTCCCTTGAACCAGACTCCCTATCATCGTCACACTTTGTAGAAGATCGTTTATCTAGATTGGTCCGCAAAGCTATTGAAAGGGATGAAATTACCATGAGCCGTGGAGCTGAGATCCTCAGACTTGATCTTGAAGCCATGCGAGAAATAGTTTCTTCGTGGGTATAATGAATGGCAATTACAAAGAGTCAATTTTTAATATTAGATGCTAATATTCTTATTGATTTCTTAAAATGTGACAGAACAATTATTAAATTGATTTCCACTAACGTTGGTCAAGTATATTTAGCAACTCCCGTTTTAGATGAAATCAGTGAAATTAACGAAAGTGATTGCGCTGAACTAGGGATTTTACTTGTAGAACCTGGACTAGACCAGGTTATGTTAGCGGCAGAGAAAAGAGGATCATTATCATTTCAAGACAACTTATGTTTAATTCTTGCCAAAAGCTTTAGTTGGACTTGTGTGACTAATGACAAACCATTAAGGCAAATGTGTGAATCTGAAGGGGTAACGCCAATTTGAGGGATCGAACTAATCTGTATGTTAGTGGAATCTGGCGGACTCCCTGCCACACATGCTAGAGAGATTATCCTCGATATTAATAGGATTAATCCGAAATACATCACAGCCAGCATTGTTGAAAAGGCCTTATCGAGACTGGGATTTGGTTAATGTTAACAGATCCTTTGTTTGTGCTTGAATATCTACCTGATTCTTTTTGTTAATTGAGTAATGCTCTAAAAAAAATATACCATCTGGCACAGACATTAATATGTGTGTCCAAGTTAAGGTACCGTTGGTCTTTGAATGAACGTCATCATTATGTGGATTAAGATTGTATGTATTCAAGAGCCAACTCTACAAAAAGAAAGGCAGCCGAACCGGAATTACCAGTCAGACTGCCATTAAATATATTTTATATTTGAGCTGTAAGATTCTCTGTACAGCCAATTGGCTATGTTGGAAATATTCACAGCACAAAATTCAATCCTTTGTGCTAAGAACGAATTACTAATAGGAAATATCTAGCATATTATCTTTCAGATTATTTTTGTTCTTGACATCCGCGCTACTATAGCTGTTTTGCATTTTGTAACGATAATTCGCTTATCCGTTCATCAATAATTTTCTTTCCTTCAATAGAATTTATAAACTCTCTTACCTCATTATTTATGGTATTAGTGTTATTAAATGATGAGATTTGCACTCTCTCTGTTTTAAATCCAATCAATGTTATTGCAATACCTAAGCTAACAAGTGTTATGGCGTCACTCAATGCATTAACTTGTTTTACTGGAATATCAATTTTCAAATTAGGTAAAACGATTATAACTATCACTGCGCTCGCAAGAAAAATTGAACGCAGGAGTTTTCTTGCCTTATTTAAATTGACCCCTTTCTTTTCTACTATACCTTCAATAATGAATTCTAATAAGTCCGATAATATTAAGAATAAGGCTGCGATTGAAACATATAACAACCACTTTCCCGTAGCATTTATAATTGGAGTTAGTCTTAATGCTGATAAAACAATAAAACCAATTCCAGCTGCTTTTGTAAACGTTGAAGTCAAGTATGTTTCTCCTTTTAATTCATTGATCTTAGCAATTGCCAATAATGTTTACATATCCGGTGCAAGCAAGATTCCAGTCAAAGCAGTTTCGAAGAAATTCAGAGAGAATTTCCTGTATTATTTTATCGTCAACTCCAGAATTGTCATTTGACAGAAAATCCGTAAGTTTTTCTTGGAAGGATTATAATGACTATAATATTTCTAAGGTCCTGACCCTAGATGTCAAAAAAATTTGCAAGAAGGTTTTCTTCTGTATATTCTTCCTACTTGTATTACGAAGATCAGATATTATGGCATTATATGCAATATAGCCGCAAAATTATTACTAAACTTTCTAAATGCATGAAACTTGCACTTTCAACCAAATGCCTCGGCAGCGGTTCATGAACATCATAAATAAATCGGCGAAACTTACAGATAAGAAAGGCAGTCAAAAGAACGGCGGCCGCATGGCCGCCACTTCTCCCCTAACTTATTAATAATATCCCCACTACCTTATGTAAGAAAACGCGTCGGTCACCAATTCTAGCCAGTAAATACTTGCCAAGTTCATGATTCATAAGTCGCATAATTTCCAATTCGTCTATCGCGTCGGTCAGGGCATTGTGCATCTCATAATACACCAAGTCCTCACTCAGCATTCTGTAAATGCTCTCCACACCATATCCACGCTTCAATCTACCAGTGCCATAGCACTCGGCACAACTTGGTATCTTGGGGTTATGCTGCCTATACGCCGCCATCTTCATGATATCATACCAAGCGAGGTATGACAGTTCTGGAAGATGACGATAGTCAAAAGCGGCGTTATAAGCAAACAAGGTCTGGACCTCGTAGGTGGCAAGAAAACGAACCAGCTCGCTCATTGCCATTTCTCTTGAACACTCAAGGTCAGGCTTAACGCCGTTGATGTAGAGAGCATAGGCGTACATACCACCGTGATTCTTGAAAGGGGTGAGTATGTAATAGCGTTTATCCACCAACTCGAAGGTTTCCGAGTCGGCGATGACAACACCGATAGACATAACCTCGTCGCCCCATGTTGTTTCAGTGTCAATAACGGCAAACGTGCTCATAGGTTTCCTCCTTGGCTTTTCCGTATCATTACTCCGCTGTTTCGGCGGACTCCGCCTCTTTGAAAGTCTTACCATCCTCGGTTTTCCACTCAACGTTGCCGTTGGTAGGCGCGCCGAGGACAAAAGACGAAGCACCAGACGGAGTTTTGAAAAGAATGTCTTTTTGTAAAATGCCGTTCTCATCTATATACTCTTTGTTGTCCTCACGTGCGGATTTAACATAGTCAGGGCAACTTGGCACGGAATCTTTCCGGATGGAACTACCCGCCAGTACCACAAGACCCTCGCTGGTCAAGCGTGCCTGAGCGTTTGCACCGCTTCTCTTGAGGAAAAACAAGCTGCTTTGCTCGGCAGATATGGTTGTTGCCGAGGAAGTAACTATTATTTGAGCCAAGGGTTCGAACACCTTATGACCGAGTGTACTCATTATAATTTTGGCGTAATCTACGAACTCTTCCAGTTCGCTTTCTTTTTCCTCGGTGATGTGTCCGGGTGTTGGTTCATTGCCATTCTTAACTAAATACCTCTTTGCCGCGACAGCCATATTGGCAAATCGGTTTTCAAGGTAGCTTATCTCCGTTGGTCCGAAAGAATTGTTTGAAGTAGTGAAGACAACCGCCTCTGTCCAGTAATCCTTATCTGGATTGCGTTTGTGTTCCTGCAATCGGTAAAGAATGCCCTCACCATTTTTCCTTATGCCAGCTTGTCCTATATAGGTAATGTTCTCGCCAGTCTGGTCTGATGACCCAAACAGGAAATAGACCCCGCTCTGTGAGAGGTCATCACGCCCTTTGCACTTTTCCAATTCAGTGCGAGGAATTTTATAGGCTACTCCTGTCCAATTTGCAAGGGTACATTTGATACGCCCGTTTGGGTCTCCATCCATAAGAAATAGATTTATGCTTTTACCACGCATAGCCATTGTCGTCACCTCAATTTAAAGCAAATTTACTTTTTCCCCTGCCGGCTCTTTACTGGAAAGCACGCCAAATATCATATTGTTTTTCACTATTACAAAATGAGTTTCCTATGATGCGCATCAACACTATTGTTACGCATTCATGACTTTATTGATGCGCAATCAGTTTGTCACTCCCAGATGCGGGTAAGATATTGGGGTCGT
>NZ_AGAF01000038.1 GCF_000224515.1 Desulfosporosinus sp. OT | reverse complement strand
AGGAAAATGCGTCTGGATTAGGCTTAATAAGCCATTTCAAGGCGAATTTTTTTTATGTGCTATTTTTATGTGCGCCTGTTTTGCAACAGCCCCTTTTCTGAATAACTCTCCTCTGCAGGCAGGCAGAAGGCTCGATAGAACGCATGATTTTGAAGTTGGTGTTCCAGAGAAAAAGGCAATCTTTTAGCCGCTGATGTCATGAAATACGGGGATTCTTTTTCACTGCCTTGCAATAAACGATAACGTCTATTGAGAAGGCTATATTGTGTCTCTACAAGTAGGAGTTCAAGTACAGCAATTTCTACGTATTC
The DNA here is from genome assembly GCF_000224515.1 of Desulfosporosinus sp. OT. Taxonomy (GTDB): domain Bacteria; phylum Bacillota; class Desulfitobacteriia; order Desulfitobacteriales; family Desulfitobacteriaceae; genus Desulfosporosinus. The sequence goes on along the minus strand of NZ_AGAF01000038.1, from coordinate 48,647 downwards.
AGGTGCCGCAAAATCCAGACGGTTCCAGGCGTATTTCATCTTCACTCTTGTATCCTCAATTTCTGCAAGCAGGTGTTCGGCCTCGCTAAGCTGTGGCGCTTCAGGAGAAGAGAAAGATGATAAAAGGTTTTTAACTAAAGTCCTCATATAATTCAGCCCTCACTTCACATACCGTGCTTTGACTGATATTAAGAAAACTGGCTGAAGCCTACACGAAGACACTGTCTTCGCACGTGTTAGCCTTTTTGCAGACACTATCTTCGCACGTATTAACCTTCTTGTTAGCCTTGGGCAAAGACAGTCGCCTTAGTTGCACTGATGCGCTATACTTTCTGATAAGTATAAAGAAAAAAACCTAGTTTTCTTTTGCTCAGTCAGAATAATATATGTCCGCTCCTTGTTGGATATGATAAATATGGTAAAAGTAAGCAATACAATAAGCAGTTAACATTGTTTTGTTATAAATCTCGCCTTTCTTGGGAAAGACTAGAAATAGTCTAAACTTTAAGAGGTGATTTTTATTTTATTGCCACACCGACGATGTCGGAAATCCTCTGCAATATTCCTATGTGGGATGATGTGCTTGTTTCTGTGGCAAGCCAGTATTTATCCCGCCCTGGGACGAGGGAGCAAAAATGGAACCGTGCTTTCTTATAATATTGCTATGGAAGAAACAAAGAAAGTTAATTATGTAAACGATAATGCTCTCGAGAATCCAACAGGCACCCTAGAAATTGTAGTTCAGCGTGGAGAAAGCCTTTGGAACCTGGCCCAAAAATACCATACTACGGTTGACCAAATTGCGAAGCTCAACCAAATGAAGAGTCCTGATCAAATCCAAGCTGGAGAACCCTTGCAGGTCCCGAATGGAGAAACAAGACAAACAACTAAAGACCCGGTGACTATTGATGTGAAAGATTATTCTGAGGAAGTCGCAAATACTACGTCAAGAGCAGTCGATAATACGGTCACAAGGTCGTGGTGGGAAAGTATTTTACGAAGTATACCGGTTTTTGCCGGAATTTATAAGCAAGGGTCAAGTACATCACGTTCGAGCGATCTTCAACCGTCACAGATGGAATCGAAGATTCCAACGTACGACATAGTTGCAAACCAAGAAACACAGTCAATCGATCAAGACGACGCTAAGACACAAGTAGCGCGAAACACGGTTCCAATAGAGGCTGAAAGCCAGGTTCTTTCTCGAGGCTTAGCGCATTTGGTATCCAAAGAAGATGTCGAACTCTTATCCCGTGTTATCTATGGCGAAGCTCGGGGTGAAAACTTTGAAGGACAAGTGGCAGTTGGAGCAGTCGTGCTCAATCGTCTGAAAGACCCTCGTTTTCCTAAGTCTATACAGGCTATTATTTACCAATCAGGTGCCTTCACAGCCGTAGAGGACCGACAGATTCATTTAGAACCCGATGATGAGGCCTATAAGGCCGCTGAAGCAGCACTATCTGGCATGGATCCGACGAACGGAGCAATATTTTATTTCAATCCACGTATTGCCACAGACCGTTGGATTAAGAGTCGACCCGTTATTAAACGGATTGGCAACCATACATTTAGTATCTGACTTGTATGACACAGCGCTCAGTGCTTACGACGCAGAGCAAACTAACCGTTCAAACTCCTGACTGTGGGGAGCGGGGTTCATCCTTCGGCGATGGCGATAATCTCCACTGGAGACTATCGTGCCAAAAGCGCCATCCTTGGCGCATTGGCGGCAGTGCACATCCGCTGGCCCGAAGACACTGTCTTCGCACGTATTAGCCTTCTTGCAGGGTGGCTGAGTGTCCCTGAAGCCCGAAGACACGGTCTTCGCACGTATTAACCTTCTTGCAGGACGGCGAGAAGGGACCTTGTGCACTGCCCCGTGTTTAGGGTCGGTTGCTTTAACGGAAGTTTGCTGATCTGCTTACGTAAAGACGTCGCGCTCGTGTCATACTGCGTCTGGGCTTGGGTCGAGGAACTTGTAACGGGGAATAAGTGGGAGAGGGGACGGTTCTTGACTTGCATCGAATCTGCAAGCAAGAACCGTCCCCTCTTGCGTCTCTTTACATATTTACCCCCCAGGCCACTGTGCTACGTTATTACCAATGACTAAAAATAGGTTATTTTCAGGGTAAAAGGGCACGAAGCATCGTGCCCCTTCACTTATGAGTGATGTTTTGGTGGTGCTTCCCCAAGGTGTAAGGTGAAAAAGGCAACCTCTGGTGGGACATTAAAGCGAAGTGGAATAACGCTTTCACCTATGCCGCGGTTAATGTAAAGAGGAACGTCGTTAATCACATGATAGCCTTCATAAATCCCATAGTCTCCCAGATAGGTGTTGGTAATCAGTGGTTGTAGCCCTGGCAGCCGGATTTGCCCACCATGAGTATGCCCGGTAAGAAGAAGTTCGGCCCCGTTTTTAGCCACATCGTCTAGGCAATCTGTGGAATGGGCTAGGACTAGGCGAAAGGGTGGAGTAGGAGGCGGGGAAGAAGAAAAAACCTTTTGATAGGCCAGCTCCACATCGTCATGGGCAGTAGCTGGGTCGTCGACTCCGATGACCCAGAGATTAAGCTGCGCTAAGAAAGAGGCATCGTTGAGCAAGGGGATCCATCCTAAGTTTCGAAGCTGTTGGAGATATCGTTTAAAGAGGGTGTGGGAAAGATTGCTATAATCGTTGTTTCCCATGACAACATATTTTCCGTAGGTTGCTGTAAGCCTTCCTAGGAAAGGAGTTAATTTATTCAGATCCGTCCGGGTGGAAATGATATCCCCGGTAATCACGAGGAGATCCGGTTTTTGGGCCATCACGACCTGGTCAATGCGTTCAGGTGAAATTCGTAGGCTTTCTAGATGCAAATCACTGAGTTGACAGATCGTTTTTCCCTCTAAAGCAGCAGGTAGGTTGGGGTAAAACAAATCCCACTGTTCCCGTTTCAGGGCCATAGTATCATGTTCGGCCCAGCCGAGGACCCCCGCGCTGCCAAGAGGTAATGTGGAAAGCAACCAATGGTTGGCTATAAAACCGCCGACACGCGAGAGAAAGGTGCGTCGGGATATGTTTTTAGAAAGCAGTGGAGTAAGTTTTTCGGGCATAGTTTGCTCGCTCCTTAATTATTAGTTTGCCCATTAGGTTGTCTTCAGAACCCTTCCATTCGTCCTATCATATCATGTTATAAAGTTACATTGAATTAAATAAAGGAGGGGAGCATGGTGAAGTTCGGTGGGGATAAGCCAAATGGTCCTTATGAGCCTATCGGACCGCAGGGGTTCCCTATGCAATTACCTAATGGTCAATTAGCTCCGGGATACTCTCCGGGTTCGATTCGCAATACACTGGGTTCAGGACTTAAAGCGAGTGGGGTCTTTCAAAAAGATGGACAAATCCAAAATCTACGCGGGGGTTTTATAGGCGCAAAGCAACCGCCTCCTTCAGGGATACCGTTCCAGCCCCCTCCACCTATGCCAGGCGTGGGCAATAGTCCACCTCAACAGGGTGGGGGATATAATCAGGGTGGATATAACCCAGGCATGGGATATAATCAAAGTCCAGGATATCAAGGCGGGTATAGCCAGGGTCCTGGATATAATCAAGTTCAATTTCAAGGGAATCCAGGGATGAATCAAACCCGGCAACTTGTTCTACAAGCCGCTCAAGAGGGGATTAATGGTAATGGGGCAGCGACGATTTCACCCGACAACAGCTTTCTGCTGATCGCTAATTTGCCAGTGCCCCAAACGTACCTGGGACCAGGACAGACAGGGATGTATGCAGCTTACTTGGTCGATGACAAAGGAAAGACTGGATTTTTGGTGGGGCTTTTGCGGCCCGTTGGAAATGGAGTTTATCGGGCACATTTCCAAAGTCCGGTTCCTCTTCAGCATTACAGTCGTGTCGTCGTTTCTGTGGAAAACCCCGCTCAGCTTGGGCAGGCTCCCAATGGACCAATCATATTAAAAGTCAAAGAACCCATGGGGATGATGACCTTTCTCACTCCAATGAAGAATACAGCAACGACAGTTTGGGGGAAAGTCACAGGATTGATTAGTGGCAGGAAAAAACCAGCAATAAGCCCAGAAGCTGCCCCCATAAATCCAGAACTTTTAGAATCGCTGAACCAGATGGGAGTCGCTTCCGAACCTATAGCCCCACCGATCCCTCCAATGTCTCCGCCGATAGGTCCGAATTAATTCGCATGGATTTAACGTATCGATAGCCATAACTGATCATTGGGGCTATAACAATTTTTATGCAAATTCATTTATTTTCGACCTTGAACAATATGAAAGATAATTTTAAGAGCCTTACACTTTGATGAGTGAAAGGCTCATGCTTTTGGTGTTTTAATGTTAATGGTCCGCATCCTTAAAATAAAAACAGAATGAGCACAACTAAGGCAAGTAACCCAAACGTACCTATAGTCACGGTGATGCCTAGGGTTGTGAAGGATGCTGGGGCTAAGAGTACATTAGAGAAAAATGCAATGAAATAGAACAAGGTTATCGCCAAAATGCCCGCGCCAACGGGTGGGGACTGTAGTAGTGGTGCAAACCGTTTAAACCCATAATCGTAAGTTTGAGGAGACTTGGGTTCGAAACATTTCTGAGGAATTACAGTAGGAAAGGTGGGATTACGGGGTCGACTTAGCAGTGGCATTTTTTACCCCTCCCTTCCCATCATTGCTATTGGTCACATTACCGTTTGTGTCGGGGTTCCCAGATCCATTTCCAGTTCCATCAGGAGTTCCTATTCCAGTGCGTTCAATAAAGAACTGAGCAATGATTAAACCTAGAGCAATAATCAGGTTGCCGGGTGCTCCGGGGATTTCGAATAAAGGAACGTTAAATGACGTATCAGGGCTTCCGTCAAATGGCGCAAAAGGAGCAGATATGATCAAGGAAACACTTAAATTATCGGGAAAGAGAGGTTCATCCCCTCCGACGGGACCAATGCCTTGCCCCGGAGCAGTTTGAACAGGTGAAGGCATAGGAACCTGCCCATTGATGGCTGCTTGCATGAGTTTGGTTAGTTGTGGCAAGGTAAGTGTTACGGGATAAAGATCTGGACTTGGGCGGGAGGGGTTTGGAGGATGGGCCAAGGAGCGTTTGAAAAGAAATGCCATAAGCACATCTAAACCCACAATAATCATGGAGGCATAATGAATTTGCGTAGAAGCCAAAGGAAATATCATCGCACTGACAGGGCTAAACTTTAAATTACGCCGAATGGGGCTGTCCACTAAGATGGAAAAGGAGAAAGGAGTCGCCGGCATCGGGGGTATACAGTTATATTGGTTGATCACGGCGTTTCTCCTTTCGTTAATAATTCATCAAAACCAAGTGCGAATAGTTACCCATCCCCCTAACAGCATGACGATTAGGAAGGCAATTAAAGTCATAGGATGCGTGATATCATTAACGAAATAGGGCCCGTGGTAACCATCGAGAGGCACTTTTCAATAACACTTCCCTTTTATAGTTTCTGAGTTAAGCCGGGTGGAAGCTTAATACCTTTTAACATCTCCGGTGAGATTTGCATCTTTTCCATGGAATCTCCGCCGCTGATTTTGTCAAGAATTTGCTGAGCCATGCCTTTTAACTCTTCCGGAATAGGCAGGTCATTTGCGGAAGGCATGCCATGCATTGAAGTGGTTAGGGTCAGGTTCACCATAGCCATAAGTTTTTCGTATTTTTGCTGTTGAACAAAGTACGCTTTTATAAGAGGATATTTATTCATAAGACGGATTTTTAGATCAAGAAGTGCTAGAGAATCTTTTTCTGGAACAACTTTACTGATCATTTGCGTGGTCACCAGTCCGCGTTCTTTATCCTGGTACTGGCTAAATGCTTCTTGACTTAGGGGATCGGCCATAATGGCAGCTTCAGCAGCTTTTAATCCCTGAATTTCAGGGGTTTGAGACAGGGCCTCCCCTAATTCACGAGCCTTGTTAATGTAATTCATGAGGCTACCTCCTTTTTTCCTTATACAAATTATGCGTTAAAGGGCGTACTGGTGTATGATGGATTTCGTAAGAGGTGAGAAAAAAGGTGTACTAAGGGAGAAAGAAGGAATGTCGTGAATGGGTGTAGAATATTTTTATATATAGAAAGGGGAAATTTTTATGCGTACGTATCGATTAGAAATACGCCTGATTCAAGTCGCTGCTGGACTTGCTTTTATCGTGCTGATCGCCGGATATTTTGGACTATGGGGGCAGGCTACCAAACCTCTTGCGGAAACTGCGGTTAATACTCAGGTTCAAGCACTCAGCAATCCAAAGATCGTCGCTTTAGGAGACTCGTTTACCTCAGGATATCCACTGGACGAGGAACATTCCTGGACTCAACGGATGGCGGATGTTCTCCAGGTTCCAGTAGTTAATAAAGGGAAAGTGCGGCAGACAGCTAAAGACCTACTTTCTCGCTTCGATGCAGATGTTGTGGCTGAGAAACCAGGCCGGGTTATTATTTTTGCAGGGATTGGGGATGCAATTCAAGAAGTGCCTCTGAAAGAGGTGCAAACCAATATTAAAGCTATAGTGGAGAAAGCAAAATCCAATCACATTACTCCAATCCTAGCCCTTCCGATCGGGTACCCGGGGGCTCAGCAAAACATTAAAGACACCCGGGAGTGGGAGCAGGATTATACCAAGGAGGAAAATATCCTGACCCTAGACTTTTCCAGCGTATTATTTGATTCCAACGGTAAATACCTAAGCGGTTTATCAGATGATGGGAAATATCCAACTGCCAAAGGGTACGAAGCGATGGGAGACTACGCGGCCCAAATACTCAAGTAACTCATTTGTTCATTTATTTCCAGAAAACAGAAATGCCATTATCACCACAAAGCAGGGGATACCGTAAATTCGGTATCCTCTACTTTTTTATCTTTCTTATGTCCCAACCAGACAGGCACTTAAACCTCGAGGAGGTTTGCTAGCTGAGAGCGCATTTTAGAATTGCATCTGAACACAAGCATTTTTGCGTCAAGCATGCAAACGGCTACAGCTAACAGAGCCCTAAAGTCGTCCTCCTCCCGGCGACCCAGCCCAGAGGAAGTTTCTTAGCTTAGAGAGCGCTTTAGCGGAATCGCGTCAATGGACGCAGACGATCAAGCGTTAAGAAACGCAACGGTTAACATGCAGAAAGCCCAGAGGTTTTGCGTTTTAGCTTTATCGTCAAGGGAATAGCGATGAAGCGTGTGCGAACGTGCTAAGACACTTCCTCCTCACTTCCTCCCTAACCTGGATGCAAAACACTGACTAACGTAAAAAAGACAAATCCAATTGTTCCGCCGAGTAGGGCATAATGCGGGTGCCGCTCTCGGGAGAGAGGAATAAGTTCAGCGAAGATGAGAAAAGTCATCGCACCTGCAGCAAGGGCGAGAAAAAAGGCCAAGGAATTCTGAACGTTTTCGAGGGCCAAGAGCCCGAGCAAGGCTCCGAGCGGAGTGAAAAAGGCGATCACAATATTGAGGAGAAGAATTTTCCACCAGCGGATACGGGCCATTTTTAACGGTGCCGTTGTTGCCATCCCTTCAGGCAGGTTATGTAATGTAATGGCAAAGGCAATAAGAAAGCCGAGGTTGGAGGCGGCTTCTTGGCTGACGGCGATGGCCATGCCTTCCGGAATATCATGTAAGGCGATCCCGGTTGCAATGAGGAGTCCGGTCCTTTTTAGACGTTGGCGACGTGACAGGGGGAGTGTGTTATTGGGGACCTCGAGACGTTTAGCCGCAAGAAGCATGAAGAGCAGGCCTAGTGCAAATCCAGCTCCTACTTGCAGCGGTGGGCCATTTTGCCAAGCACTTGGTAACAAATCGACGGTTACAACCGCGAGCATCACACCGCCAGCTCCTGCTATTAGGGAAGCCAGAACTCGTTCTTGTGGCTTTCCAAATAAAAGAACCAGTATGCTGCCAAAGGTCGTGGCCAGTCCGGCAATCGTGCTAATCCAGAGGATTTTGAATAAATCGTGCATCAGAGGCTCCTTTCTCTAAACATAACGATACCCATATTTATGGCTCAGAGCGACGCTTTATACAAAACAACCTGTACTATTTTTGAGGACAAAGCATAGGTTTAGAGTAAGGCAAAGGAACTTACTCAGTGGAGTACTTTAGATGAAGTTCAGTTTGAACTTATCTAGGGGCTAAAATGGGCGATGCGATATTCGGACATCGAACCATCGAAAGTCGAACGTCGAACATCGATCAGGGGAAGGGGCAAAGAATATGAAAATACGGGTTAGAAACAGTCTATTCATGGGGGTTGTACTCTTCAGTCTGATTTTTCTTCTGGGCTGTGGGACATTGGAGACCTTAATTAACAAGGAGGGTACAGCGACTTCGTTAGGAGATTTTATTGGTGGGGATAAAACTGCCACTCTTCCGGCTGCATCAACAGCGTCAGCTTCAGCGGATTCGAGGGAGATTTCACTGTACTTTGCAGATGGGACAGGTAAGTATTTGGTAGAAGAACAACGAACGTTGCCCAAGACTTTGAGTTTAGCTAGAGAGACGGTAACTCAATGGTTGAAAGGTCCCGCAGTTTCAAGTGGAACGACTGTGCAAGCCGCTGTTCCAACAACCACAATGCTCCTTGATATTGCCATTAAAGAGAATGTGGTTATCGTAGATTTGAGTAAGGAATTTTTGCAACCCAATTCTAAGGTGTCTTCTGAAGTCGCTCTCTATGGGCTAGTTAACACCCTAACCCAGTTTTCGACAATCAAGCAAGTCCAGATTCGCGTCGAGGGAAAACCTTTGACTAAGTATGGGACAATCGATGCAACAAACCTGGTAAATAAAGCAAACCTGGTTAAGGGGGGCGACTCTACAGACATAAACGCGAACCCTATTACCCCAAGCCCAGGAACAAAAAACAAAGGTTCAGGAGTTTCTACATCAGAGAAAACGAGCAACGGAGCGCTGCCTGATTCTCCAAGCTCAATTAATCTTTTTAACTATCCTCCCAGTTCCACGTGAGAGGGTTAACGAGATAATCGTTCAGCCGTTGCGCTCGATCACGTGCTAAACTGGGGCTTTGAACCTTTGATGCAAGTGGGCAGTGTGAAACACGAGGATGTGTTTCGGTCAGAGTGACATCATGTCGCAGGGTCGGCGACTTACGCAAAGGGCTTCGAACTGTATTGATCGCGGACCCTCCGGGACAAGATGTGAGGAGAAGACGGAAGAAACGAGGCTGGTAGGTACTCGGCAAACAAGGCATTGCTTTGTTTAGCCGAGTATCTTTCATTTCCATTTCCATTTATCCCATCTCTTAGATGTACTAGCAATAAATCTATGTTAAAATAAGATCTAAATAGGGGAATGGGGGTCGAGGGATGGCACCTACCGAAGAATTGACAAAACAGTTAGAGGAGACCTTAAGACGTGCTAATACCATTTTGTACAAGCGTGGTCGATCAATTCTAATTGGCATGGAGATTTCTGCACTTCAATTCAATGCACTCTTAACCATTCGGGAATTTGGGCCCTTGACAATGGGAGATTTAGGTAAACACTTGTTTGTCGCGTGCAGCACGGCAACTGACTTAGCGGACCGAATGGAACGGTCGAGCCTGGTCGAGCGAGTTCGGGACAACAAAGACCGAAGAGTGGTCAGGCTGCACTTGTTAGCTAGAGGGGATGAAGCCCTTGATGCCGTGATTAGAGAACGTCAAAGTTTTCTCGGTGCAGTCCTTAAGGATTATACAGATGAAGAATACGAGGACTTGTTGAGTCGATTGGAACTTCTGACCCAGCGGATGGAGTTGAAATAATCGTTTAGATACCTTTGCTTAAGATAAATTAGGTGAAGGTATTATTTTATCTTCATACAATCTTGAGAACTTTCCTAAATACATCTGAAAGATAAGCGGTATACTTATAATAAAAATGAGTACCGGAAAGTGGTGAATGTGGCAATGAAAATTATCTTAGTAGATGATGAACAGGAAATCTTAACCCTCGTCAGAGACTACCTTTCGCGGGAAGGATTTAATGTCTTGACGGCGATCAATGGTCTAGAAGGGATAGAGCTTATCGAGCGAGAAAAACCGGATCTCGTTTTGCTTGATTGGATGCTTCCAGGGATGAGTGGGTTAGAAATATGCAAACACTTACGTGAGACGAGTACGATCCCAATTATCATGCTTACTGCAAAGTCAGAGGAAATCGATAGAGTTTTAGGCCTCGAGTTCGGAGCGGACGATTACATCGTTAAGCCGTTTAGCCTTCGAGAATTGGCAGCGCGGATTAAGACAGTGCTGCGGCGTTCGTCGGGGGTGGTTCAGGAAAATAATTCTTCGATATTAGTCCGAGGAGAATTGAGCATCGACGTCACAAGCCATAAAGTGACGAAAAGAGGGCTGGAAATCTTCCTAACCCCGACCGAATTCAACATACTTCATCTACTTGCCATTCGCCCTGGTACAGTTTATAGCCGTCTTCAACTTTTGCGTCAGGCCATGGGGGAGGAGTACCTCTACTATGAGCGATCTATTGATACGCATGTTTCTAATTTGCGCAAGAAACTTGAGGACAACCCAAGTGACCCTAAATATGTGGAAACTGTGTTTGGCGTTGGGTATCGGTTCGGTGAAGGCGTGTGACATTACGGCGCAAATTTCTGCTCGCACTCATTGGCATGGTTTTTTTTATGTCCATTGTTTTTACCTTCATTGCCCTAACTTCTACTCAAGCCTTGCTAGGGCATGCTGAAACTTATGTACAGCAAGCCTTTGGTGAGCGCTTTAATCAAATGTTGAGTATTTACTATGAGAGCCACAGTAGCTGGGATGGGGTTCAAGAGTATATTACAAAGCTCAACCAGGGGCCGCCAGATCAGAAGTTTTCACGTCCCCCTCGTGACTCCCAACGCTTTTTAGTGTTCAACCAAGCAGATAGCGTGGTGGCAGCCGCATCAAGTAAAGATCTTGGCAAATCACTTGCGATGTTTCCGTTAGACACTAAAATCTCGAAACAATGGCAGGCAATTAAGGTGGGTGGGCAGACGGTAGGACATTTCTGGCAAGATCAACGTCCAACAGCGATGGATGGTAGAGTGGCAAAGGCCATTGGTACCTCGATTATTCAGGCGATGATCATCGGATTGATTATCACTTCCTTGGTGGCTCTATTCTTGGGGTTATTGCTGACTCGACATTTCACCCAGCCCTTAAACCATCTCATGGAGGCCGTGCGGAATGTGGGGAAAGGGAATTTGTCCTCGCGGGTTGATGTGAAGGGCAATGGTGATATTGCGACTTTGGCCCGGGACTTTAATCGGATGACTGAACAATTGGCCCGTAATGAAGAAGTGAGGCGTAACATGGTGGCGGATATAGCGCACGAATTGCGTACGCCTCTGGCAGTTATTCTTGGAAAACTGGAATCAATTCAGGAGGGAGTGCTCCCTTCAACGCCGGAAACTATCCTCCCGATTCAGGATGAAACGTTAAGACTCATTCGTCTGGTGCGAGATCTGCAACAGCTGAGTCTGGCTGAAGCCGGCAAATTACCTATGAGTTGGAAAGCAGTCGATCTCAAACAGATTCTAGAGAGAATTATTGAGCAATTTGCTATAGAATTTGAGGAACGAGAGCTGAAGATCGAAGTTATAGGAGATACGGCGGAAATTATTGGTGATCAAGATCGCTTGACCCAGGTATTTGTGAATCTGATTGGAAATGCTCTTCTCCATACACCGCCGGGAGGTTCTTTGCGCGTGTTGTTAGGGAGGGTCGAAAGGCCGATAGAAGATGAAACCATTCACGAGGGAAATACGCGTTTCCGTGCTGTCTTCCGACGCAAAGGGGAAAAACCGGAAGAAATGGACAGAGCGGAAAAAAGCCAAGGGGAGTTACGACCCGGAGAGTGGGTACAAGTGATGGTTGTGGATTCTGGAGAAGGAATTCCAGAGGAAGAACTTGAGCATATCTTTGACCGTTTTTACCGTGTAGATAAAGCACGAGAGCGGGAAAGTGGTGGAACGGGCTTAGGGCTCGCGATTGCCAAGGAGTTTATCCAGGCACACGGTGGCTCTATTAATGTGAAGAGCAAGCCGGGAGTCGGAAGTTGTTTTCAAATCTTTTTACCGGTAAAACCGAATGTAACTACCTTAACAACATCTTAAGAAGTCTATCGCTATTTGATCATATTACTATGTTATATTAAGCAAGGAATTTAGTCCGATGGCTAACCCCCACTAAATTCCTTGTTAATTACTTATGGAGAAAATGGCGATGAACCCTTGGATAAAATTTAACCCAACTTTATTATGAGAACTTCATTTAAGTAAGTTTACTTATACCCAATAGCTTAGTTTGATGACTGTTTCATTAACAGGTAGAAAAGGAGAGAGAGCATGAACAAAAAATGGGTAACCCTTGGAGTCTTGGGCGTTCTGGTCTTAGGAGGTGGCTATTGGGGTTATGAACATTTTAAAGCCAAGCCTGTCGTTGCCTCTAACATTACCGCAAAAGTAAAAATGGGTGATGTCAACAAGGTGATCACGGCAACTGGAACAGTCAATTACCCACACGCGATCACTTTAACCTTTCCAACAACCGGAAATTCTTCACAAGCCGGAAAGATCGTGGAGCTCAATGTCAAGGAAGGGGATACAGTTAAAGCAGGGCAAGTTCTGGCCAAGATAGACGAAACTAAGCTGGAAACTTCCGTTTTGCAAGCACAGGCCAATGTAACGTCCGCCGAGTCCAAACTTCGAAATCTTGAAGATTCATTCAATGACCAAACCCGTGCTCAGGCGCAGGCAGCGCTTGCTAAGGCACAGCAGAGTTTAACAACTGCCCAACAGAATGCCGATCCGAGCTATTTAGCTAACCAAGTCTCACTAGCCGAACAGGATGTCAAATCGGCTAGTGATAATTTAGCCAAGGCACAGCAGAGCGGAGAGGCTTCCTCTATACAATCCGCGCAAAATGCTTTGAACCAAGCGATCAATGATTTGACCGCTACTAAGAATCTCCAAAATGGAGGGGCGGCCAAGGCTTTGATATCTGCCCAGGCAGATGTTACATCCGCTCAATATCAAGTGGATCAACAAGCTCAGGGCCCGAAAACAGCAGATATTCAATCGGCTCAAGCGGGTATTCAAATAGCCCAGGCTCAACTGGCTAGTGCTCAGGCGGATTTAAATGATGCCGCAATTGTTGCCCCGGTGGACGCAGTGGTTGTCAGTTGCCCACTTGAACTGGGCCAAGATTCAGATGAAAAGTCAATTATTACGATAACTCCCCAGGGTGATAATCTGGAAGTGGATGCTTCGATAGATCAGGCAGATATCTCACAGTGCAAAGTAGGGCAGAAAGTGGATATTACCCTGGATTCCTATCCGAATGACCATATCAGCGGGACAGTAAATGCTGTTGCCTTACAAGGTACAACCACTCAGAACGTTACGACGTATACAGTCACGGCGATGGTCGATCAAGCCAGCGATTTGCTACGGGCAGGAATGAATGCCAATATAAACATCATTGTAGCGGAAGCGAAGGGTGTTCTAACTGTTCCCAGTGAAGCGGTTAAAACCAGAGGAAATGAAAAAGGTGTCATGGTACCTGTGACTTCCAGTACTGGTGCAGATCAAGCGAATGCGGCAGGTCAATCAAGCACCAAAGCTAATAATGCAGGAAACGCAAGTTCAGGTAATGCCGCTACAGGTAATGCCGCTACAGGTAATGCTGCTGCAGGTAATACTGGCACAAGAAATGCCGGCGCGGGATATGCTGGCGCAGGAAATGGCGCAATGGCGAATGTTCGGTTTGTTAAGGTAGAGACCGGTTTAGATGATGGAACGAATGTAGAAATCAAAAGTGGTTTAGAAGAAGGGCAAGAAGTCATTATTGGCACACGTTCGTCCTCGACGACAACCACGACTAATTCTACTTCTGGCTTTAGATTAGGCGGCGGTGGCGGAGGCGCTAACCCTGCCAGAGCAATGGGCGGCGGTGCCCGAGGGAACTAAGTGAGCTTGCTTTGACGAATACGTCAGGAGGGGTGCGATTTGATAGATCTCAAAGGGATCAAAAAAATATATGCGAACGGTGATATTCAAGTGGCTGCTTTAAATGGGGTGGACCTTCATGTTGGCGCCAGTGAGTTTGTCTCCATTATGGGACCCTCAGGATCCGGCAAATCATCCATGATGAATATTTTGGGATGCTTGGATACTCCGACAGAAGGCGAGTATTATCTGGATGGAACGGATGTGGCGAAGGCCAGTGGTGATGATTTATCTGTGATTCGTAACCGCAAGATTGGGTTTGTCTTTCAAGGCTTTAATCTTCTGGCTCGGACAACGGCGGTTGAAAATGTAGAACTCCCCATGCTCTATGCGGGGATAGGGGGTAAAGAAAGACGGGCACGGGCCATTGCTGCCTTAGAATCGGTTGGCTTAGGTGGTCGGATTCATCACCGCCCCAAAGAACTTTCAGGTGGTCAGCAACAACGGGTTGCTATTGCCCGCGCTCTGGTCACAAAACCTTCCATTATCCTAGCCGATGAGCCCACAGGGAACTTGGACAGTCGGTCTAGTGAAGAGGTAATGGCAATCTTTCAACGTCTCCACGCTTCAGGAAACACGATTATTATTGTGACGCATGAACCGGATATTGCAGAATTCACCCAAAGAATTGTCCGTTTCCGCGATGGTCATATTGAAGGGGACGAAGTAGTTCAAAATCAACGTCTAGCTCAAGCTCTGGTCCTTGAGGAGGGAGAAGCAAAGTGAACTTTTTTGAAAGTATCCGAGTCTCTCTCAGGGCTCTGCGGGCCAATAAACTGCGCTCGGCCTTGACGATGCTCGGGATGATTATCGGAGTGGCGGCGGTTATTGCCATGGTTGGGATCGGAAATGGCGCAACCGCTTCGATCACCTCCCAGATTCAGGGCCTCGGTTCGAACCTTCTGACAATTAGCTCGGGGCAGTCGAATTCCGGTGGGGTTCGCGGGGGGGCTGGCAGCTCCGATGCCCTAAGCATGACGGATGTTTCAAAAATTCCAATTGATACGGCAGTGAAGGCAGTTTCGCCTGTTACGACTACAAATGCCCAAGTAGTCTTCGGTTCCGGAAATACCTCCACAAGCATTACAGCCACTACAGCGGACTATGCCTTAATTAAAAATGTCACAATAGCTAGTGGGCGTTTTATTACCCAAGAGGATGTCGATAGTAGCGCAAGAGTTGCTGTTCTCGGCCCAACAGTGGTTACAAACCTTATGGGTGACGCGAATGCTTCAGTTATCGGAAAAGTTATTAAAATCAACAACGTTCCCTTTCAAGTTATTGGGGTGACAACGGCCACCGGGTCAACCGGGTTTATGAGTAGTGATGATATGATTACCGCACCCATTTCAACCGTTCAGGCGCGCTTAATCGGGAAAAAGACAGTGCGCAGTATCCTGGTATCGGCTACTTCAGCGGACTTTATGCAAACGGCTCAAGATGAAATTACAACAGCCTTGCATAAAGCTCATAAAATTCCCGAGGGCAAAGCGGATGATTTCACAGTTCAGAATCAAGCGGATATGTTAGCTACCATGACAGGAGTAACCCAAACCTTGACCATGCTTCTGGGTGGAATTGCTGGTATCTCCTTACTGGTTGGAGGGATTGGAATCATGAATATCATGCTTGTTTCGGTCACCGAACGAACACGGGAGATTGGAATTCGGAAAGCAATTGGGGCTAAAGGCATGGATATTCTGTTGCAGTTTCTCATCGAAGCAGTCGTACTTAGCGTCTTAGGTGGAGGGATTGGTATTGCCCTGGGGTATGGAGGATCTACTCTGGCAGGGAAGGCCTTAAAGATGAGCACCAGTATTTCTATGACCTCAGTGTTGGTTGCTTTCTGTTTTTCCGCCGCGATTGGGATTGTCTTCGGAGTTTTCCCGGCACGAAAGGCTGCGGCAATGGACCCCATTGATGCCTTAAGGTATGAGTAGATCCAACCTTTTAACAACCTTATTCGAGGTTTGTGAATCTCTGAGTTTCTAAGTACGCCGAGCCCCTAGGACGAGGAAAAACTCGTATAGATTCGAGGGTGTTGTTATATTTGTTCTGCAAGTTAGAAAGGAGAAATAGACATGGGGAAGAAGCGACAGATACGGACTGTTTTAAGTATTCTAATGATGGTTTCTTTGCTGATTAGTATGATTCCGGGGTTGGCAGTTGCTGCTACTGATTCCACTACTAGTGACAATTACATTACCTTGAGAGGGATTACGTTCGTGTCTGACGAAGACTCCACACTGATTATCGGGGAACCAACCACCATAAATGTGAAATTAACTCGGATTCCGGTGAGTAAGGTTTTCACGGGATCGGTCAATGCGACCATTACAGATCCTGAGGGGAAAGTGACCCAGTAT
Source organism: Desulfosporosinus sp. OT (assembly GCF_000224515.1). Lineage (GTDB taxonomy): Bacteria > Bacillota > Desulfitobacteriia > Desulfitobacteriales > Desulfitobacteriaceae > Desulfosporosinus. The sequence continues at coordinate 32,251 of NZ_AGAF01000038.1, read as the reverse complement.
TCTGCATCGGGTGGTGGTGGCTTTTACAATATCTCTAATGTTACCTTATACACACCGGGAGACTACACGCTTAAGATTAGTGCCGTTGATCCAAACAAAGGTTCAGTAACTGCGACCATAAAGGTCCTCGATGCAATTACAACGGTAACGGATCCGCTTGTTATAAACGCAGATAACTCTATAACAGTCAAGCTTACGGATTCTGAGGGGAATCTTTTGAAACAAAGGTCAGTGACTGTTGATGGAACGGAAGTTGATGGCGGATCTCAGAATTATACGACCTTAAATGATGGAACCTTTATACTGAATATGACTCCGACAAAATCAGGTAATGTCAACTTTCTCTTTGGTGGAAAGATCATTGGGACAATACCTGTTAGTCCAGCTTTTGTAGCGGATAGTCGGATTGGTTCCCAAACGTCTGATAATGTGGGGCTTGCGATTGAGGTTGCCAAGCAAGGTTGGCAGAGCGCAACAAATGTAATTTTGGCGCGGGATGATCAGTTTTCCGATGCTCTAGCAGCGGCTCCACTCTCTAAGAAACTCGATGCTCCGATTCTTATGACAGCTTCTTCCAGCTTAGATGAGCGGACATTAGCAGAGATTCGCGAGCTGGGTGCCCAGAACATCTATATCGTTGGCGGTACAGTGGCCATATCCCAGAGTGTCCAAGATAGCTTGAAGGGGTTTAATGTTACTCGGATAGCTGGCCAACAGGGATATGATACCGCTGCTCAGATTTCCTCAAATGTGGGAACTGATTCCACCCATACCGTATATCTGGCCAATGGGCATGCAATTCCAGATGCTATAGCGATCAGTGCCTTTGCTGCTGAGCAAGGAAACTCGATTTTGCTGACCGATAGAGATTCATTGCCAGCTTCTACGATGCAGGCTTTGACAAATCTGAATGCCAGTAACGTCATCTTACTAGGCGGAACGGCGGTTATTGGTACTTCGGTGGAACAACAATTAAGCGCAAAGTATTCAGTCAAACGTTGGGGTGGCTTAGACCGTTATGATACGCAAAGTATTATTTTCCAAAACCTTCTTAATACCGAAAATCCTCAGTCCCCACTTTATTTCACCTCGGGGCGAGTTCGCCAAGATGATGTCAGCTCGGGAAAACCCTATGCAGATGCCTTAGTGACGGCTGCTTTGGCTGCCAAAACAGGCGGTTTTGTAGCAATGCTGCCTGAGAATAATATTCCTTCAAGCTTAAACTATTTTTTATTGTTCAATAAGGGGTATATTGCCAAATCAGCTGTTGTGGGTAACAATAGTGGCGTCTCACAGAATTTGGAACAACAGCTTCAACAAATGTTGAATTATTAAACAGCTGGTAGGGGGCGCTTCATATGAAGTTTGAGCTCTACCATGGTTAGATTGATATGCAAAAGATTTATCCGATCCGCAGAAAGAAGTAGAGGATTTGGCAAGATGCCAAGTTACTCTACTTCTTTTTTGTATTAATCAAAAAATATAACCTTCGTTCTTTATCTTCATATAATATGGATGCACATTTAGACGACAATCTTTAAGTCTTTTAAATAAGATAGGATTATTAATATAATATTTTTTTTATAAATACTAAGATAAAGAAGGGAAATTTGGGAGAATGGCGAAATTATAAACAATTAATTGGACTAATTAACCATACCAATATAAGTCAATCCAAAGCTGAAATTGAATAAGGATGGGGAAGAGGGGATTTAATGAATCTGGATCGGAAAAGTGGTGTACCATATTACATTCAGCTTAAAGAACAGATTCGGCGGCGAATAACCCAGGGAGTATGGACAGCAGGAACAAAACTTCCGACAGAACGAGAGCTGTCTGAAAGCTTGTCTCTCAGCCGAAATACGGTGAGTCAAGCATATAAGGAACTGGAAAGTGAAGGAATCTTGAGTTCAGTGAGGGGGAGAGGCACCTTCGTAGAGGATACGTTACTGATTATGCAGCAGGAAGGTCGTAAAGAGAAGGTCTTACGCATCGTTGATGTGGCCATGGAAGAGGCGGTCGGGCTTGGCTTTACGATCGATGATTTTGTATCCTTCGTACACGTACGGGGGATGGAAAAAAAGGCGCTCCTTTCCCGGAGGAAAGTGGTCTTTATTGTAGATAACCCTGAGCAGCTCTCAGAGGCCCATTGGAATCTCGGCCCAGGTGTGAGTCTCCTGCCGTTTTTGCTTTCTGAACTTCAGGGATCCCCTCGGGTGCAGGAACGTTTGGCAGGAATGGACATGGCCGTCACAGGAGAAAACAACCTGGCTGAAGTCAAGGTTCTCTTAGATAAAGTTGGTATTCCTATTCTGGGGATTTCACTTCAGCCTAAACTGGAGACAATTGTTCGGATTGCCAAATTGACGGTGGGCCGGGAGTTGGCTTTAGTTTGCGAAAGCTATCAATTTGCTGAAATAGTTAAACTTGCGTTGAAGCAAGCCGGTTTGCGCCCAACGTTTAAAACGCTGGTCCAACCGAATGAGGATAATTTACGGAAGGTTTTGTTGGAATGTGGGGCAGTGATTGTAGCTCCAAAATTTCGACGAAGGGTTGAAAAAGTGCTTCCGGAACATATGGAATGTATTGAATTCCGCTTTGAACCGGATGCTGGGAGCCTTAACCTCCTGCGCGGCACTTTGCTTGAATTGAAGGAGGAGAAGATTTGAAAAAACAACGCGTGATCGGTATATTTGACTCCGGGGTCGGGGGACTTACCGTAATGAAAGAGATTTTGGAGCAACTGTTGGATGTCCGAGTTGTTTATTTTGGAGATACAGCTCGGGTTCCTTATGGGAACCGCTCTCGGGAGGAGCTTATACTTTTCGGAGAAGAGAGTGTCACGTTTCTGATTGGGCAAGGGGCTGAGGTGATTGTTGTAGCCTGTAATACCAGTTCGGCAACCGCGCTTCCCATTCTTAGGGATCGATTTGATGTCCCAATGATCGGTATGGTCGAACCAGGAGCTCGCTTGGCAGTTGAAAAAACAATTGCTGGCAGAATTGGTTTGATAGCCACGGAAACCACGGTGCGTAGTAAAGCCTATTCGTCCGGGGTGAGTCGAGCGTTAGCTAAAGGTTGTGTACCTGAAAACACGGTACTTCGTGAAGCTTGGCAGCACGGAGAGCAAGCCATTGCTCTGGTCAAAGCTCAGGGTTGTCCGCTCTTTGTACCTTTGATTGAGGCCGGGTTAGCCAATTCAGCAGAGGCTCGAGGAATTGCACGAACATATCTGACGCCACTCCAGACGGCTGGCGTAGATGCCCTTATTTTAGGGTGTACACATTATCCCTTCCTTGAACCAGTCATTCGGGAGATCTTAGGGGAGGATGTGCTGATTGTCGATCCGGCTTTGGCTGTTGTCCAAGAGCTTAAAGTATTGCTGCAGCAAATGGATCAGCGGGAACAATCAGGATTGGTTTTGGCACCTTCCGGTTCAATTCTGGGGAAAAGTCATTGGCGGACCCGTTATTTTGTAAGTGGAGATCCAGGCCTTTTCCGACAAGTCGGAAATACGCTCCTCCAGGAACCGATTGATCTCGTGGAGCAGGTAATCCTGAGCGAATGACGAGACTCGAGGCTCGAGGCACTAGGGTAAGAAGCAAGAACACGAGGCCTGAAGCACGAAGGATGAAGAATGGAATACTAGGCACGAAACTTGGAACTTGGAAAATCGGACTTCGGACTTCGAACCTCGATTATGGAGGAATGAATGTGGAACAAAAAACCTTGGTTTTAGGGGTTATTGGATCAGATGTTCATGCCGTGGGAAATCGGATATTGGATTATGCCTTGACCCAAGCGGGTTTTAAAGTCATTAATATTGGGGTGCTGGCAACTCAGGAGGAATTCATCCATGCGGCTATTGAAACGAATGCTGACGTGATCCTGGTTTCATCCTTGTATGGACATGGAGAGATGGATTGCCGAGGTCTGCGGGAGAAATGTCAGGAAACAGGGATTGGTAATATCCGTATGTACGTCGGAGGTAACCTGGTTTGTGGAAAATGCGACTTTGAGTCTGTCAAAGAACGGTTCTTGGCCATGGGTTTTGACCGGGTTTATCCACCTGGAACTATGCCAGAGACGGCGATTGAAGATTTGCGTAAGGATTTGGGTATTACGGAAGATTAAAGGGGGAATGGACCTTGCAAGCAGTCCTTCTCATTGATTTTGGTAGTACGTACACTAAGGTCACGATTGTCGATCTGGATACTGAGGAAATAGTTGGGACGGCCCGAGCGGGTACGTCGATTGAGACGAACATTATGGACGGGCTGAAGGTGGCCTTGGCTCAGATTCCTGAGCCAGCGGGAGGTTGGAATTTTGTTCGCAAGCTCGCCTGCAGCAGTGCAGCCGGTGGATTGAAAATGATCGCCAGTGGTTTGGTTAAAGAGTTAACCGCCGAAGCGGCCAGACGGGCGGCCTTGGGAGCGGGGGCGCGAGTGCTTCAAGTCTTTAGTTATGAACTGACCTTACAGGATCTCGACAAAATTACAGTCTCGAAACCGGACATCCTCTTAATAGCGGGAGGAACGGACGGTGGGAATAAAGAAATACTGCTGAAAAATGCAGAAATGCTTTGCGCGCTTCCTACTAGCCTTCCTATTGTGATTGCAGGAAATAAAGCGGTCTCAGCGCAGGCTGCGGACATCTTAAGAAAACACCACGATCCCGTAGTTGTGGCAGACAATGTGATGCCAGAACTCGGTGTTTTGGCAGTAGAATCTGCCCGTTTAGCAATTAGGGATGTCTTCCTGACCCACATCATCAAGTCCAAAGGGTTAGATAAAGCCGAGGAGTTCCTGGAGCGGATCATGATGCCAACGCCAGCTGCAGTGCTTTCGGCAGCAGAACTTCTGGCTCAGGGACACGGTTCCGAGCGAGGAATGGGAGAACTGATGATTGTGGATGTCGGGGGAGCCACGACAGATGTGCATTCCATTGCTAAAGGTGACCCGAGCAAACCCAGCGTTATGCTTAAAGGCTTGCCGGAACCTTATGCCAAACGGACGGTCGAGGGTGATTTGGGGATGCGTTACAGTTCGGAAGCTTTAGTGGAAGCGTCCGGGCGTCGCTTGTTTGATTATTTGGGTTGGACAGATGAGCAAGTTGCCTGTCAATTGGGCTTATGTAAGGAAAACCCTTGGCGAATCCCTCAAACGGAGGAGGAGGCCAAGTTCGATAGGGCTATGGGTCGAATGGCTGTGAGTTTAGCCGTTGAGCGGCATGTGGGAACAGTTGAGGTTGTTTATACTCCCTTCGGCGCGACCTATGTGCAGCACGGCAAAGATTTAACTCCCCTTCCAGTGGTAATCGGTACGGGAGGAGTCCTGCTTCATCACCCAGATGCCTTGGAAATCTTAAAAGGGGCGGTCTTTAATCCAGAGGAACCGACGCTTCTTAAACCACAAAAGGCTAGTTATTATTTAGATAAAGAGTACATTTTAGCGGCTATGGGCCTGCTGCGAGAGGTAGCGCCGCAAGTCGCGCTCCGGATGATGAAAAAATATGTGGTTAAATTATAGGAGGGTTCAGTAAATGGAATTAACTGTCCGACAAATGGATGCTGAAGAGTTTCAGCGCCAGCGACTGGAAGTCTTGGGACAATGGGAGACGGGCAAGGCTGTAAACCTTGAAGAAGCGGTCGCCTATCATAAATCCTTACCTAAGAGTAAAGTATTTGCCGAAAAACTCGCTGAAGGAAAGGCCAAGGGCCTCACCTTTGCTCAACCGCGCGCCGGTGTCGCCCTGCTTAATGAGCATATCGAGCTGTTGCGCTTCCTGCAAGATGAAGGAGGAGCAGATTTTCTTCCGTCTACGATTGATTCTTATACTCGCCAAAACCGTTATACCGAAGCTCAAGCTGGGATTGAAGAAAGCCAAGGCCTTGGGCGCTCTATGCTTAATGGGTTTCCAGCCGTCAACCACGGAGTTGCGGCTTGTCGGCGAGTAGTTGAAAGTGTTCAAGTGCCGGTTCAAGTTCGTCATGGGACCCCAGATGCCCGGTTACTGGCGGAAATTACGCTTGCCGGTGGATTTACGGATTATGAGGGAGGCGGAATCTCTTATAACATTCCGTATTCCAAAGATGTTTCCATCGAAAGTACGATCAAATACTGGCAGTATGTGGACCGCTTGATTGGTCTGTACGAAGAGCAAGGGGTCAAAATCAACCGCGAACCGTTCGGCCCTTTGACTGGGACGCTTGTGCCACCTGCTATCTCACATGCGGTTGCGGTGATTGAAGGAATTCTCGCGGTCGCTCAAGGTGTCCGCAGTTTGACGCTCGGTTACGGACAATGCGGCAATCTCATTCAAGATGTCGCTGCACTGCATACCCTGCCTGTCCTGGCAGAAGAGTATCTGGCAAAACTCGGCTTGCCGAAAGTGATGATCACGACGGTCTTTCATCAATGGATGGGTGGTTTCCCTCAAGATGAAGCAAAGGCTTTCGGAGTCATCTCATGGGGCGCGGTGACTGCGGCTTTGGGTAAGGCTACAAAAGTCATCGTGAAAACGCCGCATGAAGCCCTGGGTATTCCAACCAAGGAGGCCAATGCGGCAGGTATTCGCACGACGAAACAGATTTTAAGCATGTTGAAAGACCAAAGCCTACCCATGACACCGGAGTTGGCCTTGGAAGAGGAAATGATCTTGGCGGAAACCAGAGCGATCCTCGATCGAGTTCTCGACTTAGGCGAAGGGGATACTGCTGTTGGTGTCGTTAGAGCCTTCCAAGCGGGAGTCATTGATGTTCCCTTCGCACCGAGCCGTTATAATTCGGGTAAGATTCTTCCAGCCCGCGATACTACTGGTGCGGTCAGGTTGTTGGATTTTGGGAATATTCCGTTTGATGAGAGGATTAAGGAGTTTCACCGCGAACGGATTGCGCAGCGTGGCAAGGACGAGGGGCGAGATCCTTCCTTTCAGATGGTGATTGATGATATTTATGCAATTGGGAAAGGGATGCTCGTTGGGCGGCCAAGGGGTTAGCATCTTTGGGCTCGTCTCTGGGGTCGTTCTGGGGATGACGTTGCTTGAGACCCGTTCACGAACTGGCGCTTGCAGGCCAAACTAACGCTCAAGCTTCCCTCCAAACAGGGTGCCCGCCAGATGAGCCATCCTTGGCTCACTGGCGGCTTCGCACATCCGACGACCATGGATGGTCTAGTGTCCCTGTAGCCAAGGATGGCGAGAAGGGACCCTGTGCTCAGCCCTGTTTTCCGGGTCGCTTTCGCGAAGTTTGGCGGGCTGCTCGCTTAAGTCGTTCTCTTGGTCTCAAGCAACGTCTATCCTGGGTCGATGGGGTCGGGTTCCCGACGAGGGTGTTGTCTGGGATGCTAATCCCCTTGGGGTATTAGATTTAGATTAAGTAGGGATGTATGGCGAGAAGGGACCTTGTGCTCAGCCCTGTTTTCCGAGTGGGAGTAGGGACGGTTCTTGCTTGCATGCTGCAAGAGTGGGAGTGGGGACGGTTCTTAGTTGCATACAAATATCGTGCCTGGCCAAAGCGACGTCACGGTCTAAATGGTTGGCTCCGCACATCGCACGTCTCATAACAAACAGGTTGTTTTGAGCTAGAGTACAGGTTGAACATAAAGATGAGAAAACATCGAGGGAGGGTACATAATGAAAATTGTTGACGTTGTTGCTTCGCCGGGGCTTACTGGATTTTATTTTGATGATCAAATGGCGATTAAGGGGGGAGCGGCCCATGATGGATTTACTTATAATGGGGAGCCGAGGACACCGGGGTTTAGGGCGGTTCGTCAACGTGGGGAGTCTATTTCTGTGATTATGATTCTGGAAGATGGGCAAGTGGCTTCGGGGGATTGTGCGGCTGTGCAATATTCTGGGGCTGGTGGTCGGGATCCGCTTTTTTTGGCTAAAGATTTCATTCCTATTATTATGGAAGAGATTGCGCCTAAGCTGGTTGGACAGGAACTTGATTCCTTTCGGCGTTTGGTGGGTCTTGCAGAAAATTTAATCCGGCCTAATGGGGAACGATATCATACAGCCATTCGATATGGTGTAAGTCAGGCTATTCTTGATGGTGTGGCTAAAGCTAAGAAAAAGACGATGACAGAAGTTATTCTTGAGGAATATAAACTGCCACTGGTTTTGGAGCCTGTCCCGATCTTCACTCAAACCGGGGATGATCGTTATGATAATGCGGATAAGGCGATTATCAAACGTGCTGGGGTGTTACCTCATGCGTTGATTAATAATGTGGAAACAAAGCTGGGAAAAAATGGGGAACTACTCTTGGATTATGTGGAGTGGCTGAAAAACCGAATCCTGACGTTAGGTGGAGATAGCTATCGCCCTGTCTTGCATATTGATGTTTATGGTACAATTGGGATTGCTTTTGAAGATAGTACGGAGCGGATGGTCGACTACTTTGCGAAGCTGGAAAAAGCCGCTGCACCGTTGCACTTGCGGATTGAAGGACCGATGGATGCTGGAAGTGTCGAGGGTCAAATTGAACAACTTAAGTCTTTACGCGAGGCCTTGAAGACTAAGAATATTAAAGTTGAAATCGTTGCCGATGAGTGGTGCAATACGTACGAAGATATTGTAAAATTTGTTGATGCTCAAGCTGCTGATATGGTTCAAATCAAAACTCCGGATCTAGGGGGAATTCAAAACACTATTGAAGCGGTAATTTATGCCAAGAAATATGGTGTAGGCGCTTATGTCGGTGGATCTTGTAATGAAACGGATGCCGGTGGACGGACGGCAGTTCATGTATCACTGGCTACTCGCCCGGATCAAATGCTGGCGAAGCCTGGTATGGGTGTGGATGAAGGGTATATGATTGTGCATAATGAGATGAGTAGAACCCTGACTGTGTTGAAGTATCGGGAAGGGAAGAAAACCCATTCTGAGGAAGCGTTTTGGAGTTAGGCAAGGGTCGCAAAATACTAGTTTTTCAGAATGATTTACGTAGAAACATTGGAAAGGCCCTGCAGAGAGCTTGTCTCTGAGGGCCTTATAGAGGTATCTTTATAAGAAATGAATTCTAGAAGCTAGAATTAGACCGCCTCAAATATCGGTTTTAAGTCTACTGCCAAGTCTGGGAAGACAGTCACCTTGATCTGGTCTGTTTCAGTATACGATTCTGGCCTACCATATCTATCATTAGGTTGTAGCGTATATACACTGATAAATTTGCCGTCTGGTTCTACAATCCAGTATTCTTGAACGCCAACTTTTTCATATTTATTAAATTTCCAAACCTTATCGTTTCTTGCCGTTGCAGGGGAGGTTATCTCGATCACGAGAGTGGGAGTACCAAAGTAACCCGTACCTTTTAGACCTTTTTTATCACAAACAATTATAAGATCAGGCTGCACAACAAAAGTAGTTTCTTCATCGTTTTCGTCTTTTTCAGGAAGTCTTAAGTCAAATGGCGAGGCAAACACCTGACAGGACTTATCTTTTAGGTAATTGTTGAATTGGGTTAATAGTTCCCTCGATATAGCCTGATGTTGCCAGGTAGGTGCAGATTGCAGATGGGGTACTCCATTAATAATTTCCCACCGTTCATTTTCTGGCCAGGTTAAATAATCGGCGAAAGTATATTTTTTGTTTTCGTGATGTAATGGCATATGTTAAAGCCTCCTTATAATCAAATAAGATTCTTTAGTCAGACCAACAATAATCCTAAGGTACCTATTCTTCTTTAGTTTTCTCTGATTTATGTCATTATACCATTATATGGGCATTGCGTCATGTTTACTATCTTCCAAAGGGCGATATTCACTTACTAGCGATCTGTGTCCGTTTAAGGGACATAACTCTCTGGTGACACCTACTTAACATTTTGGGTTCGACCCATTAAAATATAAGAAGAAAGTCCTATTAACAGGTTTTAGCAAGGAGTAGACAGCGATTATGGGTAAAATCGGGTTAACAACGACGGTGCCGGTTGAAGTAATTTTTGCGGCGGGTGATACACCTGTTGATTTGAACAATATTTTTATTACAGGCTCGGAGGCTATGCGTCGAGTGGAAGAGGCGGAGTTGGCTGGTTTTCCGAGGAATGTATGTGGTTGGATTAAGGGGTTGTATTCAACGGCTTTGCATAATCCGGACATTGAGCGCATTGTTGCAGTAACACAAGGCGATTGTAGTAATACCCATGCGCTGATGGAGACGTGGGAAGTGGAGGGAATCGAAATTATTCCCTTTGCTTTTCCGTATGATCAGGACGCGGATATGCTCCGTCTTCAGATGGACAAGCTAATTAAAGCTTTGGGGACAACTTGGGAAGGTGTGAACCTCCAGAAGAAGCGCCTTGATCAGGTCCGAGCTTTGGCATGGGAAATTGATCGACTGACTTGGGAAGAGAATCAGGTGAGTGGGTTTGAGAACCATCTTTATCTTGTTTCGTGTTCAGATTTCAACGGCGACCCAGAGGGCTTTGCTCAGGAGATGGAGGAATTTATTCAAAAGGCGCACAAGAGGGAGTCTTTGTCAGGAGAGTTCCGTTCAAGATCTGGAGGGAAAGTGCGGGAAATCCGCCTCGGTTTTATCGGCGTTCCACCTATTTTCCCTGAACTATACGATTTTTTAGAACAACACGGAGCTCGTGTTGTTTTCAATGAAGTCCAGAGGCAGTTTGCGATGCCTTTTGAGACAGATGATGTAGTCGAGCAGTACCGCTTATATACGTATCCCTATAAAGTATTTCAACGGATTGAGGATATTTCTCGCGAGGCCGAGCGCCGCCAACTAGACGGAATCATCCACTATACGCAAAGTTTCTGTTATCGTCAGATTGAGGATCTGATCATAAGAAAGAAGCTGGAATACCCGGTTCTAACCTTGGAAGGGGAGAACCCAACAGGATTGGATGCGCGGAGTAAAATGAGGATAGAGTCCTTTTTGAGTATGCTCATCGATTAGGAGGGTCGCGAAAATACTTGGTTAGCTCCTGTGCTTGTCATGCCAAACTAAGGCGTTAACCTCCTGATGTAAGCGGGCAGGGTTCCCGGCCAAAGCGACATCCCTGTCGCATGGCCGCGGAACACATCCTTGTGTTCCGCCCTGCTTTATGAGAGCGGAGTTAAAGCCATGGCTACGACTCTCGCAAAGGCTTCGCGCCGTATTCTCGAGACCCTGCTTGTGGGTCTCAAGGGAAGAGTGGAAACATGTAGGAAGGAAGGCGGAACATGCCTAGACAAACCATTTGTGGAATTGATTTGGGGAGCCGGAGTGTGAAGATTGCCCTCATGGAGCGGCCTAAGGAAGAGGCACGTTTAGAGATCCTTCGGTTGGAGAGCTTGGATACGATCCGTTTTTACCGGGAGTATGGGCGAAAGCACGGGGATAAATTAGTCGTGAACTTTGAGGCCTTGGGTCTGCCTGTGGTAGATCGTTTGGTTTCCACCGGTTATGGACGGAATACTCTGGAGCTTGCTGGAGGTGAGGCGATTCCAGAGTTGAAGGCGCATGTTTTAGGTGCGATTTATCAGACGGGGCTAACGGATTTCACCTTGATCGATCTTGGGGGACAGGATAGCAAAATCATCCAGGTTCGGAAAGGGAAAATGATTGATTTTTTGACGAATGATAAGTGCGCAGCTTCTTCTGGACGTTATTTAGAAAATATGGCAAGTGTTCTCGATGTGACTCTTGAGGAGCTCGGACAATATACAGAGGATCCGGTGGAGTTGAATTCTACTTGTGCAGTGTTTGGTGAAAGTGAGCTTATCGGTAAGATTGTGGAAGGGTTCCCGCTGGCAGAACTAGGAGCTGGGGTTAACGCTACGATTGTTAAGCGAATTTTGCCGCTGTTGCGTTCTTTTGCCGGGGAGGTATTAGTCTTTACTGGGGGTGTTGCACACAACCGCGCAGTTGCCAAGCTCTTAGAGGTTGGGTCGGGACGACGGATTGTTATCCCGCAGGAGCCCCAGTTTAATGGGGCGATCGGGTGCTGTTGTGTATAGTGATATTAGAAAACTTCGTTCTCAAGTTCGAAAGCAAGACTGCTATTGTTCCGGCAAAGTATGAAATACCGCTCGAAGGAGTTTATTACTTTTAAGCTACTAAGGATTTTCTGTTGATAGTTAAAGGTAAAGTTAAAAAGATAATAGAGTGTTCTTAATTATTGTAGAGAAGTCAAATGAGGTGATTTACATCAAGATAACTAAGATCGCCAAGGCAGGTACATTAGAGTCCAACGATATTCTGATCATGGTCATGCCCAATGATTCGGGAAACATAGAGCTTGAACTAGAAAGTATCGTTATGCAGCAGTTTGGTGATGTGATTGAGCAAGTGATTTTACATAAGGTTAAGGAAATGGGTATCGAGGGCATTACTATTAAGGCTCAAGATAAGGGAGCTTTGGATTATACGATTGGTGCAAGAGTGGAAACAGCTATTAAACGAGCTATCTAACGATTAAAAAAATAATTCAAGACTCTTGATAGGGTCAAGAGGAGCTTGCAAATTAAGGGTTTAACTGAACTTATCCAAGGGCACAGGCGATGGGCGAAGTTCGGATACTCGGATACTCGTATATTCGTATATTCGTACATCGAACCACGAAACGCATATCGTGGTGATACGCATTGGATCATTAGTCGAGGTGAGTAAAAGTGCAAAAGTTAAGAAGAACGATGCTTTTTATGCCGGGAAATAACCCGGGTATGCTTCAAGATGCGGCGATCCTCGGAGCGGACGCTATTATTCTAGATTTAGAAGACGCAGTAAGTCTAACAGAAAAAGATAGTGCCAGAATTTTGGTAAGAGATGCAATAAAATATATCGACTATTCACAGGTGGAAGTCGTGGTTAGAGTCAATCCCTTGGATACAGAATTTGGGCCCCAAGATGTGGATGTGATTGCTAGGGTTAAACCAGATACATTGCTGGTTCCGAAAGCGGATGTAGAGGAAATAAAGCTTGTTGATATTATGTTGGCTAAAATTGAAGAAGAAGAAGGCTACTTAGTCGGTAGCATTAAAATAATCGCTCTGATAGAAACCGCTTTGGGCTTAGAAACGGTTTATGAGGTGATCAAGGCCTCCCAACGAATGGTAGGGGTTTTACTTGGTGGAGAAGACTTGACCGCAGATCTGGGAATTACGAGAACAAAAGAGGGAGAGGAAATCTTTTATGCTCGGAATAAGGTCGCAACCGTGTGCCGGGCTTTAAGGGTGGATGCTATTGATACCCCATTTACTGATACCAATGATTATGAGGGACTTACCAAGGACACAGCTAGGGCCAAAAGCTTGGGGCTGACCGGAAAATCAGCCATAAACCCCAGGCAGATTGAGATTATTCATGCTGTGTTTGCCCCGACAGAGGTGGAGTTAAAACAGGCCCTGAGGGTTTTGGCTGCCATGGAGGAAGCGGAAAAAGAAGGCAAAGGGGTCTTTTCTTTAGATGGTAAAATGATTGATGCGCCGGTTATCAATCGGGCGAGAACGACGGTGGAGCTTGGACAAAGACTAGGACTTATTGAGAGATAGGGGGAAGTATACTGAAATCTATAAAAATGATCAAAACGGTTTTAGGTAGAGAACTTCCGGCTTATATAGAGGGGTATGGAGAAGTTAAGCCGTTTCAAGGAGCTGTTAGCAATGAAAGGATTAAGACCAGGAAAGCCGTGAAACTGACCAGTGTCATCCCCAGGGATCAAAAAGTATTAGCAAGTTTAGATCAGGCGTTAGATAAATTAAACATAATTGATGGTATGACGATTTCATTTCATCATCATTTGAGAAATGGAGATCATGTTCTAAATATGGTGCTGGAGGCCTTGGCTAAACGAGGCATAAAAAATCTTACCGTCGCGGCCAGCTCTATCTTTCCTATCCATGCGCCCCTTGTAGAGCACATAAAAAATGAAGTGGTCACTGGAATTGTAGCGAACTATATGTCAGGGCCTGTGCCGGAGGCCATATCACGAGGGGAGTTAAAAAAGCCTGCTCTAATGCAGACTCACGGCGGAAGACCTAGGGCCATAGAAAGTGGAGATCTGCATATCGACGTAGCCTTCATTGCAGCGCCTACGGCAGATACCTACGGCAACATCAATGGAGTGGAGGGTAAATCGGCCTGTGGGGCCTTAGGTTATGCTGTTTCAGATGCCGAGTACGCCGATAAAACCGTTGTTATAACCGATAATTTAGTGCCCTACCCAGCCTGCCCGATTGAAATCAGCCAAGTTTTTATCGATTATGTGGTTCAGGTTGAATCCATCGGAGACCCTAGGGGTATTGTTTCAGGGACAACTAAGATCACGAAGGATCCGGTGGCTCTTCTGATCGCAAGAATGGCCGCCCAAGTAATCCAGGCTTCAGGCTTGATTAAAGATGGAATGTCCTTTCAAACAGGCGCAGGTGGAACCTCTCTCGCAGTCGCAGCAGAGCTTAAAGATATTATGAAACGCGAAGGTGTGATCGGAAGCTTCGCTGCCGGGGGAATTACGGGTTATCTTGTGGAAATGCTGGAAGAAGGATTGTTTCGAGCCCTCTTTGATGTCCAATGCTTTGATTTAGAAGCAATAAAATCGTATAGAAATAATAAACAGCACCAATTTATGTCTGCTTCCATGTATGGGAATCCTCACACTAAGGGAGCGGTGGTTAACAACCTAGATATCATGATCCTGGGAGCCACTGAAATTGACATCGCCTTTAACGTCAATGTTACGACAGGCTCAGATGGGGTAATCATGGGTGGCTCGGGTGGACATAGTGATACCGCTGCAGGGGCCAAGCTCTCCATTGTTGTCACTAATCTAATGAAAGCCAGGCTTCCAATAATCAAAGATAAAGTGACGACGATTACAACTCCAGGAGAAAGCATTGATGTTGTTGTGACTGAGCGCGGAATTGCTGTCAATCCTAGAAGAGTGGATTTAATTGAAAAGCTAAGGAAAACAGAGCTGCCACTTTTGACCATAGAAGAATTGAAATTGAAAGCTGAAAAGATTACAGGAGTGCCTAAGGCCATTAAAACCTCCGATAAGATTGTGGCTGTGGTGGAGTATCGGGATGGTAGTGTTATCGATGTTGTGAGGATGGTGGATTAAAGGAGAGAACGTACATGTATGGAGTTATTCCAAATTGGGTGAATCTTAAAGATCCTAAAGAAAGAGACGAGGTAGAAGCCTTTCTCCAGGGCTTTGATTTAAGCTTGGATCAGGATGTGGACTATACTATAGTAATAAGAGATGGGGTTTCGCAGGAAGCTTCAATTATTGCAACCTGTTCTAAAGCAAGAAATGTCTTAAAATGCTTTGCCATAATTGAGGAACATAGAGGAGAAGGAATAACCTCCATCTTAATTTCTGCTCTGATCGATAAACTGTTCAGTCAAGGTATATTCCACAGCTTTATTTTCTCAAAACCAGCAAGTGCTCATGTTTTTTTGGCTCTTAATTTCAAACTTATTCATAGTAATGAAGAGGTAGCCCTCTTAGAAAATGGCGTTTATGATATCTATAAAGCATTAGAGGATATGAAAGAAAACTATAATCTAGGGGGCGGAGAAAAAACTGCCTTAGTTATGAATTGCAATCCTTTCACCCTAGGACACGCCTATTTAATTGAAGAAGCGGCTAAAAACAATGAAGAGGTACTCGTTTTTGTTGTCGAGGAAGATCGGTCCCTTTTTCCCTTTGAAACGCGATACGAGTTGGTTAGTAAAGGAGTTTCGCACTTAAAAAATGTTAAGGTTTTACCCAGTGGAGAGTATATAATATCTTCCGCCACTTTCCCTTCCTACTTTTTGCGGGAAAAGGGAGCAAGGTTAAAGGCTTATGTGGAGTTAGACTCCTCAATCTTTGCCCAGTATTTTTGTAAAATCTTAAACATTACGCAGAGATATGTGGGGCATGAACCCTATTGCCAAGTTACTAGGGCCTACAATGAGGCTCTCAAGAAGGTCCTTCCTATTTATGGCGTTAAGCTGCACGTTATTGCAAGAAAAAGGTTTAAGGATGTTTCCATAAGCGCTTCTAGGGTTAGAGATCTAATAAAACAAGGGGAGCTGGATGATCTAAAGAACCTCCTGCCGGATGTTACTCTGGAGTTTCTAAACACACCCTTAGGAAGGGAGATCGTGGAGAAGCTGAAAAGTAGTTGCTCCTCGCATTAAATGATGAAAGAATACACAGCCGATGAATTACTTTTAGCTAGGGAAAAAAGGGTTAGCTTAATCGGCAAATTACTAAAACGGCATAATACTCCACTATTAGTTATGAGAGTAAATTATCCGGGACTCAAAAAAACGAATGAAATGACAACTCAGATAATTGAGGATATGAGCTCTCTAATTTGTACTCTTTTAAGCGACAAAATTTTTAGCAAGTTACTACTTCAAGGAGCAGAAGGCCCGATTCTTTATGTTGCTGTTAAAGAAGAGGCTTACGCTTTGAAGAGGATGGCTGTTGATCTTGAAGAAAAACATACCCTTGGGAGATGTTTAGACCTAGATGTGTATGATTACGAGGGGAAAAGTATAGGCAGGCAGGAACTGGGATATCCAAGGAGAAAATGCTATCTATGTGAGGACGATGCCCATTTCTGTGTAAGGGCTGGACGACATAGTGAACATGAGGTAATCGGATATATTGAAGAAAAATATAGGGAATATAGGGAAAACGTTTATGGTAGAGAACATTAGATTAAACACTAGCGTAAATGATCAATGTATTAATATAGCCAGTCTTGCTGTGCAGGCAATGCTCTATGAGGCTTCCTGCAATCCATCACCCGGATTAGTTTCCAGAGCCTCGAGTGGCGCCCATCGAGATATGGATTACTTCACTTTCTTAGATAGCGCTACTACTCTCATTAACCCCTTAATTCATTGCTCGGAGGCAGGATTCAGCCCAAGTACACCCCAAAAGATTTTCACTCAAATAAGGCAGATTGGACAATTAGGCGAACAACAAATGTTTCGTAAGACTTTAGGCGTCAATACCCATAAAGGAATGTTTTTTTTGTTAGGTGTTTGTTGTGCTGCCGGAGGCAAAGCATTTTACAATGGAACCCACTTCTCATCTTTACAAAGCATTATAAAAGATATGACTGCGGGTTTAGTTGAGCGGGAGTTGAACTCCAGGTATAATGAATTTAAAAACGCCAATGAATTATCTTTAACACACGGAGAAAGGCTCTTTTTGCACCATAAGGTAGAAGGAATTCGTGGAGAGGTTCAAAGAGGACTGCCCACGGTTTTTGATTTTTCATTAGGTTTTTATAAGAGGAACCGAGATTTAGGCAAAAACCAAAGATTAGTGCAAACTCTTTTGGCGATTATGCAGCATTGTGAGGATACCACAATTTTATATAGACATTCTATTGACACATTAAAAGAAATTCAAGAAAAGGCAAAGCAAATTATATCCATAGGCGGAGTAAAAACGTCCCAAGGAATAAAAGCGATCCATGAAATGGATAAAGACCTTTCTCAACGAAAGATTAGTCCCGGTGGTAGCGCAGATTTATTAGGGGTCACAGTCTTCTTAGATCTATTAGATGATTATATGGAGACAGCGAAGACGGGGAAAGAAGATTCATTAAGTCATGAAGGCTGAGCGAAGATATGGGGGGGCTTAAAAATGTGCAAGTCTCCTGAATGAGAAAGATTTCCCAGCA
This sequence comes from Desulfosporosinus sp. OT, assembly GCF_000224515.1. Taxonomy (GTDB): domain Bacteria; phylum Bacillota; class Desulfitobacteriia; order Desulfitobacteriales; family Desulfitobacteriaceae; genus Desulfosporosinus. The sequence continues at coordinate 14,621 of NZ_AGAF01000038.1, read as the reverse complement.
TTCGTGGTCATCGATCATGGGGTAAATAATCTTTATGAAATCGGGAAAGTGCAATACAAAGACCATAGCATAGCAAAGCTAAATAACTATACAGCCTGAAAACATAGAGAGAGTAGCCTTCTGAATTAGGCTACTCTCTCTATGTTATTCTTATAGCAGAGCTAAGAGGTATTTAAGGAAATCAAATAAGCTGTTCTAACTCATTGAGGATCCCGACAACCTCTTGAGAAGCCTGGGACATCTCGGACAAAAGGTAGGCGGCTTTTTCAACGTTGCCTTGACTGTAAGCCTGGGCGGCTTGATGTGCTAATTCATGCACGCGTTCGTGTGGTGACGTAAGTCCTAAGAAAGTCGGATTTGTGCGTAATATGGTAGATTCGGGGCTATCAACCCATTGTCCTAAGCGACAGTCATGGTGGGTACCAACTTTTTGCGGATCCACTTGCTCATACCCTAAAAGCATATTATAGATGCGCCAAGTCCAGAGGAGGTGATCTGTCTTGGAAAGTTCAAGGGACTGTAGAGTGGTTATGACAGGGACACTCTGGATTTGGCGGGTTCTGATTTCTCCGAGTTGTTGGCTGATAGAATAAATCCCCTCGCCGGTTTGGTTGGCAACGATTTCAGTCGTATTGGCTGATTCGCTCACCGAGCTAATGATTTGAGCAAATTCTTCGATAACGGCACTTTGTTCTTCGCTTCCGGCAGCAATTTGTTGAATTTCCTCCGCGATCGTTTCGACGTGGTTGAAGATTTGCTCCACCTCTTGCCCCGCAGCCTGCATGACGGATTTTCCTTCCAGCATCATGTGGGAGAGGGAAAGGATGTCACTCGCAGTACGGCTAGAATTCTGACTCAAATGCCCAGTCTTCTGTCGGATGTCAGTGACGGACACCTTCGTGTGTTCGGCTAACTTGCGTACTTCGTCGGCAACGACTGCAAAGCCACGTCCCTGCTCTCCCGCTCGAGCCGCTTCGATGGCCGCGTTTAAAGCCAAAAGGTTCGTTTGATCCGCAACGCCCGCAATGACGCTGACAATCTGTTCGATTTCGCCCATGGAATCTAAAACAGCTTGTACCTGCTGGCTTACTTGTTCGAATTGGGCAAAGGAGCGTTCAACAAAGTCAATAGCTTGTTTGATCTTTTCAACCCCGGAGGAGGCCATACTCAAGGATTGTTCGACAAAAGACGCTGCATTTGCTGCGGATGAGGCAGTTTCTCCGGCAGCTGCGCCCATTTCCTGGGCTTGCGCGGACATATTAGCAATTTGCGGCGTCTGTTCCTGAATGCGCTGGAGCATTTCGCGAATGGAGGTCATGCCGGTCATTTGTCCGACCGCTCCGTTAATGTCCAGCATAGTACCGGCAACAGCGTTTTGCCGCGTCTCAATGATTCCGTTGATGACTTTGACGATACCGCTTAGCGAGCTAGTGGGAGAGAGATCTAGCTCAAGCGGTTTTCCGAGGTCGCAGTGGTTCAGACATTCGGTTAACTTGTCTAGTTCATCTTTGTCTATGGCCATCTGCGTACCGCTGTCAGAAAAATGACGTTTGAATTTAAACATTATACGCTCCCTCTCAACTTAAAAATCAGTTCGTATCTTCGAATTCTTCATAATACTTAAGAATTTCAGAGATAGTGAATTTGTATTACGACGTGTTCTTCTTATATTAGTAAAAATCCTGCTTCTTTTCCTATTTTAAAAAATAAATTTTTCTTTTTTTCGAGGATTATAGACACTACTCCCTTAAAGGTAGTCTCATAAATTACATCATGTATAATTACAAACAGTCCACTCCCAATCAAGTTTTTGGATTTCGTTTAATTGGTAGAATGACATAGAAGAGGTGGGTTTATGTAACAGAATAATAATACGAATTTACATAAGATTTTTAAATTTATTAGACCTAAAATAGACACAAAAGCTTCACAAAATCTTTAGCAACAGTCCAAGATTTTACGGTATAATGTAGATAATACTGGAAATCCTTGATAGGAGTTGGCTTGAGTATGAATACTTGCCCGTTATGTGGAGCGCGTGAGGTTGGCCGAATTGGCCGTGAACGGTATTATTGCAGAGAATGTTGTCACGAGTGGACAAAGGGAGGGGGAGAGGTTAAAATTTATGAAGTTTTATCGGATGGATCGGTAGAGCAGTTAGCAACGGATCATGATCGTTTCTTCCAAGCATACGCTCAATGTGGTGAACGTCGTCGAGCCGGCTGAAGCACGAAGCATGTACATATTGACAAGTGTTAGGGGTCAATATCCGTAAAACAGTCATAAAGAACAGCAGTGGATTAAAATATGCCTGTAATATCAATGAAAAGAGAGCCGAGATTTTAGGCTCTCTTTTGGTGTATTGGGATAAAAATCTTGATCTTTCAAATTATGTTGCAGGATTTTCTCTATAAATAATCGAATTATAACAATAAAATTATTAAAATAGAATTATTTCAAACGATTACTTGAGAGGGGAAGATTCATGACTGAACTTCAACGAGATGATAATTTTCACTGGACGGGTGAAGAGGTAGAATGTGAGAGCGGAATTCACTGGGCTATCGCTGAACAAGCCAACGGGATTGTGGCGATTATTGTGAATTCTCCTGGCGGGGTTTTGACCGGGAAACAGGTGCGTGTTTTGGCCGAGATCGTCGGAGAAGATGGGGTCATTAAGAACACACGGCGCATGGCCTCACTGCTTCTTATTCCAAAGGAAAAGGTTGGGACCGCTTTAGAACAGCTCCAAGCGGTTGGCCTTCGCGTAGCCAGTTTGCATAAGAGCATCCGAAACATTGCCGCTTGTCCGGGCAAAGGGTTTTCACCAAACTCTCGCGGAGATACTTTAGGACTCGCCCAGGAGCTTGATGAAGCCTTTTACGCAACGATCCTTCCCTGGGACTTCAAAATTGGGATTTCTGGCTGTCCACGAAACTGTACGGGAGTACAGTGTAATGATCTGGGATTAATGGCTGAGCCACGTGGTAAATACTCGCTGTGGATCGGTGGTTCAGAGTCTGGGATGAGTCCAAAACATGGAACATTGGTCCGTAAAGGAATTCCTCGGGAGCAGGTTATCCCTGTTGTGAAACGAATTTTGGAAATTTACGCGCAAGGGGCAGAGGAATTCGCAGCAGAACTTGGCGAAGGGGCACGGGCCCGACTTTATCATGTCCTTGAGAAGACGGGATTTGAACGGTTTAAGCAAGCAATCGAAGAAGTCTTGGCACCACAAGCGTAATGGAGATTGGGATAGACATCGCCTATTTGAACGTTGGAGAGGGGTAGGGAAATGGCGACACAAGGATTCAGTAAGCTTAGCGCCTATAAGGCTTTTTCGAAGATGGATAAGTCCTGTGCGCAGGGGTGTAAATGTTCTGCTCTGTGCCAATTGTTCATGGCGAAGGAATTCCTCAGTTTATCGGCTCAGACGGGGGAAAAATTCAACGATAAGATCCCTGAGGATATTTTGGATATGTTCCGGAGTGTACCATTAATCCCTGAGCGATATAAGAACATGGAACTTCAAGAAGCCTTCTTTGAGGTGCAAAGTATTTGTGATGGTTGTGCAACGGATGAGCACGATTCTTATTGTACGGTGAACGTGGTTCTTACTGCCTTGGGAATTTTACTTGAGGGCAAAGATTTCATGACGGACAAAGATAAAGAACTGGCTGGAAATTAGGAGATTATTCTAGTATTTCATTCAACCTAAAGATACTTAAGACATTGCAAGATTTATTGATAAAGAAGGGATGAGCTCCGATGATTCAGTTACATCAGTTTGACTTAGATGAAGCTGTTCGCTTGTTGAGAATAGATGCAGAACAGTTGGCTCTGCTTAAAGAGATTCGACCTGTGATCGAGCAAAATGCAGAGGAGATTGTCCGGAATTTTTATGCTCATGTTACAACACTACCAGGACTAAAAGCCATTATCGACCGATATTCTACGGTGGACACGTTGAAAATCACCATGAAGAAATACTTGTTATCTCTCTTCCCGGAAAAGATTGACGAAGCGTTCATACAGTGGCGAGTTACGATCGGAGAGGTTCATAATCGCATCAATTTACCACCGTCTTACTATCTAAGTGCTAATCAGGTCTTATGTGACGAGATCATACCACGGGTTTTTAAACACTATCGGAAGAAAACAGAGCAGGCCATTCGGGCCAGTTTAGCCGTTCAGAGACTTTTGAGTTTTGACCAGCAAGTTGTAATGGCTAGTTATATTCAGTCCTACATGACTGAAATCGATAAGAAGGCCGAATTAGAGAAGGCTTTAAATGAGATCGACAGCTTACAACGCAGGGTGAGTGAAGCCAGTCAAGCGTTGGCGGCAACTTCGGAAGAAACAGCGGCTTCAGCGTCGGAGATGAATGAAGCAACAGCGCAGATTTCGAATAATGCCTCTGAGGCAGCCCAATTCTCTCGCCAGGTGGATGTTTTGGCGCAAGAGGGTGCTCAGAAGATTCAAATGATCTCAGAAACAATTTTGCGTCTCGCGAATATGACAGCTGAAATGCAAGGAAAAATGACCGAGCTGGATAAAAGCTCCGCGCGAATTGCCTCGGTTACGGATGTGATCAAGGAAATCGCCTCTCAAACCAATCTCCTAGCCTTAAATGCCGCCATCGAAGCGGCACGCGCTGGAGAAAGTGGTCGAGGCTTTGGGGTCGTCGCCGAGGAAGTTAAGAAGCTCGCAACCCATTCCGAACAATCTGTCAAGGAGATTAGCGGACTGATTACGATCACGAAGCAAAATACGATTGCGGTGAATCAATCCATCGCTCAAACGACCGAGGCCATGCAGGTTGCCGCGGCAGAGGCAGGGGAAGTTGTAGGTCGTTTTGGAGAAATCATGTCTGCAATTAATGCCAGTATTCTACAAGTGCAAGGAATTGCTCAGCAGATTGATGCCTTAGCCTTGACCGCGGGCCAGATCGGAGCAGCCTCAGAAGATGTGGCTAATTCGGCAACTTCCTTGGCCCAAATGGGGATACGGGATTAGGAGGGGACTTGTATGACACAGTGCTCGGTGCCTACGACGCAGAGCAAACTAACCGTTCAAGCTCCTTCTCTGGGGAGCGGGGTTCATCCTACGCCGGAAAGTATTCCTTTCGGGATCGCGGCTTCGGCGATACTAATCCTACGCCGGTAGGTATTCCTTTGGGGATCACGGCTTCGGCGATAGTCTCCACTGGAGACTATCGTCACTGGAGACTATCGTGCCAAAAGCGCCATCCGCTGGCCTGCGAAGACACTGTCTTCGCACGAATTAGCCTTCTTGCAGGATGGCCGAGTGTCCCTGAAGCCCACGAAAACACTGTTTTCGCACGGATTACCCTTCTAACAGTTACGGTCTTCGCACGTATTAACCTTCTTGCAGGACGGCGAGAAGGGACCGTGGCGCATTGGCGGCAGCGCACATCCTTGTGCTCTGCCCCGTGTTTTGGGTCGGTCGCTTGAACGGAAGTTTGTTAGGCTACCCCATGGGGAGTGGCTCAAATGGCTGGCTGAATTAGTGAGTTACTCCCCCCGTTGGGAAGAGACGCCAAATGGTGCACCGGTGCACCATTTGATTTCACCTCTATGTGCATGGTTTTTGACGCCAAAGGCTGTTTTTCCATGCACTATTTATTAAGACACTACCCTTAAACCCTTGCGGAGTCTAGACTTTTCGATAATTAGCAAGCCCTAAGTAATAAATGCAAGTAGAATTTTGATTGGAGGAGCTGAAGTGTCTGAAGATGCCTTCTACATCCGTAGGATGTGGAGTTTCTCTCGTGCACTTGATCTCGGTTTAGTGGATGAAGAAATAGAAAAGGGTTTACAGCTCACCTTGGGGCAACGGCATGGAGAGCGTGTTGCTTATATTGCTATGCGTCTGGGGCGAAATCTTGGACTAGGTAAAAGAGAGTTAGTTCATCTTACAGTCGCTGGGCTGTTGCATGATATTGGGGCGTTGGGCTGTTTCCGAGAGTATCATGGGGACCCACGAATTTTAGAAAAACATTGCCTGGAGGGAGCGTTAGCAGTCGAGCATTTTCCGTCAGGAGTAATTTTAGCTTCTGCAATTAAGTATCATCATGAGACACCGGATACTCTGCATGCTGCTCTACGTGCCCCGTCGGAAGAAGTGCCGTTGATGGCGCGGATTTTGTCTTTGGCTGATAAAATTGATCTTAAGATGCTACGCAAACAGCATTCTCGTCAAGAACGAAACGAAATTTTGAAATGGGTAAGAGATAAATCTGGGATCTTATTTTATCCTGAAGTTGCCATCGCATTTGAGCAGGTTGCTCATAAAGAAGCGTTTTGGTTAGATATCGAACAGGCAGATTTACTTCAAATTGCCTTGGGACTCCTGTGCGGAAAATGGCACCTTCCGGCGACACGCGATTTAGACTCTGGATTTACACTCAATCTAGCGGCAACGTTTGCTGACTTGATCGACCAAAAAAGTCAATTTACAGCCCGACACTCATGGTCGGTGGCCGAAACGGTAGAAAGTTTGGCTCGGGAACTGGGTTGGCAAGAGGATCGACTGCGCGAAATCTATGTGGCAGGCTTACTTCATGACTTAGGTAAGCTCTCTATACCAAAGAAGATCTTGGATAAACCGGGAGCATTAAATTCCGATGAGATAGATATAATTCGCACGCATACATACTACACACATCGTTTATTGACTGAGGCTGGTTTTCCTACTCGGATGTCGGAATGGGCTGCCCATCACCATGAACGGCTTGATGGTCTAGGGTATCCTTTTGCTTTGAAGGGGAATGAGATCGATGAGGGGTCCCGTCTGATGACGATCGCGGATATTTTTGTAGCACTGACAGAAGATCGTCCCTATCGTGTAGCTATGACTCCCGGCGAAGCGTTTGCGCTGATTCAGCGTGGGGCTGGGACGATGGTGGACGAACGGTTGGTGGAGAGGGTGAAAAGAGCGCTTGTGTAGGGGACTTGTGTGACCCAGCGCTCGGTGCCTACGACGCAGAGCAAACTAACCGTTCAAGCTCCTGACTTTGGGGAGCGGGGTTCATCCTTCGGCGATACTCTATCCTACGCCGTTAAGAATTCCTCGAGGGATCACGGCTTCGGCGATACTCTCCACTGGAGACTATCGTGCCAAAAGCGCCGTCCTTGGCGCATTGGCGGCAGCGCACATCCGCTGGCCTGCGAAGACACTGTCTTTGCACGTATTAGCCCTTCTAACAGACACTGTCTTCGCACGTATTAGCCTTCTTGCAGGATGGCCGAGTGTCCCTGAAGCCCACGAAGACACTGTCTTCGCACGTATTAGCCTTCTTGCAGGATGGCGAGAAGGGACCGTGTGCGCTGCCCCGCATTTGGGGTCGGTCGCTTGAACGGAAGTTTGCTGATTCTGCTTACGTAGAGACCTCGCGCTCGTGTCACACTGCGTCCTAGGCTGGGGTCGAGAGACGGAGGCCGGGGAGACGGAGTTTATGTGGACGGCATATTTCATATGCACCGTCTTGTTTTGGGATAGTGGAGGGAGGCTTCTTGAGTCGCATACGTCGAGACCCTTATCTAACTTTACCGTGTCTCTACTGATGCTTTATCAATATCAGATAAAGCACAGTAGGGATTTTTTGCGTTAGCCGAGGAAGAATATAAACTGATGTTATAATTCTAATGGGTTATGCGTTTCAAAACCATTTGTGGTAAAGTTGTTAATGATACTGTTAATTTTGGAATTAGATCTGAGAAAAAGGGGAGATTGGCTTTGTTTTACCCTTTTGAAATGGAACGCTATCTGGAAACATTGTTGGGAGAACGGGACCCGCTGCTTCGAGAAATGGAGGAGCAGGCCCTTAAAGAAACTATACCGGTAGTGACGCCAATGGTTGGGAATTTTCTTAATTTACTCGTACATATGGGCAAATCGCAGTCTATTTTAGAGATTGGGACGGCGATTGGGTACTCTACGATTTGGTTGGGGCGTGCTGCAGAACAGACTGGAGGGCATGTTACGACGATTGATATGAATAAAGATCGTCGCGCGCGGGCCGTTATATATTTTGAACGTGCAGGACTTCAAAACTGCATTACGGCTTTGGAGGGGGATGCTCGTAAGATTCTTCCGACGTTGGATTCGGCGTTTGATTTTGTTTTCATCGATGCGGCCAAGGGGGAATATTTGGATTACTTGAGCCTCATTTATCCCTTAATTGCTCCAGAAGGGGTATTGGTGGTAGACAATGTACTTTTTCGTGGGTGGGTTGTTCCGGGAACTGCTTTTGCACCTAAGTATGACCGCATGGTGGGTAGATTGCGTTTGTTTTTACAGGACCTTTGCCAGAATCCGGACTTTTCCACCACTGTTTTGCCTTTTGGAGATGGGGTGTCAGTAAGTCGACGGTTAAGAGTATAATGCAAACGTTTAAATGGGATGATGCATAAAGGATACATGTTTCATCACAGAGAGTTTTGAACTATTTATCTAGGGTCTATATGTGTGACGGGTAATATTCGAACCTCGAACTTCGAACACGAACCACTAACCTTGTCAAGGCAGGAGATGGAAGAGGATAATGAAGATGGATAGGCGGCACTCACTAAATAGTAGGATTTCGAGCCAGCGTTATGAAGAGATTGATGTTTTAAGGGCGCTGGCGATTGGGCTGATGGTGCTATTTCATCTTGCTTATGACCTAAAGGAGTTTGCTGGGGTCAATATTGACTATCAGGCTCCTCTTTGGTTTGTCATTGGAAAGACTTCTGCTTTGCTCTTTATCTTTATTTCGGGGCTTTCTAGTGGTTTTAGCAAATCATCAGTTAGGCGGGGACTGAAAGTGCTGTTCTGGGGAATGGTCGTCACAGTTGTAACTTATCTGTTTATGAAAGAAGAATATGTCCGCTTTGGGATTCTACATTTTTTAGGCGTGACGATGATCTTATCCCCTCTCGTTTCTCGATTATCATCACGAACGCTTTGGGTACTTGTCGTTCCTATCGTCCCGCTTGGGTTGTGGTTCAACGGACTGGCAGTAGGAACGGGTCTCTTTATTCCGTTTGGGCTTATGTATGACGGGTTTAGTTCTCTAGATTATTATCCCCTTTTTCCGTATTTTGCTGTAACCATTTTAGGGATTCTTGCCTATCGACGTTTTTACGCTCAGAGAACGAACTCTCTATTTTCGTTTCGGCTGAATTCTGATCTGACTAAGTGGTTGAGTCGAAATTCATTGGGCATTTATTTAATTCATCAGCCCATAATCCTGTTTATTATTTTCGTTGTTAATCGTTTATAAGGGAGGGAGGGCTTTGACCATGTTTGTTCATGAGCATTTGATGCAGGCGGTCTACTTTGCTCCACGTGGGAAGCGACGTCTTCTATTTTTAGGAACGAATATTCAACAACGTTATTTAAGTCCTGAGGACAAACTGATAGGGTTTGTGGGAGATGCCGGGGCTGGGAAGTCGTTGTTGATTCGAGGGATGTTTCCAGGGTTAGAATTGACTAATGATGACGATGGAATTAATATTAGACCTTTGCCTTTGATGGAGGATGCTGAGCGTGGACATTTCCGTTATCATACTTACCATTTAGATGTCCGTTTCGAGTCGGCGTTTACACAACCTTGGAGAATTGCCGAAGCTATTCGAAAAGCTATAGTGAGTGGGCATCGCGTGGTCGTTGAACACTTTGACCTCGTTTATGCTCAGCTTGAGGTTAACGCTGAAGTACTGATTGGAGTAGGGGAAGAAGTGATTGTAACTCGTCCGACAGTGTTTGGGCCAGAGCCGCAGAGTATTGTAGATATTGTTTTTGATTCGATTAAGTATCGACGCATGGCTCACAGCGCTGAGGACATCACCTCGATGATTCTTGAGGAGATGGGCTTGGATAAACCTGAAGTCCATAGTGACATTAAACACGGTTTTGTCTTAGAATTGCCGGAAAAACCAGATATTGATTTAGATTTAGTGGAACAACGTGTTCTGGATTTAATTAATGCAGATTTGCCTATTTGTTTTGCCGATGATGGGCATATACGGGTCGGGCAAATGCTCTATCCCTGCACAGGTCCACGGATTCATATTCGGCGAACTAGCGAAATCAAAGGCTTTCACTTGCTTAAGGAATTCCGGTTCGACCCCATTGCCCAGCTTTATACCATTGCCGGAATTGTGGGAGAGGAAACGATACCTAGCCGTACTGTAGATTTTTGTGGAGGGCGCAATCCAAATAGCTAACGCCCCATATATTGAGGAAGTAATTGGCATTTCTCCTTCTATTCTGGTAAACTGAGATTAGTAATAAGTACTTGCGCGAAGAAAGGTCAGGTTATAATATGCAACGTTCTAATGGTCGGGCTTATGATGAATTACGTCCTGTTAAAATTTCACGGCAGTTTACCAACATACCTGAGGGCTCAGTTCTCATTCAAATTGGGGAGACTCGGGTTTTATGTACAGCCAGTGTTGAGGAAAAAGTACCTCCTTTTCAAAAGGGGTCGGGTAAAGGATGGGTTACAGCAGAATATGCAATGATTCCTCGGGCGACACAGTCACGGACGCAACGTGAGGCGACCAAAGGAAAGCTCACCGGTCGTACGATGGAGATTCAACGCTTAATTGGGCGTGCCCTACGATCTGTGGTTGATCTGAAGAAACTTGGCGAACGCACAATTTGGTTGGATTGCGATGTGCTCCAAGCGGATGGTGGAACGCGTACCGCTGCCATTACTGGAGCCTACGTTGCCTTGGTTGACGCTGTTCAATATTTATTGGAAAAGAAACTTATTAGAACGAACCCAATTCAGGATACGCTTGCAGCCATCTCAGTGGGGAAGGTTCAAGGACAGGCGGTGCTGGATTTAGCGTATGAAGAAGATTCACAAGCGGACGTAGATATGAATATCGTCATGACCGGTGCCGGAAAGTTTGTGGAAATCCAAGGGACTGCAGAAGAAATCCCCTTTGATCGTGCAGATTTGGATGCGTTTTTGCAACTTGCTGAAAAAGGTATTCGCGCTTTGATGGAGGTACAGAAATCGGCGGTGGAAACAAGCTCATGAAAATAGTACTGGCGACTCAGAATCAGGGGAAAGTCCGAGAACTTCAAGAATTGCTTATGGATGAGGGGATTGAAGTACTTTCATTATCGGATATTCCTGATTGGGAGGATGTGGAGGAAACAGGAAAAACCTTCGCAGACAACGCTGCACTTAAAGCTAGAGCAGCGGTCAAGAAAACAGGATTAATTGCTCTTGCCGATGATTCCGGTTTGGAAGTAGATGCCTTAGATGGTGCTCCAGGCGTTTATTCTGCGCGCTTTGCCGGTGAGCCTAAAGATGATGAACGTAACAATGATAAACTACTCCATCTCTTAGAAACTACCTCAGATGACAAAAGGACAGCGCGTTTTCGCTGTGCGTTGGTTATGGCAACGCCTTTTGGGAAAGAATATCTTACAGAGGGTGTTGTTGAAGGGCAAATTTTTAGGCAACGGCGTGGACAGGATGGATTCGGCTATGACCCGATCTTTTACCTGCCAGAGTATGAACGAACTATGGCTCAGCTGACCTTGACTGAAAAGAATAAATTAAGTCACAGAGCTCAGGCATTTCGTAAAGCGATTCCAATCCTGCAAGCTCTTAAAGAGAGCGAATAGGCAGTGGTTTAAAAGGAATTTCAAAAAGAAATCATGGTTTTTCTGGTGATAAAAATGTCCTCGAATCGCTCAAAAAAACTTTTGAGATTTTTCTTGACGAATGGGCGAAGATGAGCTATACTAATCAAGTCACCAATCGGGGCATAGCGCAGCTTGGCTAGCGCGCCTGCCTTGGGAGCAGGAGGCCGGGGGTTCGAATCCCTCTGCCCCGACCATGATTTTCCCAAGATCTTCTTCGGTTAAATGGGTAACCTGAGTTGACGATCGTAATTCTGCGCCTGTAGCTCAGTTGGATAGAGCATCTGCCTTCTAAGCAGGTTGTCGGGGGTTCGAGTCTCTCCAGGCGCACCACTTAAAAATCATTATGGTGGGTGTGGCGAAGTGGTTAACGCACCGGGTTGTGGCTCCGGCATTCGTGGGTTCAAGCCCCATCACCCACCCCATAACGCAAAAATTACGTCAGGAATTTATTTCTGGCGTTTTTTGGTGTGTAAATATCGATATTTGTTAAAACAGTGTATTCAATATATTGGTGTTCTGGCAGCAGTTCCTGTGAAGAAATGGCTACTCGACTAAGGATTAATTTATTAGATAAGCAAAGTTACAAATCCTGATGAGCCATTTATGGCGTGTCAGGATTTCAATGCGTTTAAATCGTTTTGTTCATGACAAAGATGGTAGGAGATAGAACTAAAGTATAGCTATTTAACACAAAAGTGGACAAAATAGTGTACTCGTATGCACGACGCGTAATACTACAAATCAATGAATAATAGACGTAGAATCAATTGTTTTTGTAGGAGAAATTTATGACAGTGTATGAAAAAAGAATCATTCTGGCTTCGTGTATTCTATTTATCTTAAATGCATTTGATGGATTAATGACTTTTTGGGGGCTACGTCTGCAGGTCATAGAAGAGGCTAATCCACTAATGCAAGGACTTATCTCTACGAACCCTAGAAGTGTTATGGGGGCAAAGTTGTTCCTACCCGTTTTTGCGGGAGTCATGTGTTGGTTCGCGCGAGAAAGATCACTGCGATTAGTTAAGTATTTACTTAGTTTTGTCGTGGTAATCTATTTATTGACAGATCTGATGCATCTCTTTTGGTGGTTAAACTTGTAGTGATGAACAGAAAAGGTGAATTGAAAAGGTGTTGTGATCTATTTCTAAGGCAATTCTATCAAGGAATGCTGTCGAATACGCTGCAAAAATTGTGCTTATAGAGGGTATTTAAGAATACTGTTATACAAAAAATGACGAAACAACACAAAATTCGCGCTAACATTACGGAGAATGTTGTAATTCTATTAAGAAAATCGAAAGCCAGAAAATAATGAAGGAAACAATTGGTTGAGGTAAAGTATTATACTATAGTATAATATACTCAGTTATTGAAGAGTAAGAATCTTCTGTGTGGAAGCGATAATTCGCAACGATCACTGGTCGCCAAGAGTTATGAAAGTAAATAGTGAGCTAGGCACACCATACCAAAGTATAACGTTCACTCTCTCATGGCGGATCTTTAATTTAAAGCATGTGTGAGACAATGATTTGCAGTTAGAATTGGTCACGTTAAATTGCAAGGAGTCAAACGTGAACCCGGCACACTCATATTTGAGTGTGCCTTTTAATGTTCGCCAGAATGGCGATTAGGTGGTGGTGAAGTCCTGTTTAGTTTGGTTAAGTTGGTTTCGGTTTGTTTTAGTTTGTTTAAGTTAGGAGGTTGATGTTAAGCAGTAAAGCGGTTTTTTGTAGATCGCATGGAGTGAGCATTTAAGTTTGATTCACTGCTGAACTTTGCAACCCGGATTCAGCGAATTCGAATATAAGTGGATGATTCTGAATGAGGTGAGAAAGATGATAAATAGGGAGATAAATCTCATAAGCTATCTCTGTTGTGTTATTTTTACAGCGAATCACCTATGGCCACATCAATCAATTCCTTTGATCAATAAAATAGAAAAGCCCATTATCCTCTATATATTGGCCGAAATTATTATTGGTATGTGGATAGAAGTAAACAATGCGCGAGCAAATAACATAATTCTCGATAAATCGAACGTTAAATTAGAGTTGTCAGTTGATAAACTCATTGAGTTCTATCATTCAATTGACTTTCAGAAAGCTTTGAGTAATTCCTTTGATATCACACGTAAATTGTGTGAGCATATCTCTACAATAACGGGAGTTGCTTCAACTTTCGTATGGTTATCTCCCGAAGAAGGAGTTAAAGGCACTATACAAATGACACCTTACAACGAACTTTTCGAAGAAAAGATTGCTAATGAACTAGGGAAAGCTTGGAATAATCTTCGAAATGAAGAGGAAGCTACATTCGTTCGCCTCGTACATTCATGGTACTATTTAGCCCCGGTTAAAACAAAAACAAAATTTTATGGATTTATAGGAATATTTTGGGATGTTACCGCAAGCGACGAGTCTAAGGCCCGACTCCTACAAAACGTTAGGGTCGTTGCAGGATGGAGTGCAATCATTTATGAGAGGGTATATACACAAGACATGACGGCTCAATCGATGATCAAAATGGAGCAAAAACGAATAGGTGAAGAAATTCATGATCTCATTTCTGGACGACTTTTTAGCGCTGTTTGTGCTACGTCTGTCTTAATGAAATCCGCTAAAGTGGATGAAAAAGATAAGGAACAACTTCAGCTCATTGCAAGCACAGTTAATCAAGCCCTCAACGAGCTGCGTTCAATAATCCACTCCCTCAAAAATACTCCTAACGAACAGTGGTTCGAGCGTCAGATAAAACGCTATCTTGACACGGTTGCAAAACTGCATGGGATTTCTGTCTCCTTAGTAATCAAAGAGGAATTTGCCAACATTAAGAGACAACAGGCTCGAGCTTTACATCGAATTATTTGTGAGGCGGCAAGCAATGCCGTGGAACATGGTCATTGCAAAAATTTAAGTATTGAACTTATGAATAAACGATCCGAATTA
>NZ_AGAF01000039.1 GCF_000224515.1 Desulfosporosinus sp. OT | reverse complement strand
CATGAACCTTACACATGGACATTCTGGGAATACTCGTTGAATATTACTGCACCAGGCCATTACTTCTTACAGGTTCGAGCTCAAGATAGCAACGGTAACGTTCAACCTAAAGTTGCTTCTTGGAATGCAAAAGGGTACGGGAACAATTCCATTCACCAGATTCCTATCAATGTACCCCAAATCCTTCATTAACTAAAGTAACGAAATTATTGCAAAGATTTGATAAAAATGATAAAAAAGATGTCCAAAGATATACTTGAAAGTTCTTTGAACATCTTTTTTACAGGGCTTAGTTTAGTTGGTCTAAAACGTTTATAATCTACTTATTGATTTTTCTAGATGAGTTTTCCTTAGGGAACTTGATGAACATGTTAATTACAATTTGTCGAATTTAAGAAATGGCCTATGCTATAATATTGGTATAGTACTAAAGAACTAATATGATGGAGTACGCTATGGATTTTACTGAATTACTTAAACAACTACCACAAAGCCCTGGTATCTATATGATGCGCGATTCATCAGAGAATATTATCTATGTCGGAAAGGCCAAAAATTTAAAAAACAGGGTATCTCAATATTTTCAAAACCAAAAAAATAGAGCTCCTAAGGTCCATGAAATGATCCACAATATTTATACGTTCAACTATCTAGTTACAGACACAGAATTAGATGCATTTATTGAAGAATGTCGCCTTATAAAGGAGATAAAGCCTAGATATAACAAGCAGATGAAGAATGATCGAAATTATAATTATATAAAAATACCGCCTGAACTATACCCCAAGGTTACTAAAGTGAATGAAAAAGCTGACGATGGGGCCTTATATTTTGGCCCTTTTACTAGTCCCCATCGAGTAGAGACTACAATAGAATTTTTGAAAGATTTCTATCCAATACGAAAATGTACTAGCCCGGGACTAGTAAAGAGGACTAATGGTTGTCTGTTTCAACAATTAGACACCTGTTTGGGAGTTTGTACTGGGCAGGTAAGCCCTGAAGAATACGGGGTTTACATAAAAAAAATCCAGCAGCTTTTGAACGGGAATGATAGGGCAGCTGTTCAAGAACTTCATAAAAGAATGGATATGGCTATTGAGAATCTACAATTTGAAAAGGCAGCCAAATATAAGGAGTATAGTTTAGGACTTCGACATGTAATTGGAAAGCAACGCTTAGTTCAGTCCTCAAGTAAAAATAGGAATATCTTAGCGGTTGAATTTATTGACAATATGCTTGCTAAATTATTCCTGATTAAAGGGAATAAGCTACTTTATAGAAAAGCTTTTAATTATGTAATAGCTGCAGATAGTCCAGAATTTAGGCAGTACCTAAAACAGATTATGAGAGAAAAGTTTGTGATAGAAAAAAGTAATATTTGTAGATTAACACAGCATGATATTGATGAAACCCAAATTATTTATTCATATTTGAAAAGGAATAGAAAAAAGATCATGAGTTTTTGGATACCTTCTACACGGCTTAACGGACAAACGTCTGAACTAGATGCCACAGCCTTCAAGATATTAAACAGGATCGCTTCCAGGAATGCGTCGGATTCGTATGAAACAAAAAAAGTTTATAAAGCAGGGAAAATTTTCAAAGAAATAGAAGAAATATTATGAGAGGTATGCTATGCATTGATATGACTGAAGGTTACACTTTTCAGAAACAACGGTATAATTAAAAAATTAGGTCGAAATGGGGTAGCCATTTGTTAGAAGGAGGTGAACCAAAGCTTATCCTGAGCTTTGGAATAAAATGAACATAGCTAACGGTGTAGAAATGTTAGAATTAGCAATGAACGTTATGGGTAATTCAAGTGTAATTCACCCAACGCTCATCTGGGATGAAGCAACGGTTATCTTAGTTGATGCGGGGGCTTCTCAACTACCAGAAATTCAGAAAGTTATGGATCAGGTTGGTGCCCCATTTAGCAGGCTGAACAAAGTGATTCTCACTCATCAAGATCTTGATCATATTGGTGGTTTGCCAGAAATCTTAAGAGTTTCTGATCATAAAGTTGAAGTGTTGGCCCACGAAGAGGAAAAACCCTATATCCAAGGTGATAAACCATTAATTAAATTCAATCCCCAAAAAATGGCTCAAAGGTTGGCATCTCTGCCCGAAGAACAACGTAAACAAATGGAAAAGGTTTTCGAAGCATCACAAAGATTAAAAGCTAATGTCGATAAAACAGTGGAGGATGGAGAGGTATTGCCCTACTGTGGCGGAATTACAGTGATTTTCACACCTGGACATACACCGGGACATATTTGCTTATATCTTAACCAGAGTAAAACTCTGATTACAGGAGATGCTCTTAACGTAGTAGAAGGCCAATTAGTAGGGCCTAAACCGGAATATTCCAGTGATATTGATTCAGCAAAGAATTCGCTGAAAAAGTTAACTCAATATGATATTGAAACAGTTATCTGCTATCATGGCGGAGTCTATAAACATAATGTGAATCAACGCTTACTAGAGTTGGCTAATGAAGGTTAATTGTTAAAAAAGCTAATACTGAAGGAAGGATGTTCAGGATAAAAGTGTAAGCATTTTGAATATCCTTCTTTACTTTTAATAAAACAACGAGGCGAAGAGATTTATGCAATTACTTAGTGTAAACATTAACCACGCTGGGTATTCCGGTAATAATGCTGAGATTATCAAAAATGTGGTCTTGTCTGTAAAATCAGGTGAACTTTTAGGCCTGATTGGTCCTAACGGAGCAGGAAAAAGCACAACACTTAAGGCGATTATGGGGTTGCTGCCAGAGACGAACGGTAAGGTTGAATTCCCAGGGAGAGGCAGATCATATGCCTATATCCCGGAACAACCCGTACTTTATGAAGGGTTAACTCTCTGGGAACATTTGGAACTCGCTGCTGCCGCCTATGAGATCGAGCGGGGAGTATTTGTGTCAAGAGCCGAGGACCTTCTGAGGCTTTTTCGGCTAATGGAAGTCAAGCATCAGATACCGACTACTTTCTCCAAGGGAATGCAGCAAAAGGTCATGCTTATATTAGGCTTTTTACTTGAACCAGCGGTCTATGTGGTAGACGAGCCTTTTATAGGTCTGGACCCAAGAGGTACACGGGATTTTATGGCTCTTCTAAATCAAGCCCGATCTAAGGGAGCGGGGGTATTGATGTCAACGCATGTATTGGATACTGCGGAAAAAATCTGTGATACATTTGTGTTGATGAATGCTGGAACAATCGTAGCTCAAGGCAACCTGAGTGAGATAAGGGCCCAATGTCAGTTATTTGAAGGATCCTTATTTGATTGTTTTGACAAAATCCTGGAGAACGGCCAATGATGACAGTAACGAAACTCTTTTTTCGAAGGCTTGTTGCTGAATGGAAATATCAGTATCAGGTATGGAAAACGGCAGTCGATTGGATTGTAGCTCTTTACATCTTGACCCCTTTTTTTGCCATTTTCCTGAATTATTACGTTTCCTGGTGGAGGAAAGCGCCTGAGTGGCTTCACTATATTCCGTTGACTGCATTCTTAGGCATTTTTTTGATTTTTGCTTGGTCAGGAACGATTCGCATCTTTTTAGAGGAAGCGGATCAGCTCTTCTTATTACAGCGCAAAGCTTGGATAAGTCAGATTATTAGGTACAGCTTAGGTTATTCCATGATCTATAACTTTTTTGCAACCTCGCTGATGATAGGTATTCTAGCGCCGTTTTTGTGGCGTTATTACGGTTTATCCTCTGTAGAAATCCTCTTGATAGCCTTTTTTGTCTTTGTACTCAAAAACTGCTTGGGTCTAGCCAAACAACTGGTTGAACTTCGCTTTAAGGGTTGGCCTCAACGCATGGTGAAGTGGGTAATGTTTTTAATTATTGGCGGATACGTGAGGACGAGTGTAGTTCTGCTGATGAGTCGGACTGGCTTGTTTTATCTTTCGGAGTTAATCCTCTTAATAGTTTTTGGCATTCTCTTATACCAGAGGGAAAAGGTGACAGGAAGCTTCTTCGAAGATGTGTTGAGGGAACGACAGGCAAGACTGAGACTAGCTAAGTTTATGCTCCAGCAAGCGGGAACTTATGTGAAAAAGCCCAGGTTCTCCAGGAAACGCCCCTTATTATTTCGAACCTCGAGGTTACTGTTTAAGAAGCGGAACCCTGTCAATGGATTAGTGGAGATGTGTCTTAAAGCAGTGTTACGTAATGAAAGTGACGTTGGTTTTTACCTTAAACTTGTTGGGATCTATCTTATTATGATCTTGGTCTTTCCAGGAGATCTCAAATGGCTTCTCTGGATTGTGTTTTCAATTATGCTAACGAATGTCGTAGGTATCTCTTGGCTTGAAGTAATTAATTCTCCTTTTGTCTGTCTTTTTCCCTGGCTTCCAGGGACAAAGATAGCAGCGGCGAGGAAAGCCATCTTCCTAATGGCTTTGCCGGGCCAACTGCTACTGGGTTTGGTAGTGGTTCTTCAAACTCATTCTTGGATAGGGGCTTTAGGGCTGGTTCCCAGCGGGTTAGTGATTGGGTATTTTACAGCTAAGAGGGTTTCCTTAAAGTTTTGATAAAGATAAGTAATTTAGAGAACACTGGAATTTTCCCTTCTGTCTCTAGGCCCTCACTAGCTTTAAACGCTTCTTCCAAAAGCCTATCGATTACAGTAAACTAGGGAGTGCGTACTTTACTATATTTCCATATGACATATAATTAGATAAGTGTGTTTCTGTTTGAGTCCCCTTTTAAAAGCCACTAACAATTTTTTGGTAATTCCTGATTGGCAATTAGTAAATAGCTTTGTGGCACCGATCTTTTAAGGTGGGTACGATCTCGAAATGAGAGAGGCTAAAAATGACTGCGCAATGAAGTTGTTTTTCAACGCTGTGGTAAGGTTCCTAAAGAACGGACCTTACCACAGCGTTGAATTTTGTTAAGAAGTGTGTCATTTTGAGATGAATTTTTTACGAGTTGTTAATGAGGATGATTGTTCATATAGTCCCTAAGCCATAGGGTATGAAATTCTTCATCAAGAAGATACTCCATGAGGGTATCTCGGATTACGGAATAATTCTTATTCTTACTTTCCGCAATAAAAGCGCGATACGCCTCAATTGCTTTGTTTTCTAGGGCTACACCTAATTTGCAAGTATTAACAGGACCGGTCGATTCTACCATTTCCCCAAGGAATCCACCGGCTAATTCAAATAGGGAACCAGCAAAAGTAGGGATTTCAAGCTGCGCTTTGTCTAGTACTTGGGCAAAAAAATCAACGTGACCACTTTCGATCTGCACTAATTTTTCAAATGCTTTCCTATAGTATTCATCCGTAGAGGTTGATATTTGTGCTTTGTAAAAAGCAACTTGAAATGTTTCTAATTTATAGAACGATTGAAGACTTGAAACAAATTTATCATCCATTGTTATAATCCTCCTTACTTAAATGGTTGCCATTTTGGGCTCCGGATATAATGCACCAGTCAGCGAATGTTAGGACAAAAGAAAAAATCAATACCGAAGTTAATTCTAAGACACTTATCAGCACTTATGTGGGATGTGAGGGAGATCTGTAATATTATTAGGAAAACCAGGAAGGAGAAAGTAAAATATTGTATAATTGAGTATGTATCGGTCAAAAAATATGATAGGGAGAAAATTGTATGAAACATAGAGTCTTAAAAAAACAGCATAATAGTAAAAAATGTATTGTTTGTGGTATGGAAAATGAATTAGGTTTAAGAGCCTCTTTCTATGAATTAGAAAATGGCGAGCTCATTGCCTTATTTAAACCGCTCGAAGAACACCAGAGCTATCCTGGCAGGTTACATGGCGGGATTGCAGGATCTATATTAGATGAAACTATTGGCAGAGCCATTATGATCATTGATGAAACTATTTGGGGAGTTACCGTTGAGCTAAGATTAAAATATAAAAAACCTATTCCGTTAAATGAAGAACTGAGAGTTATTGCTAGAATTACGAAAGACTCAAGTAGGTTGTTTGAAGGTACGGGGGAGATAATGCTCGGAAATGGTGAGGTTGCAGTGAGTGCTCATGGCAAATATCTTAAGATGCCAATCGAGAAAATAGCAGATTTTAATAAAGATGAGCAAGAATGGCAAGTAATCTTATCTGATGATGACCCTAAAGAAATAGATATTTAAAAGAGTTAAGGTAAACAAAGCAATTAATTAGTTTGAAGGAAGCTATATGTATTATAAGGGGGAATAAGCCGAATGCTTAACTTTGATTCGCTCTATAATCCCTATGTTTCGCGTAGAATGACGGCGTATGCTAAAAATGGAATGGTTGCCTCTGCTCAGCCACTTGCTGCTGAAGCAGGGTTGTCTATTCTGAGAAAAGGTGGAAATGCAATCGATGCAGCTATAGCAACAGCGGTGAGTTTGACAGTTGTCGAGCCAACCTCTAATGGAATAGGCGGAGATGCCTTTGTGCTAGTCTGGACAAAGGGGCAACTTTATGGACTGAATGCTAGCGGTCCGGCACCTCAACTTCTGACTCTGCAAGCTTTGGAGAAGGCTGGATATAAGGAAATGCCCATATACGGCTGGGTTCCCGTCACAGTTCCTGGTGCACCTGCTGCTTGGGCAGAATTGTCCGCTCGCTTTGGTAAGCTTTCTCTAAGTGAAGTTATAGCACCTGCGATTACTTATGCCGAACAGGGTTTTCCCCTTTCTCCGACGGTCGGAAGGAGTTGGGAGAATGCTTTTAACAGATACTCGCTAGAGCTAAAGGAGGAACAATTCAAATATTGGTTTAGTACCTTTGCCCCTCAAGGGCGGGCTCCGAAAATTGGTGAACTTTGGCAATCTCTTGATCACGCCCGCACTTTACAAGCGATCGCAGAGACAAAAGCCCGCTCTTTTTATGGTGGAGTCATTGCGGACAAAATCGATGAGTTTTCTAAAAAGTATGGCGGCTATCTAAGAAAAGATGATCTAGAGGCATACACACCAGAATGGGTAACCCCCATAAACATTAATTACCGAGGGTATGACGTTTGGGAAATTCCCCCCAATGGACACGGTCTCGTTGCGCTTATGGCCTTAAATATTTTAAAAGGCTTCGATTTCGAAATAAAAGAAAGCCCCGACTCTTATCATAGGCAAATCGAAGCCCTAAAACTAGCGTTTGTAGATGGTAAGAGATACATTGCCGATCAATCCAAGATGCAATATAGAATTCAAGATCTGCTATCTGATGCCTACGCTACAGAACGGAGGAAAGAAATCGGAGAAAGAGCCCTAATGCCTGAACCTGGAAATCCACCTAAAGGGGGAACCGTTTATCTGGCAACAGCTGATGGAGAGGGAAACATGGTTTCTTATATTCAAAGTAACTATATGGGCTTTGGCTCAGGTTTAGTTGTCCCGGAAACAGGCATTAGCCTACATAACCGTGGAAACAACTTTTCACTGAACCGAAATCATGTCAATTGTCTGGAGCCCGGTAAACGGCCTTATCATACCATCATTCCAGGTTTCTTAACCAAAATAGTTGTCCTGTTGGCCCCTTCGGAGTAATGGGAGGGTTTATGCAACCTCAAGGACATCTCCAAGTTGTAATGAACGCCATTGATTTCAATTTGAACCCTCAAGCGACACTCGACGCGCCCCGATGGCAATGGATTAATGGAAAAACCATCGAGATTGAGCATTCCTTTCCAGAGCATATTGCCCAAGCTCTGTCCCGTAGAGGGCATGACATCCGATGGGCCTTAGATTCTAGCGGCTTTGGACGTGGTCAAATAATCTGGAGAACTTCAGGTGGGATATTAGCTGGAGGAACCGAGCCCAGAGCGGATGGGCACATTGCCTTGTGGTGATTGGTCAAATTAGATAGAAGAATTTAGATTAAGCAGAAAGTAGGGTCATGAGAATTGCAAACGAATGATAAACTAATAAAACTTCTTGAAAATGATAGATTTGCTGCTTTTGTTGGTATAGAACTTGTTAAAGTACAGCCTGGTTACGCTGTGACCAAGATGGACATTTCTGAGAAACACTTAAATGGCGTCAATATCATTCAAGGGGGGGCGATTTTTACACTTGCCGACTTCGCCTTTGCTGCCGCATCAAATGCTTGTGGACAAGTAACCGTGGGCATTAATGCTAGTATAGCTTATTTTCAAGCCTCTAAAGGAAATATATTAATAGCTGAAGCCAAGGAAGTAGCAACATCTCAAAAAATTTCTAATTATACGGTTGATGTGTTTAATGAGAACAAGGATCACATTGCACAATTAAGTATTACGGGCTATAAAAAGAATGAAAAAATATGAACAAAGTAGTTTCTAAAAAGAAACTGGAGGTTGAATTTTTGGGCAAACAAGAAGATGTTCTACAAGGGTTTAGCCGTAGACGTATTAATGAAGAAGCAGTCAATGTGGAAAGAATCCATTTTTATAAGACGGACAAACGAGTTAACCCCAAGCAAGAGGAACCGTTCTTGGTTTTCCCTGGGAATGTGCCTGTTTTGCTATCTGCTCCGCATGCAGTTAGACATTATAGACAAAAGAAGATTAAGATGTCAGATCAATTCACGGGATCTATTGTATACCTTTTACACAAACTGACTGGTTGTCATGTTATTGCTGCTACTAAGCTTTATGGCGGCGATCCTAATATTGATAACCCGTGTATCTATAAAGAAAAAATTGCTGAGATTAGTAGTAGGGAAAAAGTGAAGTTCGTACTGGACATCCACGGTTCAGCCCGTGAGCGTGAATTCGATGTGAACTTTGGTACAAATAGTAGAAAACCTTTTTTAGTTAAAGAACGAATATTAGAAACGCTAGAGCTTAATTTTCAGAGCTTCGGGTTAAGTAGAATCTCCTATGACTATTCTACCGCAACAGGTCCCAACACTATAGCGAATTATGTGGCGTGTGAATTGAGAATTCCAGCAGTTCAAGTAGAGATTAACAAGCAATATAGGGTTCCAGCGCAAAACCCTCTCGGGTTTCACCGTCTGCTAGGGGCTTTGATGGAAAGTATCAAAGAATTAGCCCAAACAAATTCATAAACGTAAGAGATTCCTCGCCAAAACGGCGTGAATCCCTTGCGTTTATGAATGTAGGTAATCTATTCAGAAGAATGAACCGGTTTGTTCTTTGTTAAGAATTCAGTATGTTATTAACAGTTTATAAATATTTAGCTTTAGGAAATAAACTTTGCGGTTCATCGATCTCCAACGTCAAATTCTTAGGCTTGAATAAACGGCTGTCTCCCAAATGGACTGCTATAGCTATTTTCGTCATTCCAAAGGCAAGGTGGGATATAAAGGTTGCAATTGCATCCTTGGGTTTTACAGGATAAATGGTCGTTGCACCAAGTCTTGAAAGGACTCCGTATAAAGCCCCCCATTCAACAGCACCTAATCCAGCCCCTTTTATTAGATGTTTATCCTTTCCCATAAGAGTAAGCCAATAAGTGCAGGTTACTCCAAGTCCCGCAGCGATCATATTATCGGCAATAATACCCACGGCTCTCCCGTAAGAGGTGGCTATATCAGACTTTTTCAAGAAGATACCAGCTGCAGTCGTGTAACCATTACTCTTGGAAACACCGGTTCTTTTAAAAACCTGCTCAACCGCTATTTTAGCTAAATTTCCTCCTAGACCAGAGATGAGACCCAACGAAAACCTATCTTTAATCTTCTTCACATAGTTTCACCTCCACGACATCTTCCTAAAAATAGTTTTCCCAGCCATTAATTGTCCTATCACGCCCAATTTATGGATGATATTTAGATAACGACAACAATCTGTAAAAATTGTAAACCAGTTATAACAGGGCACTGGGATTTAAGCAATTAAAAACCCCTAAAGTAGATAAGGCTCTTTATAGCCATATCTACTTTAGGGGCTGACTTAAATTTAAAAATTTGAATATCCAGTTTTAGTTTAGCCTATATGTACAATAAGATTCGTAACACCTACAATAAGTATCGATAAAACGATTGTTCCACCTATAATAATAAGATTTTGTTTTCTTGTGTTTATTTTGTGCCAAAGCAAAAATATCCCTCCATAGTTTAGCAATCTCATTTCAATTTTATCATTGCCTTGAATTAAAAAGTATGGACTTAAAGTCCTAAGGATCTAGTAAAAAAGTCCTATAATTGTTTTCTGGTAATAAATACAATATACTTTACTAAATACATTGCTAGTCTTCGCGAAAAAAATTATACTGAACAAAGTAGTGTCAAAGTCACACAAACAAAGGAGAATAATGCTATGAGTATGAACTTCGTCAAAAGAATACCTACCGCTGGTGAGATAATAGAACAGATACCTTTACCTAATCAAATTAGAGATATAAAAGAAACCAGGGATAATGATCTAAGAAATATTTTTGAAAATAAGGATAATAGATTTATCCTTATAATAGGCCCATGTTCTGCTGATAATGAAGACTCTGTTTGCGAATATATAGAGAAGCTTGCACGGGTTCAGGAAAAGGTAAAGGATTCAATTCTAATTGTGCCAAGAATTTATACAAATAAGCCTAGGACTACCGGCGAAGGTTATAAAGGCATGGCCCATCAACCTGATCCAAGTAAGAAACCAGATTTATTTGAGGGTATTAAAGCGATTAGAAGAATGCATTTAAGAGCACTATGCGAATATCACATGCCTGCAGCGGATGAAATGCTCTATCCGGAAAATTACACATATCTCGCAGACGTCTTGGGTTACATTGCAATTGGTGCCCGTTCAGTAGAAAACCAGCAACACAGACTAGCTGTAAGTGGGGTCGATACACCTGTAGGAATGAAAAATCCGACAAGTGGTGACCTATCCGTAATGTTGAACTCTATCATCGCGTCACAACAGGGCCATACTTTTACATATGCCGGGTGGGAGGTAGAAACCACAGGCAACCTACTTACTCATGCCATTTTAAGAGGTGCCGTGGATTCTAATGGCAGAAACATCCCTAATTACCATTTTGAAGATTTAATTCGCATTGCTAAAGACTATGAAAAACTGCAGCTTTCCAACGCCACAATCATTGTTGATACAAATCATGCCAATTCTATGAAATGCTATTCCGAACAACCAAGAATAGCAAGAGAAGTGTTGATGAGTAGAAAATATGACGCTTTGCTTAAGAAAATGATAAAAGGTCTGATGATTGAAAGCTATCTTGTAGAAGGAAGACAAGGTATCGGTGAAAATATTTATGGAAAATCAATAACGGATGCCTGTCTTGGATGGGATGACACAGAAAAGCTAATTTATTACATTGCTGAAAACGTTTAATTAAGGTAACACGCCTCAAATTATCTAGGTCCATTGAAAACAAACATTGGATAGCGCTACTTAATGGATGCTGTTAAGTAGCGCTTTTTGAGTTGCCGCACCACGGACAGGTAAAGTGTAGAGCAAATACCGCTCGAATTAGTTTATAAATATTTTGAATTAGTAATTGACATCATATTAAAATTATTATAATATAATCTATAGATAAGTCATTACATTTTAGGAGGAGTTATTTTATGAAAAAATTTATTTGTTCAGTATGTGGATATGTGTTTGAGGGAAAGGAAGCACCGGAACAATGTCCTCATTGTAATTCTCCTAAGGAAAAATTCTTGGAGAAAACAAATGAAGTAATGCAGTGGGCCGATGAGCATACAATCGGAGTAGCCGAAGGTGTTGATCCTGAAATAGTTGAAGGATTAAGAGCTAACTTTATGGGCGAATGTACTGAGGTTGGAATGTATTTGGCAATGAGCCGTCAAGCAGATCGAGAAGGGTATCCTGAAATCGCAGAGGCTTATAAAAGGATTGCGTTTGAAGAAGCAGATCATGCAGCCAAGTTTGCGGAGCTGTTGGGTGAAGTGGTCAATGCTGATACGAAAAAGAATTTGGAGTTGAGGGTTGAAGCAGAATTTGGTGCCTGTCAGGGTAAAAAGGACTTGGCCACCAAAGCCAAGCAGCTAAATTATGATGCCATTCATGATACCGTTCATGAGATGTGTAAGGATGAAGCAAGGCACGGATCAGCCTTTAAAGGACTTCTTGATAGGTACTTTAAATAATTCCTTAAATTCACAGCAAGACCCATTCCAATCATTTTTGGAATGGGTCTTTTGATTTATAAATGACAATTTGATAAACTATCTAGTAATGGTGCAATATGTAAAAAATGCAGGATGGTAAAGACATAATAAGAACCATTTATAAATAAATAAAGGATAATTACATTTCAGATAATTACATTTCATTAGAAGCTTAAGTTTTTAAGGTTTTAGAAAAAATTTGCAACATAACAGGTTAGATTAGATTTAGATAGGTGTTACGCACACTTCTGCGTGCGCTAGTAAGTGAGAGGAGTAGGTGAAATTTGCTCAATAAGAGAAACAGTATTCAGAAAACAATTAAAAATGTTCTATTTTTAATTTTAGGTTCAGCCTTAGCGGGAGTAGGTTTAGAGATTTTTCTAATTCCCAACAACGTAATCGATGGTGGCATAGTAGGTATATCCATAATGGCAGGGTATCTTACGAGTTGGCCAGTAGGCTTATTCATATTCGTACTCAACATTCCGTTTTTTATCTTCGGATATTTACAAATTGGAAAATCGTTTACGTTTTCTACCATATTTTCAGTCGCAATGTTATCGATGTGGGTCAGTGTTTTACATCCAGTACCTGGAATTACTCATGACGTATTTTTAGCTACCGTTTTTGGAGGAATTGTATTAGGAATTGGGGTTGGGTTAATCATTCGTTATGGTGGCTCTTTAGATGGAACAGAAATTATTGCCATTGTTCTAGATAAGAAAACGGTATTTTCTGTTGGGGAAATAGTTATGTTCTTTAACCTTTTTATCTTAAGTAGTGCCGGAATGGTTTTCGGATGGGACAGAGCTATGTATTCACTCGTTGCCTATTTTATAGCATTTAAAGTAATTGATCTTACAATAGAAGGCTTAGACGAGTCTAAAGAAGTAATGATTATATCTGACAAATACGAAGAAATTTCTTTAATACTAATGGCTAGACTTGGCAGAGGGGTTACTCTGCTCCAAGGAATTCAAGGAAAAGGGGGATTTTCAGGAGATACCAAGGCTGTATTATATTGTGTTGTGACACGTATAGAGATTGCTAAATTAAAAGCTATTCTCAATGAGATCGATAAGAATGCTTTTGTTACAATAAGTAGTGTGCACGAAGTAATGGGGGGAAGATTTACCAAGAAAGCAATTCACTAGTGAAGAGAGTCTGACATCAGGAATTTGAGATTAGAATACTACTTCCTCATGTTCTATTTTTTGGGATCATTGAATGGAGGACTCGCTATTCCAAGCGGAAACCCGGTAGCAATTGCAGTCGTTACGGAATGAATTAGCCTTGAAAATGGCGTAACTTTGAATTCGCGCGATAAAACAAATGAAATTGTTAAAATAATTAGTACAACTTCAAATCCAACAAAAAGCCTTTGTTTAGTGGTACGAAATCTCTAAGCTGGTACCTGCAAAATACGCAACGGGAACCACTATGATGTTAGGAATAATAACAAGTAATAGGAAATCATACATGAACAGACCCCTTTTCGCAAACGTAATTTTTCAAATACGGTCCGAGAACTATGATTAAGCATCATGCCTCATAAGTTGTTGTTTTCATTTCCAGTTGGCTGACGTGATTAAGTTTAACAATATCCTAAACGTGTCTGAGCGCGTCTATAGGATTCAATCTGCTCGCTTTCCTCGCAGGAGCTAAGCCAAAGATAATTCCTACGGCTGCCGAAAAGCCCACTGCGAGAATTATTGTCCAAGCGGTAATCGTAAACGAAAATTTCATTAAGATAGATGCGACTATGGCGATTAATAACCCTATGATCAATCCTAATAGACCACCAAATAGAGAAATAAAGATAGACTCAATTAGAAACTGTAATTGAATTTGGGCAGGCTCTGCTCCTAACGCCTTCCTGAGTCCTATTTCTGTAGTGCGTTCTGTAACGGATACAAGCATCATATTCATAATTCCAATTCCACCTACCAGCAAAGATATTGAGGCAATACCGGCGAGCAAAAGCGTCAACATACCAGTTATATTACCGATAACATCAATGATATTTTGCATATTAAGCACAGTAAATGTATTTTCACGGTAGTTAAATGCGGAATTTAAAATGGTGGTGACGTCATTGATAATACTTTCGGATTTGTTGGCATCGCTCATATATACATCAACATTTGTAATGTTCCTCACTCCCAGTGTTTTCATAGCCGAGGTGTAGGGCATAATTACAATATCGTTTGTCGATCCCATGATTGAGCCGCTGCTTTCCTTTAAAACGCCAACAATTGTAACGGTGTTGCCATTAACCAATAGGTGCTGACCAATAGGCTCATCCCCCCAAAAAAGTTCTTTGGCCAGATCACTGCCAAGTACTGCAACTTGATTTTTGTTATTAACATCAAGAACATTTACCCCTCTGCCTCTGGCCAAACTATCCAGCTCTTTATTGAAGTAAACATTATTTTTGCCTTGCACTGAAACGTCTGTTTTAACATTGCGCTTATAAACGAGTGCGGTTTTACCCGAAACAGTCGGTGAAACTCCACTGACATTATTGACCAGAGAAAGCTGCTCCAGATCTTTTTCACTCAGCCCTTGTTTTAAGCGTGTGCCCATTGCCTGAATGGTAATTTTATCAGCACCCAGCGATGATATCTGGCTAGTAATGCTTCCCGTTGCACCTTGTACAATGGTAATCAGGGCGATGATGGAGGAGACCCCTATCAGCACACCAAGGACTGTTAAAAATGAACGCATTTTATTATGAATGATATTGCTCCATGCCATTTTCATACACTCTTTCAGCATTAGTTGCAGCCCCCTCACTTAGATGTCCATCAAGGATGTTAACGATTCTTTTGGAATATCGGGCGATATTCGTATCGTGTGTAATCATGATAATAGTTCTTCCTTCGGCATTAAGGTCTTTAAAGAGCTGCATAATTTGTTGTCCGGTCTTTTGGTCAAGTGCACCTGTCGGCTCGTCAGCAAGCAGGATCGTTGGTTCAGTCACAACAGATCGGGCAATAGCGACACGTTGTTGTTGTCCGCCTGAAAGCTGGTTCGGATAGTTATTCATTTTTTCGGCAAGACCTACCCGTTCGAGTATTGCCATTGCTTTCTTGCGGCGATTTTCGGGAGATACTCTAGCATATATCATCGGCAATTCTACGTTTTCCAGGGCGTTCAATCTTTGGAGAAGCTGAAAACTCTGAAATACAAAGCCGATTTCTTTATTACGTATCCGTGCTAATTCCCTTTCGTCCAAGTCTTCAACATCATTATTGGCTAAAATATATTTTCCGCTAGTAGGAACATCAAGACAGCCAAGAATATTCATAAGGGTTGACTTGCCAGAACCCGAGGGCCCTAAAATTGAGACAAACTCTCCCTCGTTAATTTTTAGATTGATCTTATTAAGCACGACAAGCTCTTCAGCATCTAAAGAGTAGCGCTTGACTATGTCTTGCATATTGAGGATTTCACTCATTGTGCCTTAACACCCCCAGAACTTCCTTGGGAAGTTTCATTGGTGCCTTGTCTCATCTGGGCACTCGAACCAAAACCGGTGGCTTGAACCGTCGGCAGAACTAATACAGTGTCATTGGTTGTCACGCCGCTTTTAATCTCTGCGTGCACCCCATCATTAAGACCAAGTGTTATCTTAACGGTTTTTGGAGAATTAGTACTTTCTTTTAGCAATACATACGGGGTGTTGTCAGCGTCAAACTGTATTGCTGACATGGGCAGGAGTACCACGTCAGAAACACTCTGATTTATGACTTTCGCTTCGGCTGACATCCCTACGCGCAGGTTATTGTCCTTGGGGAGAGAGATTGTAGCTGTAAAATTTGTGACTCCGTTCGCATATTCGCCTTCTTTAGATACATCGGTAATTTTCCCACTAACATCTTTATTCAAGGCATGAATGGTAACAGTTGCGTCCTTGCCCGTCGAAACAGCTGACAGATCATATTCGTCAACCTGTACTTTCAGTTGCAAATCGGAATAATCGACAATATCAATTAACTTTGCGCCAGGCATAAGCTGGGCATTTTCAGCGGCATCAATACTGGAAACTTCTCCGGAAATCTCGGATTTTATCTCTTCACCCATTACTGTCGTCATTAAAACGGTATCTGTCGATATCTTTTGCCCCTCTTGAACCTTAATTTCTTTAATTTGCATAGTCTTATCTGCAAAAACTGTCTGTCTGTTTTTAGCTTCAACACTGCCAGTAAAGCTGTAATTGGTGACTAAATTGCCCGTCGCAGGTTTGACTTCTGTATAGCTTGTTTTTTTAGGTAGAGAATAGACAGCAATACCTAAGGCCACGACCAAGACACCAATGATCGACCAGATAATTACTTTTTTGTTTCCCGACTTTTTATTTTTCATTAGATCGACCTCATCTTTATTTGTTTTTAGCAGTTTGCCTGAATAATTGTGGTAATATACCATGGCGAAATTTATTGAACGGAGAATACCAACTTCACTATCTGATCAAGGTTTTACATTGTCTTAACGTATAACGGTGAGTAATTTTGTATAATAAAGGGAAGTGGGAAGTGGGAAGTGGGTGTAAGGCAATGTCAAATGAAATGGAAATCGTGGACAAGTTGATGTCTCAAATAGTCTCAGGAAAATACCATGCCCATAATAAACTGCCCTCGGAAAATGAGATTGCAGAACAATACAAGGTGCCGAGAATTACAGCTCGGAAAGCTTACGAAAGACTTGAAGAGTTGGGGTATATCTATAAAAAGCAGGGTAAAGGCAGTTATGTCAAAGACAGATATAAACAGATTGAGCTTGTTCTGTCGGGTGATGTTAGTTTCAGCCAGAAAATGATCGACAAAGGCTATGATTTTCAAACTAAAACTATATTTTGCCAGGAAATTAGATATAATAAAAAGATTTTTGATAGTTTAGAAACTGATGAGCAAGACAGGATTTACAAAGTAGGGAGACTGAGGTACATTGATCAACAACCTATCGCCCTGCATATCTCCTATGTAGCCAAATCTGTGTTCAATGATATAGATACCGTGGGAATGGATATTACATCCATGTTCAAATATTACAATGTTAAGGGTTACACGGAGTTTTGCTCGAAACCCAGCATTTTAAGCGTTTCTTTTCCCACGAAGTCCCAACGAAAATTATTGAATTGCCCCTATTTAATACCCCTTCTAGTCTTGGAGTCAGGTTGTATGGACACAAAGACGGGTACTGTTTTGGAGTACATAAAGATTTTTTATAGAAGTGATTGTTTTTCCTACGTCATCCCATAGACTATAGATACCTAAACAGTTCTTTTTAGGATATAGTGGACATAAGCAAAATATAGGATTTTTAAGATTAGGGCCTATCCTTAGAAAAGAGCCTTTCACCCATAAAGTGGTGGAAGGCTCTTTGAACGTTATTTAGGCTCTGTTCACGAAATCAGAAAACAAACCTATAGGCTTTACAAAGATTTAACGGAGTAATTACAAAGCTTTAACATCGGTCAAGTTGGCAACAAGTTATGATAATCACGTGGACATAGAGCACTACGTTTATAAAGTTGGAGACTTTACTCTTACACAAAGGAAGGCTAAGTGATGATCAGAAAAAAAAGAACTGAAATCTTAATCAAAGGTTCACCAGAGGTTTCCGCAAAATTAGCCCAAGAGATACTAACAGTTCATGAGGTCACGACCATTGAGGAACCCAATAATAGTTTAGTTATGGTCAAGGTACGAGAAAGCGCTCAACGAAGCTTATTCTATCTCGGTGAGGTCTTGATTACAGAATGTAAGGTTATGATCAAGGGAATTTTAGGAATCGGTATGATCAAGGGTCATGAACCTGTGTTGGCTTACAATCTGGCAATTATCGATGCTGCTTACAATGCGAATTTGCCGGAGACAAATGAATGGGCGAACCTATTATTGTCAGAGGAAGTCAAAATCAAGGAAGCATGTGAAGCTTTAAACAACAAGATCTTAAAGACAAAAGTGAACTTTGCTACTATGGATGTTTAGATAAAAGGGGTAAGAAGTAGATGAAACTTGATTTGGTTCATGATATTCAAGCAGCTTATCGCCTAACGCTTGATTCAATGTCTAGACCGGGCCTGATCAGCAATATCAGCAATCAGGCAGACAAGCTGAATATGGAGATTAGTTGTTTTGGCTCAACCTTAGTATTAGTGTTGATGCTCTTTGATACAGAAGTAAAATTCAAGGTATGTTCTGAATGTGAAGCAGAAACCGCCAAACTTATTAACCAGCTAACGTATGCCAAAGAGACGGAAATCGAGAGCGCGGATTATATTCTTGTTCTGAAGGACGCTAAACCGGAAGATTTAGAGGAGGTCTTTAGAAAGGCCTACCCAGGTGATTTGCTGGACCCACATAAAGCAGCAACCATTATCATTGAAACAGATTACGTGAGCAATGACCAGAACTTAACCTTGACAGGTCCTGGAATTGAAAAGGAAAGCTACATAGACGTGAAAACAAATGATCACTGGGTTAAACTCCGAGCTGAAAAAAACACTGAATATCCCTTGGGAATAGATCTTATCTTTACAGATTGGTATGACAACATTTTATGTCTGCCAAGGACAACTCAAATAGCGAAACGGGTGATTAAATAGATGGGCTATGTTGCAGTAAAAGGCGGAACTCTTGCCATCGAAGAATCAATCAAACGCCTGAAATATGAACGTTTAAAAAAGCGCGTGGTTTTGGATTGTCACAAAATTGAAGGCGGAATGCGCTGCCTGATTGACCAAGTTATGTCCGAAAGCAGCCTCTATAATGAGACTTTGGCAGCGATGGCAATCAAGCAGGCTGAAGGTAGTCCTGAAGAAGCTGTGTTCTTAATGAGAGCTTATCGTTCGACATTGCCACGCAAACACTATTCGCGAACGGTCGAGTCCGAGGATATGTTGGTGGAACGACGAATATCGGCCAGCTTTAAAGACATTCCCGGTGGACAGATCTTAGGGGCTGCTAATGATTACACTCATCGATTAATCGACTTTAATCTCAATGAAGAAACAGACGAAGAGGCCGTTAACTGGATACGCGAATATGCCCTGGAAAACGTAGTCGATCAAGACAAGACGGATTTAACTAATCTGCCCAAGGTTCTAAATTATCTGCGGGAGGCCGGTCTGCTGCCATCTTGTGAAAGAGACAATCGCGAGCCAGACGATGTTACCAAAGAAAGTCTCCAGTTTCCAACGAGCCGCAGTGAACGATTGCAGATTTTGACTAGAGGGCAGACTGGTGCGGTTACATCAATAGGCTATATAGCACTGCGCAGTTATGGAGCGTTGCATCCAACGGTGGGAGAATTGCGGATTGGCAAGCTGCCGCTTCATGTGGATAACCCGTTTAACGAACAAAATGAGGACGAGGATGCTTATTATATTGGAGAAATTAAAGTCACTGAAGTAGAGACTCTGTTTCCGGAAGATATACAAAAATTCACGGGTCAAAAAGAGATTGAATTCAGCCTGGGCTATGGAATCTGTTATGGCCAAAATGAAACCAAAGCAATTGCCATGAGCATCTTAGACCATTGCCTCGAAACGGGCAATCCTGAGTATCCGACGCATAATGAAGAGTTTGTTCTTTTGCATATAGACTCTGTTGAGTCCACAGGGTTTATTTCACATCTCAAATTACCTCACTATGTGACATTTCAGTCCAAGCTGGACAGTGTGCGTAAGTCGAAAAAGGGTCAGGTCGGCCAAAACATGGAAAGTAATGAGGAGCTAAATCCATGAGAATTGAGTATAATTTTGCCTTTTTTGATGAAGGGTCTAAACGAGAGATTAGAAGAGCAACTCTCAAGGCAATAGCCATTCCAGGCTATCAGGTACCTTTTGCTTCACGGGAAATGCCGATCGCCAGAGGCTGGGGAACGGGGGGGTTACAATTGACACTTTCCTTGGTCGGTAAGCCAGATATTCTGAAAGTTATTGACCAAGGCTCAGATGAATCAGTAAATGCCGTAAATATTAAAAAGCTCATCGCTATAACAACGGGTGTAACCGTATCCGACGAAACGGCGGAAGCAACCATCATTCAATCAAGGCACAGAATCCCGGAAGTCCCTCTCCAAGAAGGTCAGATATTGGTTCTTCAGGTCCCTTTACCTGAACCGTTGAGATATTATGAGCCGAGCGAATATGAAACTAAAAAGCTCCATGCAGAGCAAGAGTACAGTGGTGCCTGGCTGATGCTTTTTGAGCAGATCATGAACTACGGAACAATGTCAACGGGTGCAGACCATCCAGTTATGGTTCATGGTAGGTATGTTATGGCCCCCAGCCCTATCCCGAGATTCGATAATCCCAAGCTGAATTATTCGCAGGCGTTGATTCTTCTAGGGGCAGGTCGTGAAAAGAAGGTTTATGCTGTGCCTCCATTTACTAGGGTTGCATCCCTTGATTTTGAAGACTACCCTTTTGGAGTTGAATCGTTTCAGGATAAGTGCTGCAGATTGTGCGGGGCCCAAGGCGTGTTTATGGATGAAATACTAGATGATGTAACAGGTGAACCTTTTTATCAATGCAACGATTCCAGCTATTGTCTGCAGAACTTGAATGGAAAATCAAGAGGATGAGGGATTGAAAAATGGAAGAATTTGAACAACCTGTCTTGTCCGTAAATAAGCTCAATAAACTATATGGCAACGGGTGTGTAAATTGTAGAGGGTCAAAAAGGAACCGTTTGCTGAAAAATTATTGTCCTATCTGTGGTACGGTATATGCTTGCCGGGATATTACGTTCGAAGTGCATGCGGGAGAGATATTAGGAGTCGTTGGAGAAAGCGGTAGTGGTAAGTCGACCATGATGGAGTGTCTGTACTTTGATCAGGAAGTAAGCAGCGGAGAAGCCTACATCTGTTCCTACAAGGGCGGGAAAACAAATGTGTTTGCAGAGTCGTCCCAACAAAAACGATACATCAGGAATCATATGATGGGAAAAGTCTACCAAAATCCACTTTTGAGTTTAAAGATGAATTTCTCATCGCTTGGCAATATCGCTGAAAAGCTGATTTCAGCAGGAAACAGGAATGTCGGAATGATGGAAGCCCGAGGGGAAGAATTACTGGAGCATGTAAACATACCTGTTTATCGGATGAAAGAAGCTCCCAAGAATTTTTCAGGTGGAATGCAGCAGAGAGTTCAAATAGCCAAAGCTTTGTCGAACAATCCGCCACTGCTCCTGCTCGATGAAGTGACCACCGGGTTGGATTTGTCCGTACAAGCCAGTGTCCTTGATTTAATTAAGACAATTCAGAGAGAGTTGAAGATTACTGTGGTCATAGTCTCCCATGATTTAGGCGTTATCAGAATGCTGGCGGATCGAACAATTGTGATGCTGGATGGAAAAATTATTGAACATGGTTTGACAGATCAGATTCTTGAAGATCCGCAGCATAGCTACACCCAGAAGTTAGTCCAATCGTTGTTATAAGTAATCCTAGGTGCGGACAAAAGGAGAAAAGTAAATGTATTTAATCACCAATGGACGGATTATTACCGAGGAGTCTATTTTAATAGGGTATGACCTGGTGATCAAAGACGATCGGATTTTCAAGATAATTCCCCAAGGAGAGGTGGAAATGGTTGATGGCCTGCAGGTAATTGATGGAGCAGGTGGTTACGTAACCGCTGGATTCATCGATATTCACTCGGATTACATTGAAAATATGGCAGCGCCAAGACCAACCTGTCTGATGGATTTCCACATGAGTGTCCGAGAAACAGAAAAGCAATTGATCTCCCATGGTGTTACAACAATGTTCCACTCCCTTTCGCTGTTTAAGGACTCTGAGTATAAGCGAAAACCAATACGTGATCCGGAAAATGTTAAGAAATTTGTCGATTTAATTGATAAGACCCAGGCAGGTCAGCACTTGATAAGGCACCGATTTCACGCGAGGTTCGAAATTGATAACTTAAGGGAAGTCAAGAAGTTGAAAAATTATATCCAGGAGAAAAAGATCCAGCTTCTTTCCTTCATGGATCATTCGCCGGGACAGGGCCAATACAGGGATTTGAAGGTCTATAGTGATATGGTCAAAAGCTACAATGACGTAGATGATGCGTCAATTGTGAACATGATTTCCCGACATCAAGCCAAAGAGAAAGTAACGATGGAGGGAATGAAGGAACTAGCTGAATTGGCTCGTAAAAATGGCATTGCCATAGCCTCACACGATGACGATACTCTCGAAAAACTAGAGTTGGTACAAAGCTTAGGTGCGACAATCAGCGAATTTCCTATAACGATGGAAATCGCCCAGAAGGCCAAAGAGAAAGGTATGTTTACCATGGCGGGAGCACCGAACATCCTCTTAGGCGGTTCTCACAGTGGAAATCTGTCTGCGGCTGAAGCAATCCTGAGCAACAATATTGACATTTTATGCAGCGATTATTATCCGCCTGCCCTGCTGCATGCCGTCTTCGCCTTGCATGAGAAGTATGGACTGAACCTTGTCGAGGTACTCAAGTTGGTTACCCTCAATCCTGCCAAAGCAGTGGCCATGGACGAGGAAATTGGCTCTATCAAGGTAGGGAAAAAAGCGGACTTGCTGATTATTGAAAAAATCAAAGATGGTTATCCGGTTATTACGTCGGTCATAGTCGATGGGGCGATAAGGCAAAACACATATTATCCGGCGCTCTAATTATAACTTAAACGCACCTGTTTCTTGAGGGTGTTAAGACTCGGGGTAAGAAACAATAAATTTTTGATGAAGTATTTAACTTAAAT
>NZ_AGAF01000040.1 GCF_000224515.1 Desulfosporosinus sp. OT | reverse complement strand
CACGTATCAACGTATCATACTCCATAATTATTAGACTCGCACAAGGTAATTGTGTTCTTTTTTTAATGTCAACTTGTCACGTGATTCGTCCTATTCTTTTTCATTTGGCTCCACTCCTTGTCCATTCAAAGTTAGTAATTTTCGTGCCAGCAGTATTTGGTAGAATTATTTTAGTCTTCTAATCATAATCATAAATCAGCTACAATGATTTCTCAATTTCGAAGAAAAAAAAATATCCTTTTTCCATTTATTTGTGTAGACATACAAAAATAACAATTTTATGTAGTTTTATTTTTGTTACTTTTTTTATAATGTAAAAGTAGATGTAATATTTAGGCGACTTTTGAAGAGAAAAAAAAGTAGAAAGGCGCAGAGATTATCTTAGCATAATGAAAGCCAAAGCTAATAACTCTTTTGAGTCGACGGAATTTTAGAATTTGGATCCTTTATTTATAGATAAAATGGTCTTTGGATTAAACTAGCGTTTGGTCATAGATTTTCGAATTTGTTTTGAACAATCTAATTTGGGTGAAGTTTGGTTTGAAGATGAAAATGTGGTTGGACATAGGTTTTCAAAACATATTTCACTTTTTTTTGTTGGAAAAATATGCAACATGACTTATACCCACGAGTTCAAAAAACTACCACAAATATCCAACATAATCTTTATCAATAACATTCATTATATTACTGCAAACCATAGTCCTGAACATAAATAAATTTGGTACAAAATTATTGTTTTTATAATGAACTACATAATACACTATCAGATGGCCGAGAAGACGAAGCAACATATACGTGTCGT
>NZ_AGAF01000041.1 GCF_000224515.1 Desulfosporosinus sp. OT | reverse complement strand
GCTAAACGAGGGGTTTTGGAACGCTGCGAAGTGACTCTGATGG
Organism: Desulfosporosinus sp. OT; assembly: GCF_000224515.1. Classification (GTDB taxonomy): domain Bacteria; phylum Bacillota; class Desulfitobacteriia; order Desulfitobacteriales; family Desulfitobacteriaceae; genus Desulfosporosinus. Next base: position 33,606 of record NZ_AGAF01000041.1, on the reverse strand, counting down.
GGACTTCCCTTAAAAGTATTGATCAAGCGGAAGACCGGGAAAGCTTTCGGGCTTTGATGCAGGAGTTGGGTGAGCCGATCCCTGAAAGTAAGATTGTAGCTCACGTTGAAGAGGCGCTTGAATTTGCTGCGAAAACGGGATATCCACTTATTGTGCGGCCGGCCTTCACCTTGGGAGGAACCGGGGGGGGAATTGTCCAAAATGCTGAAGAGCTGGAACAAATTGCAGCAAGCGGCCTGCAGGCCAGTCTGATTGGTCAGATCTTAGTGGAGCGAAGTGTGGCCGGCTGGAAGGAAGTCGAGTTTGAAGTTTTACGTGATGGAGCCGGAAACTGCATCACGATTTGCCATATGGAGAACATGGACCCAGTTGGCGTGCATACTGGGGATAGTATTGTTGTAGCCCCTTGTCAAACTTTGACCGATCGAGAGGTTCAAGCCTTACGCAGTGCGTCGCGGCGGATTGTGAATGGCCTGGGAATTGAAGGGGGATGTAATGTCCAGTTTGCTCTGCACCCCGCACGTAATGAATACGTAGTGATCGAGGTCAATCCTCGTTTAAGCCGTTCCAGTGCTCTCGCCTCGAAGGCTACTGGATATCCGATTGCTAAAGTCGCTGCCAAAATTGCGCTAGGCTATGCGCTTACGGAAATTAAAAATGCTGTTACTGAGAAGACCTCGGCTTGTTTCGAGCCGGCCTTAGATTATGTCGTTGTTAAAATCCCCCGCTGGCCCTTCGACAAATTTACTGAGGCAGATCGGCGCTTGGGTACCCAGATGAAGGCGACCGGAGAAGTGATGGGGATTGGTCGGAACTTAGAGACCGCCCTGCTCAAAGCGATCCGTTCGTTAGATATTAAAGCATACGGGCTCCGACTTCCGGAGCTGGAAGTGCTATCGGACGCTGAACTTAAAACCGAGTGCCTGCAGCCGGATGATCGCCAGCTGTTCGTTTTTGCAGAAGCCTTAAGACGAGGCTGGACAGTCGATTGGCTGGTTGAAGAGACGGGCTGGAACCTTTTTTATCTAAATTTCTTACGTCGTCTTGTCGATAATACGGTATTATTAGAACAAGCAGCTTGGGATAAAGCGTCCTTACTGCGTGCTAAACGCTTAGGTTATGCAGATCTAGAAATAGCGGCTCTATGGAAAAGCTCGGAAGATGAGGTTTATCGGTTCAGAATTGAGCATGGTATTCGCCCTGTATTTAAAATGGTCGATACCTGTTCGGGAGAGTTTGAGGCTACAACTCCTTACTTCTATTCCAGCTATGATGTTGAAGATGAAGGGGAAGTTCATAAGCGACCTAAAGTGGTTGTTTTAGGGTCCGGTCCAATTCGGATTGGGCAGGGGATTGAATTTGACTATTGTTCTGTGCACGCGGTGCTGGCTCTGCGCAAAGCCGGGTTTGAGAGTATTATTATTAATAATAATCCTGAGACAGTCTCGACAGACTTTGACACGGCTGATCGGCTTTATTTTGAACCCTTGACTTTAGAAGATGTCTCCGCAATTCTGGATAAAGAGCAACCCGATGGTGTCGTTGTTCAGTTCGGAGGGCAGACGGCCATTGGTTTGGCGAGTGGCCTGGCGAGGCGCGGCTACCCGATTTTAGGCACAGCAGTAGAAGATATTGACCGGGCCGAGGAGCGGGGAACCTTTGACCGTGTATTGCAAGAACTAGCGGCCAAACGTCCACGCGGAGGCGGGGCAACAAGCATGGAACAAGTGCAAACAGTAGCTCAAGAAATCGGATTTCCGTTGGTAGTTCGTCCATCGTATGTTCTGGGTGGAAGAGCCATGGACATTGTCTATGAAGCCAAGGAATTAGAGACCGTTGTAAGACGCGCTCTTTCTGCCTCCTCGGACCAGGAGATCTGGATGGATCAATATCTGCTGGGGAAAGAGGTAGAGGTCGATGCGATCTCCGACGGAGAAAATGTTTTTATCCCTGGGATTATGGAACATTTGGAACGGGCAGGGGTTCATTCCGGAGATTCTATCGCCGTCTATCCGCCTCAAACGTTAGACGTGAGTATGCAAGAGCGGATAATTACTTTGACTGAATCGTTAGCCCGATCTTTGAAAATTAAAGGCTTATTGAATATCCAATATGTCATTTATCAGAACGAACTCTTCGTTCTTGAGGTCAATCCTCGGTCCAGCCGCACCGTTCCCTTTCTGAGTAAGGTCACTGGGGTTCCAATCGTAGACTGGGCAACTCAAGTAATCTTAGGCAGAAAATGGGAAGAGATAAAAATTCCCCATGGCCTCTATCCAACGGGTGATCGGGTTGCCGTCAAAGCACCAGTGTTCTCCTTTTCGAAACTTCAGCGGGTTGAACCGTCTTTGGGCCCAGAGATGAAATCGACGGGCGAAGTCATGGGAATGGATAGGACGTATGAAAAAGCTCTCTATAAAGCGCTGCTCGGAGCGGGTTTGTCCTTCACAACATATGGTTCAGTGTTCGTGACCTTGGCAGATCGTGATAAAGCAGAAGGGGTAGCCCTTGCTCGTCGGTTCGCTGAACTGGGATTCCGCCTTTTAGCGACCGAAGGAACGACACGCTATTTAAAGAACGAGGGGCTTCGAGTAGAACAGCTTGCAAAATTGCATGATGGCTCGAATGAAATCATTGACGGGATACGCAAGCAGCAAATACAATATGTAGTCAATACAACAACTCATGGCCGAATACAGGAAAGTGATGGATTTGCGATCCGTAGAGCGGCCGTGGAACATGGAATCCCGTGTTTCACGAGTCTTGATACGGCTGCAGCGTTACTCCAGGTGCTGGAAAGCATTTCACCGGGACTCATGCCTCTGTAGATCGAGGTTCGAAGCACGATTCATGACTCACGAATCTAATACTACGGACTAGATCCGTTATAGAGGACGGCAGGAATTTTAGTTTCTTAGCAATATTTTTCTAATAGGTTGCAAAAGATTAAAGAACTTAATCATAATCTGAAATTTAAGTAAACTATCTTAAAGAGGCTAGTTGATATTCGATCTGAGATATTCGATAGGCAATCACGATGGGTGTTTGTGCACTATTCGAACATCGAACTTCGATCATTGAACCTCGAATTAGGGAAGGTGCGGGTGAGATGCTCACGGAAGGACTAGTGGTTGTTCATGAATGCTTAGGGGAGAAGGAGCAAAGGCTTCGACGCTTGGTTATAAAAGGACCGATTGCCAAAACTGCAAAGCCTGGACAATTCGTAGCTGTCCAAGTTCAGGACTCCTCAATCTCATCCTTTGATCCCTTGTTGCGGCGGCCTATCAGCTTAGCCCAAATTTCTCCGGATCAAGACGAAATTACTTTGCTCTACCGGATTCAGGGACGGGGAACCGAGATCTTAGCAAGAGCATGCTGCGGGGAGAGGCTCAGCATAATGGGGCCCTTAGGGCAAGGTTTTTCCGTTCCGAAAGAAGGGGAATTGTGGCTGATTGCTGGTGGAATCGGGATATTCCCACTTTATGCCTTAGCCCAGGATGCTCTTGCGCGGGGACTGACAGTGCGCTTGTTTTGGGGGGGAGAACACCAAAGGTTTCTAGAAAGCGCGGGACTTCTCCAGTGGCAAGCCCTAGGGATTCCGCTACATCTTAGTACCTTGGATGGAAGTTTTGGGCTAAAGGGTCTGGTGACCGAGCAGGTTGAGGAGCAGTTATCACTATTGTTTGGGCAAACAAAACAAGAACAGCCTCTGAGTGGAGGAAGTATTCGCATCGCAACTTGCGGTCCAAAAAAGATGATGCAGGCGGTTACAGAATTGGGCAGAAACTTCGGAGTTCCTGTGGAGGTTTCACTGGAAGAACGCATGGGATGCGCAGTTGGGGCCTGTTTAGGTTGTGTATGTACGCTTAGAGACGAAGCAGGTACTTTGATTCATAAAAAAGTATGTCAGGATGGGCCGGTTTTTCGAGGCGAGGAGGTTGTCTGGGATGTGTCCTGTTGATCTAACAACGCATATAGCAGGAATAACTCTAAGAAATCCAGTCCTGACGGGTTCAGGAACTTATGGCTTTGGTGAGGAGTATGCCGCCTATTGTCCAGTAGATGCTTTAGGGGGCATAACATTAAAGGGGCTTACTCCTGAGCCCAGGCTAGGAAATGAAGTTCCTCGGTTAGTGGAAACGCCGGCAGGCTTATTAAACGCAGTTGGGTTGGAAAACCCGGGACTCGAGGAATTTCTGAGGTCCTATCTTCCTAAGGTGCGAAAATTGCCTACTGCGGTGATTGCCAATATTTCTGGTTTTTCGCTGGAGGATTATGTGCAGATGGCCCGGGCATTGCAACGGGATTCAGGGTTAGCCGCATTGGAAGTGAACATCTCTTGTCCGAATGTTAAACATGGCGGAATGCATTTTGGCACGGATCCTAAAAGTGCTGAAGAAGTGATTGGGGCGGTCAAAGCAGTAACGGATCTTCCGATCATCGCGAAGCTTTCACCCAACGTCACTGATATTGTGGAAATGGCCCGAGCAGTTCAGAGTGGGGGAGCTGATGCGCTATCACTCATCAACACGCTTTTGGGAATGAGTATTGACCTGGATCAACAACGTCCAGTACTCGCTAATACGTTCGGAGGGCTTTCCGGACCAGCCATACGTCCGGTTGCTGTCCGCATGGTTTGGCAAGTTTCGCAAGCCGTCGATTTGCCAATCATAGGTATGGGCGGGATCACTCGGTGGCAAGATGCTGTGGAATTTTTCTTGGCAGGAGCATCGGCAATTAGTATTGGCACTGGGAACTTTGTTAATCCCCAAGCTCCGTTGGAGATTCTGCAGGGCATCGAAGACTACTGCGCTAAAAGGGGAATGGCTTCTGTACATGAATTAGTCGGATTGGCACATGTTTCTTAGAAGGGACAGTCTAAAAATGGAGGGATAGCGTATGGATAGGTCATTGAATAAGCGGGTTATGGTGGCGCTCGATGTTCAAGGGCGCGAAGAGGCTTTAGCCCTTGCAAAGGCACTTCAAGGCAGCGGGTGTTGGCTTAAAGTGGGGTTGGAACTTTACGCCTATTCTGGTCCGGCAATGATTCAGGAACTGAAAGATATGGGATTTCCTATTTTTCTGGATTTGAAGCTTCATGATATTCCCACCACCGTAGAACGGGCAATTAGAGGATTTGTTCAGTGTGGAGTTGACATGATCAATATTCATTGCAGTGGTGGATATGAAATGATGTCAAGGTCAGCTCACGCTGTAAAAGAAGCAGGGACTAAGCTGGGAAGTGTCCCGAAAGTAATAGGAGTTACGGTCTTAACAAGTATGTCAGAAGCTCAATTTCGACAAGAAATGGCGGTTCAGCGCGACCTTCGTGAGCATGTGGTAGCACTCGCCAAACTTGCTGAACGGGCAGGACTCGACGGAGTTGTGGCTTCTGCTATGGAAGCAGGAGAGATACGTCGGAATACTGAACCCAATTTCTTGATTGTTACCCCGGGGATTCGCCCGGCTTGGAGTGAAGCTCAGGACCAAGCGCGAGTTCTTTCCCCGTATGAAGCCTTAGCGGCCGGGAGTTCTTATCTCGTAGTTGGGAGGCCGATTACCCGCGCGGAGGATCCTCGTCAAGCTTTGGATCGACTTTGGGTACGGTAAGAAAAGGAGAGAAATAATTATAATGGCAAAACCATCGAACATAGGGGAAACGTTACTTACATCATCAGACTATTTGGATTTGTTTAGAAAAAGCAATGCTCTCTTGGACGGGCATTTCCTTTTAACTTCAGGAAAGCACAGCGCTCAGTACATGCAGTGTGCTCAAGTACTACAATACCCGGATCGGGCGGCCATATTAGCACAGGGCTTGGCTGCAAAGTTCCATGACATGGACATTCAAACGGTTATCGGACCTGCTATGGGAGGAATTTTGGTGGCCCATGAGGTCGGTAAGGCCTTGGGGGTGCGGGCTTTGTTTACAGAACGGGAAAACGGAATTATGCGTTTGCGCAGAGGGTTTACCCTTGTTCCCGGGGAACGCGTGCTGGTCGTTGAGGATGTGATCACAACCGGAGGATCCGTTCGTGAGGTGTTATCTGTGGTCCAAGAATTTGAAGCTATCCCAGTGGGGGTTGGTGTGCTTGTTGATCGAACTGGTGGAACAGTGGATTTTGGTTTGCCGCAGAGCTCAATTATTCAGCTGAATATCCAGGCTTTCGAAGCCCAAGAATGCCCGCTATGTGCGCAAGGGATCCCGGCTATTAAACCAGGAAGTCGGAAAGTCTAAAGGGAAAAGGGCTCTAATTAGCTGTTAGTTCTTAATATAAATTTATCATGAAGAAAAATTATAATCATCATAAAAAAAAGAAGGATATAATATGTTAGTGTGGAATGTATTCATACATGAGGACGTAACGAGAAAGATATAATGTGGAGGAGGGGTTTATTTGAAGAAAATTTTAGTGGCTACAGATGCTTCAGAGTATTCCCGAAAAGCGTTGAAAAATGCCTTGGAACTCGCTAGGAAATTTCACTCGGAAGTCGAGCTTCTGTTTGTCATGTACAAGCCGCTCGTGTATGATGTGAATCAGCTGGATATGGATCTCATTTCGCCTGACTTATTAGAAGAGGCAGGTGAGCTGGCGATACAAGCTACTCTTGAAGGAATGGATGTTACTGACGTTTCCCTAACCAAGAAAATATTGCCAGGGAAACCAGCAAACATTATCTTACGAGAGATTGAAAGCGAGAACATTGATTTGGTTGTTATGGGGAGCCATGGTTATGGAGCGATTGCTGGTGCCATCTTAGGAAGTGTCAGTCAGCGCGTTCTTCACGGAGCAAAATGTTCGGTTCTTATTGCCAAATAAATTACCTTTTTGTACAATGATATAGGAGCAGAGATTAAACAAGGCTGGAAGCATTTTGCTTTTAGCCTTGTTATATATCTATACTCATAATAATTTCTGCTCGAAATGAAGATTCTATTTCAGTAGATCTATGTCAGCTCTTTAATTCGTGACAATATGAAGATGATTTTAATATAATCTATAGATGAGTAAGATTTTGGAAGGGGGGCGATCATGAAAAAGATAATCTTATTTGTGATCGACTCTCTGCATCCTGTGGCGTTGGCGAGGATTCTGTCGGAAGGAAATGCCCCGGCTCTTCGTTTTCTGGCTAAACACGGAACTTACATGGAACGCGTCGTCTCATCTTTTCCAACCATGACTCCAGTAGCCACGAGTTCCATGATTACAGGAACTTGGCCTGATCAGCATAGGGTACCCGGGTTTATCTGGTACAACGAAGAGATTCGGAAAATAGTGGATTACGGCGCGACCTGGCAAAGCGTCTTAAAAATAGGACCTAAGAAAGTCCTGCGTAATTTATTAATAAGGCTTAACGAGGAGCACCTGAATCCAGAAACGCCGACTCTATATGAAGCACTAGAAGCTGGTGGCTATAGTACGGGGTGTATTAACTTTTTCATGCATCGGGCTGCACGGCCTTACCGTGCTGAGCTTCCTTTCTTAGTTGCTTTGGCAACGTGTTTTGACCTTAATCAAGAAAAAATTTCTGGCCCTTCTCAATTGACCCTGGGAGAGCTCATACATCCGCCTTTCTCGGGTAAGTCAATTACTTACCCGAGAGGGATTTGTCACCGCTTTGGTTTTAATGATGCTTTTTCAGGAAAAATTGCTGTCCAACTTGTGCGTGAGAGGAAACAGCCAGATTTCATGGTCGTTTATTTCCCCGATAATGATAAATATTCGCACCGCTACGGCCCTTTGCGCACGGGGCCTTCGATTGAACGAGCAGACAACCTTGTTGCTTCGGTCCTCAATGAGTTTGGTTCTTGGGAAAAAGCCATTGAGGAAAATGTGATTATCATTACGGGTGATCACTCCCAGACTACGATTGGTCTAGGCAATGAATATCTGATTGATCTGGATTATGCTTTGAAGTCATTTAAACGTTTGAAGGCTACGGAAGAGGCAAGTTGGGAAAGCAATAAAGAGATTGCTATTTGCCCAAATGAACGTATGGCCTTTATTTATCTTCTACAACGAGAAAATGAGATTTTGCCTGACATCGTGAGCATTTTGAGCAAAGATTTGCGCAACGCTCAGATCTGCTGGAAAGTCTCTGAAAATAGTTATTGTGTCCTTCAAGGCGGAACGGAAAAAAAGCTATTCTTTTCTCGCCTAGGTTTGTACCAAGACTTTTATGGTAAAAGTTGGACTTTGGACGGAGATCTATCCGTGGTCGATGCCTATGTTTCGGATGAGCAAGAAATTGTGTTCGGAAAGTTTCCTGATGCGTTTACACGCTTAGTTTCGGCCCTCGAGGCCCGGGGCGGAAGCAGGGTGGTCGTTTCGGCGGCATCGGGTTATGAATATTTAGCCAATGGGGCGCCGATCCATCCTGGTGGCGGGAGCCATGGATCCCTCGAAGAAGAGGATTCGACTGTACCCATGATTGTTACTGGAATGCCGATTAAATTGGAGAATCCACGCATCATAGATTTGTATCCAATGATTATGGAACATTTTGGGTTATTACAAAGAAAGTAAATTACATATGGTTATAAGACTAAACCTAAACAAGAAGAGGAGAAATTATTATGGAGATTTCTGCTCTTCTTGCGTTTGCTATTGTTTTGTATTTTGATAAAAGTTAGATGAAGCAAAATAATCAGATAAACTTAAGATGTTTTTAAAAGGGACGGCAACTGCTGTCACTTCTAATTCGGGGTGTTATTTTTTGTGAAGAATGGTCTTAAGATGTGGCTTGCAATTTTTACTGGGTTTAGTTTTTGGTTGGTCAATATATGATTAGACAACTTATTATTTAGAAGGGTGACTAAGTTATCTAACTTGTGATTATCTAATTGTTCCATCGCATTTCGAAGGACTAAGGAGTTTTGGTAACTCTGACTTAAAGGTTTAACTAATTCTTCGTATTTCCCCTTTCCGCATAAGTCACTTGCGGCAAATATTCCAGTCAAAATGGACGAAAATTGACCAAATCCAAAGGCTGGCATCATAGCACCAAAACAGTTTCCTGTAAAGAAAGTATTACCAAGACGGGGATGTTCACAGAGGCCCATTATGTAGTTGTTAATTTCAAATTGGTCAGTAATTTTGAGGTTTTGGCCCAGATCTTTGCAGGCCTTTGTATAGAATCGATCCCAGAGGGGCTTCTCATTTAAAGATTGATTTTCCGGGTAGTCTGGATATCCGATTGTAAGTGTAGCTTCTTTTTCGGAATAGGGTAACAAGAATCCATAGCCTTTTGGGGCTAGGTTGTTATCGAGCCAAATTGCAGCATGGTAGCGATCAAAATTCCCTTCAACTGTAGCCCCTTTTAGAGTTACTGTCAGTTCGGCTTGGAAATTCTGAATCTTAAGCGCATATGCTGCATCACCAGTAGCCATGATTATATGGGTAAAGTCTTGAAGCAATTCTTCATAAGTGTATTTAGAATTAAAAATTATCTCAGATTTAACTTGTCTAGAGAGTTGAGATTCAAACGATTCATCTTCCCGACCTCTTGAATTTATAAAGCCTAAGTGCCCGGTTACAGTTGCTTGGCGATTTTCTGAGAAAAAATCCATTTTACTGATATTGGCTAAAGGTTGGAGAAAGATACCATGGCTTTCGGAGAGATAAGCGTAATCATCAGTTATAGGCCTATTGAAAATCGACATAAGTGCCTCGCCGTTCACGAATCGATCACCAACTCGACTGCGTTTTTCGAAAATAGTTGGAGATACTCCGTACTTTTCTAAGGTAATAGCGCAAGCCAAACCGGATAGTCCTGCACCCATAATTGCAACGTTCAATTCACATTGCCTCCTTTAGGTTAGTTTGGATATCACAGCGGACATTATTCAACAATCTTAATTAATTCTAAAGCAAATAAGCACGTTGAAAATAATTTTCAACGTGCTTATTTTAAGGGCTGATTGGATCATTCCCATCGTTGCAGAGGATTTTCTGAGTTGGCGTTTTGCGTTTTAAATTTATGATTAACTGAAAGGGTCATATAGCATAATCCATAACCTAAAACCGAGAAACAGATGGCTGTGATCAAAAAGTCTAGTCCTTCCATACGAACCCCTCCCTTATATTAACATAATTAAAACGACAACCAAGCTTTTCAATAAAGTAAATTGTTGTAGGCTGCTGTAATCTAGTTCTTTTAAGAAGTCCTCTCTATATTTTAAACTAATTGTTCTAATTTTATCTAAACAATTTATTAACAAATTATAAACTTTTGTTATCCCTAGGACCAGCATATGTGTGTGAAGTCATTTAGTTTAATTTGTAATGGGAGAAATATAATTTGACCTGTAGTAACTACCTGGAAATATATTTATTTAACCTGTAGCTTATACGGATGTACAAATACTGGAACAGTCTTATAATTTAGGCAGAATCTATGCAGTCTGAGTAGATAAATGGTAAATGGTAAAAGGAAAATGGAACTAATGATTTCGTGATAATATAGTCCATTTACTAAAGACATGGCAGACCCCCAAATGTATAGAGAGGAGAAATTCATTATATGAAAATGGCGAAAAAAGCTTTAGCTTCATTTGCTATTGCTGGTATGGTACTTACAATGATTCCATTCAATGCTTTCGCTGAGGATGCAGTTTCGACTCGCACTAGCGTAGAAGCGGGAACTGCTAAGCAAATTGCGGTACAAATCGTTAACCAAAGTGGTTCTTCACATACTGCAACTCTCGACCAAATCGTAACTGAAATTATGTCTTACCGTGGTTATCTTAATCAGAGTGAAAAAGATTCCCTTAATGAAGCCAGAACAAACTTGCTGACTGCAGTGCAAGATGGAACTTTAAGCAGTGCCGCTGATGGACTTTTGACGGATCAAGTGGTTGCAAAATTTCAGGCAAAAGGTGTTACGAGAGCTGATGCAAAGGAGGCAATCCTCAAGTCCCTCCAAGATTTTCAAGCGATCCACTATTCCGATGACAACGCTACTTTGGAAAGTGCACTCGTAAAGTTTAAAACCGAGAATGGGAGAACATTCAGAACGCTTTTCGGAGATGGCTTTAAAGTAGAATTATTGTACGGTTTCATGCTGGCTACCCAAGATGAGCTCCAAAAAGAGATCAAAAAAGAAATTAAACAAAATCCATTCAGTTTATTAGAACTCGTAAGCGGTTCCGATTCTAGCACAAAAATCAAGGATAAACTAGTTGAATGGCTGAAAACAGCCTTGCACGATGTTGCAGATCCTGCGAATAGTAAGTACCACATCTTTGATCAAAAGCTCGCAGATATTGGCTGGAATATAGATTTACTTGTTGAAACGCAGCGTCAGGTAGGAGCGGTTATTGATCCATCAAATGCCGCTGAAAAAGCCGTGGCAATGTCTGTTATTCGCTCTCAAATCCAATGCAAAATTGATGGAACTATCTGCGATCCTTTGACGCCTCTGACATTAAAAAAAGGTGCTAATAAACTTAAACTGGTTCTTTCTGTCAAAGGAATAGATACTGGTACAATTGCAGGCCTGCTTGCTTGGAAGACAGATAATCCGACGATTGCGACTGTTGCCGAGGATGGCTCTTCCATTAAAGCCGGTACTACAAAAGGTACAACAGTCATTACTGCTTATAGGATGAATGATTCACAAGTAGAAGCGAACGAGTTAGTTAGGATAACAGTGGCTGTAAATTAATTTGGTTTTGCTCAACGCGTACGACACTCGCTAGTTGCGGGAGAAGACATTTCGGATTATACAGAGAGTTGGGGATCCCAGCTCTCTGCTTTTTTTAAGTTAATCTTTATAAGGCAGAAATCTCACTCAACTTATTAAAATTTAACCGAATGTTTAAGGGAGATAATTTACGATTCCCTCGTTATCCCTAGGAGAACCTAAGGGATGGGAATTACCCATGTCGAGCTGGGTGGATAGTTCTAAGCAAATCAAACCAGTTTTGTGAAAGTAATTTGGGAGGTTGACATGGAAGAAGAAATGGAATTACGGCAGTATTGGGACGTGCTACGAAAACGTTGGATGATCGTGGTGGTCATACCGCTCATCGCGGCGCTCACTAGCGGTATGATTAGCTTTTTTGTCATGAAACCAGTTTATCAAGCATCAACCACCTTGATCGTTGGGAAAAAAGCTGCAGAGACTGGCAAAGATCCGACCCAAATACTCGATAATAGTGTACTTCTAGCGAACCAACAACTTGCCAAAACCTATGCAACGATCGCTCAGAGTCGCACCGTCGAACAAAATGTGCTCAAGGACTTAAACTTGCCGCTGACGGTCGATGAACTCAATAGTCTGATCGCCATAAATCCGGTGAAGACCACGGAAATTTTGGAAATCCAAGTGACCAATACAAACTCTGAGCTTGCAGCTTTGATTGCTAACACAATGGCGCAAGAGTTTACCAAAGCTGTTATTGAAATAAAAAAAGTGGACAGTGTAAGCATTGTGGATACTGCAGTGATCCCGGATAAGCCCATTAAGCCAAAGAAAACCCTGAACGTACTGATTGCCTTTGTTGTGGGCCTTATGGCTTCTGTTGGGCTGGTTTTTTTGCTGGAATATATGGATAACACCGTAAAGACCTTGAGTGATGTTGAGAAACTTTTGGGCATTCCAGTACTAGGCATCATTCCAGACTATGAAATGGGAAAACAGGGGTAAGAGGGGAAGAGAGTTCTTGGCATATTCATTGATCACTTTAGAGCAAACAAAATCTCCAATCTCAGAGGCCTATCGGATGCTCAGAACAAATGTCCAGTTTACGAGTGTGGATTTAGATACCCAAAAAATAATGATCACAAGCTCAGGTCCTCGGGAAGGGAAATCTCACACGGTCGCTAATCTTGCGGTTAGTATGGCTCAATCCGGGAAATCTGTTCTTATTATTGATGCTGATTTGCGTAATCCCACTCAGCATAAACTATTTGGGTTAGATAATGGAACAGGGTTATCAGTTTCCCTAGTTCAAGATCAAGACTATTGTAACTATATCCGGGAAACGGATGTGCCCGGTGTTATGGTGCTCCCGGCAGGTCCTGTTCCTCCAAATCCTGCGGAGCTTGTCGGGTCCAAACGGATGAAACTCTTGATCGAGGAAGTCAGTGAGCAATTTGACATGATCCTCATTGATACTCCTCCGGTTATAGCAGTTACAGATGCAGCGATTCTTGCCCAGGAAGTTGATGGTGTCATCCTAGTCTTAGCCGCTGGGGAAGTGAACAAAGGTTATGCCCAGAAAGCGAAAGAACAGCTGGATAAATTGGGGGTCAAAATCCTGGGGGCTGTTCTCAATAAAGTGGGCATGAATACTAAAGAATACTATTATTACTACTACTATAACGCTTCTGACGATACGAAGAAGAAGCATAACCGTAGATCGTTATAAATATGTAGATTTTCATAATGTTTTCCTTAAAAGGAAGGGATTTATGAATTGATGTCAAATTTAAAAGGAAAGGGGGAATAATAATGAACTTTGACAACATTGCTGAATTAGTTCACGAATTAGCCAAAAACCCAAACCGTTGCTCAGAAATAATCCCGCAGGTGAAATCTGTCCGCGAAATTACTAACTGTGAGTTGGACGTAATAACAAAGGTGTTCTCGAAAGAAGAATTATCGGGTAATTCTTTAGCAGCTAGAATGTCACCTACTCTTTATTGGTTCTAAAGGGGCGAAGTGATGACATGAATATTGACCAGATTATTGAGAAGGAAATAAAGTTGCTTTTAACTGAATCAGGACTTAGCAAGGATGTGGTAAACATAATTAATAGTTGGCTTAATGCCAATTATAGAATTAAGGGAAAGTATGGATGGGCTCAATTAACCCTTATGACTTGCGATAGCACTGGGGGGGGCTTAGAAGCAGGGCTGCGAGGAGCTGTCGCTATGGAACTCTACGCCTTGGCAGCGGACATTTTAGACGATATTCAAGACCAAGATAACAACGATCTTCCATGGCGTAAAGTTCCTCCTGCGCAAGCGATTAATTTAGCCACTTGTATACTAGTTCTTAGCTACAAAGCCCTTTCCACTATAGCTAATCGCAGGCATTTAGAGGATGTAAACAACGTTCTTAACCAGATAGGGTTGCAAGCGTGTGACGGCCAATTTCAGGAGTTTTTGAATGACAGTAAAGAAAGAATCTCGTTTGAAGAATATTTTGAGATTATTAAGAAAAAGTCGGGTGGATTAACTGCTAGTGCGTGTAAAATTGGGGCGATCTTAGGAGGCGCTGAAGAAACACTTGTTGACCAGTTAGAACGATTCGGGATGAAGTTAGGTGTGATGAGTCAAATCAAAAATGATCTCGCGGATTTCTTAAATCTGGAAACAAAAAGTGATTTCATTAAAGGACGGAAAACTCTACCGTTCGTTTATCTTTTACATGTTCTTAATGGGATAAATGCCGAAGAGTTAAAATGCCTTAGTTCTTTAGCGATCCAAGGTTTATATGAATTCGGGTCAAAAGAAAGAGGGCAGTTAAAAGAATTGGTTGTTAATGAAGGGACTATTCATTTTTGTTCGGTGATTCACGAGATGTATAAGCAACGGGCAATGGAGATTTTAGATGGTATCCCAATTTCAGAAAAACGAAAAGAGAAGTTGATACAGCTTGTTGGATAAAATATTCAGGCGGCTAGCATTTCGAATTGCTAATGCCGCCTTTGTTATAGTTTGCTTTGTGTATTTTACTGTTCTGATCAATCAACCGTATGTAGGTCTTAGCCTTGAAAGTAGGGGAGGAGACTGGAACGTTACGTTTAGTGATCCCCATGGCGAGGGTTATCGATTGGGGATTCGCATAGGCGATATGGTTTTAAAAGTTGATAATGATGACCCAGGAAAGTATCTGTCTACTAAAAAGTGGGGTGAGGCAGAAGGAGCCTCTACGATTACCGTCAAAAGTTCTGGAGCCCCGGTCAGAGTTGTTCAAATAGCCAAACCGCCTATTACCTATACATTGTTAAGTGAACTCCCGATGGCGGCCTTAGGGTTTATCTTTTGGCTATTAGGTCTCGTTACAGTATTTAAGCGACCTTTCCTTGCACAAGCTCGTGTTCTATTCTGGTTAAATTGGCTCGTCGGGTTAGTCATAATTTTAGCCCCGGCCTCAAGCCGTGGCTTGATATTGGCGAGGGACCTAGAGGGAATGGGTTTCTCGCTCGTACCAGTTCTATTGGTAAATTTTGTTTCTGTTTTGACCAAGACACGTAATATATTAAATCGACTTATTATTTGGATCTTATGTCTAATTTCTGCACTTGTATGTACGATCCTAGTTTTAAAAGAGTTTGGAGCTGTTTTTGCAGCTGTAGAAATAAGGAAATTAGCGCTAGTCAATGGGCTGATCGGTACTGTTACAGTTTTATGGAATTTAGTTAGGCTTATTAAGTTACCTGCTGATAAACCCGAGAAAAACCAGGCAACCATTGTGTTTGCGGGACTAGCGCTTGGGTTGTTGCCTTTTATTATACTTACAGCGGTTCCCATCCTCCTTGATGTTGACCTTATCGTAAATCCTAAGGTTAGTGCTCTCTTTATCGCGATTGTTCCGATTACCCTTAGTTATGTTGTGGTATATGAGAGTTTACCGGATGGCCGTAAGTTTCTGGAGTTTATCATTATTTCTTTAGTTTCCGGTATTCTAACGAGTTGGCTTTTCACTTGGTTTTTAGTGCTCATAGGGGTGATTATGGAGTTAAAGATTGAGACTTATCTTTTAGTGTTGTCTTTAACTATAATGGCACTATTTATCTTTAATCTTATTAAAGCTTTATTACATTATGCAATCGATAGGACCCTTGGAAATCGTGGAAATTGTAGTATTGAAAATAAAACTGTTGAACTAAACGGAAATCGATCCTCTATGAATGAAGCTTTAATAGTGGAAGAGTTGGTGAACCAACTTGGGCTAGAAGGTGCCTTTGTTATAGTAGAGGATCTGAAAGGTTGGTGCACAAAATGTGCAGTAGGACGATATCTTGGCGATACAACCGAACAAGCAATCATGGAGGATTATTACCAAACCGCTAAAAGCACAAGGCATTCGGTAGAAACTTTTTCTAGCGATTTTCCTGTGGAAATGTACATACCCTTTGTTTCTGACGATTTTACATGCGGAATATTTCTAGGTCATCGTCGTTCCTATATCAAATTTAAATCAAATGAAGTACTGTTATTAACTTCAGTGTGTTATCAAATAGGCCAACGCCTCAAAGCAATTCGTGTCATCAAGCAATTGTCTAGGGAAATAAATGTAATGGAAAAAAAGTCTCGGGAATCACAGCGAAGGAGCCAGGGACTGGAAGTAATCAATCGCCTATTGTTTAGTAACCTTGAAGAAGAAAAGAAAGTTTTAGCGCGGGAAATACATGACGGATCATTACAAATAGGCTTGGATCTAAACCGGAGGATGAAGGAATTAATTGTAAATTTTTCGAGTGAAAATAATAATAATTTTCACAATGTCTCAGTCATACAAGACATGATAGAGGATTTGAATTACGAGCTCCGTTCAATATGTAGTAATTTGCGTCCATCCTCTTTGCGGGATTTGGGTCTTATTCCTGCTGTCGAGGTCCTGTTTCAGCAAATTATGCAAAAAGAGCTTATGGTAATCTTTCTAGAAGTGAAAGGAATGAGTCGAGAACAACGGTTGAAAGAGGATATTGAAGTGGTAGCGTTTCGTTTTTTGCAAGAAGGAATTAATAACGTTATGAAGCACTCAGGTTCGACTAGAGCAGATGTCACCATTACCCTGGAAGATGAGAGCATTGAAATGATGATTAATGATTCCGGTAAAGGCTTTGATCCCCAGAAGATCGCCGATTGGTCGCTAGTGGGCAATCATTTCGGAATAATTGGTATGAAAGAAAGAATAGAGAGCTTGGGCGGAGAGTTTTATATTTCTTCAAATATTGGTGACGGGGTAACGCTTAAGGGAACTATTCCGATTTGAAGATTTTGTAAAAGAGTAATGCTAGGTGAGGTTGAAGGTGTAATTATCAGTCAGACATAGGGATGTTAGTGGAGGAGGAAATATTATGGTATCTAGCTTGGAGAAGACAATAAGAGTGGTAGTAGTGGATGACCATACACTCTTTGCGGAAGGTACTGTATCATTGCTATCTTCTGAACCCAATATTTCTGTAGTAGGAACGGCTAAGAATGGACGGGATTCTTTAAAAATTGTGAAGGCGGTACATCCGGACGTTGTATTACTTGATATTAATCTTCCTGATTTCTGCGGAACTGATTTGATTGAGAAAATTAAAGAGCTCGATTCAAATGTCAGTATTATTATGCTTACTGGACAAAACCCCGAAGAGTATGTTAATGCCTCCTTAAATAAAGGTGCCCATGGCTTTCTTCTTAAGGACTGTTCAAAAACTGAAATGACTGTAGCAATATTACAGGCCTCTAGTGGTAAGTATTACTTTTCCCAAAACATGGCTCCGTATCTTAGATCTGTGATTGTTGGCGAAGAGATCACAACGAATATTATGGAGCCTGAAAAAAACCATGGTACATTACTTACTCCAAAAGAAATAGAAATAATAGAGTTTATTGCCCAGGGCTTGCGGAATAGGGAAATCGCTACTACATTGGGCATAAAAAATCGTACTGTGGATTTCCATGTTAGCAATATACTGTCAAAGTTAGGTGTGAAATCCCGGTTAGAGGCAGTATTGATTTATACAAAAGACAAAGTGGAAGGTAGTAAGATTAGTTAAGAGAGTGAGCTTATGGTTGTATAAAAACGGAATAAAAAGAGTCACACGTGATGTGTGGCTCTTTTTATTCTGCTATCAATTTTAACCTGTAGGAAATACCGTGGTATTTATTTATTTATCCTGTAGCTTACACGGATGTACAAATATTGGAAGCGCCTTATAATAAGTCAAGATAAATGGTCATAGGCTGACAATCAAGCTAATTAGAGACGAAGGTATTCGAGAATCGATGGAGATCCTTGATGCTATGGGTATGTTGCCCGTAGCAGAATACTTTAAGTGAGGAGGCAATAATTCTGTATTTATATTGTAAAGGAAGGTCCCATCACTAATTTAACCGAAAAATCTTTAGCTTTAATGTTAGGTAACATTAGGCTTTAAATAGCTTATGAGGTTTCTTTAGATAGAGGGAAGAGGGGGGCCAGATATGAAGTTGATATTGCTGTCAGGGGGGTTAAGGAAAACACTGCTAATGAATCATATATCTGAATGTGACCATATGGTACTCCCAGCCGATTTTAAGAGAAGAAAGCTTCATCTCGAAGGGGATGAGAGAAAATGTTAAGAGAATACGGTGCCATATTAGATGACATTTCCCAGTTAGTAGATTTAATTGTCCTTGGTTTAGGTTTTTTCTTTACTGTGGAGCTTTATCAATATAAACATGCTACGCCTGGTAGTGCTTGGGAACAATACTTTCTGATATTTTTGGTTTATAGCTTATGTTGGATGATTAGCTCTAACGTTAATCAAGTTTACCAGTCTAGGCGGTTTATGTCCGTAGGGTTGGAAACCAAGCAGCTCATTAAAGCGCATGTAGTTACCTTTGCCGTAACCATTGCGTCCGTTACATTATATGAGCCTTCGCTGTTACATAACCGATTTGTGTTTTACTTCGAGGCTACAGCGCTTTGCCTCACGTTAGGCGTACATTTAATGGTTCGACTGATGCTGCAAGCTTGGCGTACGATAGGAAGAAATACCCGTTATGTACTAATCCTTGGTAGCGGGCAAGCTGCTCACTCTTATTTAGATAAAGTTAATAGAAATCCTCAATTGGGTTACAAAGTGGTTGGTTACTTGGCCCCTGAACGCAATGGTTTGGAGATACCATTCTTAGGTGATTATTCAAATCTTCAAACCGTAATAAGTATGAAAATAGTAGATCTTACGGTTATTACGGCACCCTTGTCCGATCGACAGGTGAAGGAGTGTCTTGAATTACTAGATCTCATGGGGAAAACAGCAACGGTTCTACTTGATGAGACAGTAGCTAAAGTTGCGCGGAGTAGACCGATTGATTTTGGTGGACTTCCGATGGTTGCCTATGATGCTAGTCCAAGGCTGCCTGTTCAGGAATTAGCCAAGAGAGGCATGGATGTTATTCTTACAGGTATTGGCCTTGTAGTTATGAGTCCAATGCTGTTGGCAATTGCGATCGCTGTTAAAGTCTCGTCTACGGGTCCGGTATTTTTTGGTCAAGAACGGGTTGGATTAAATGGTCGGATTTTCAAGATGTATAAGTTTAGATCGATGGTTGTGAATGCGGAAGAACTTAAGTCCAAGTTAGCTCATCTTAATGAGATGAGTGGGCCGGTGTTTAAGATTACAAATGATCCTCGGGTTACTCCGGTCGGAAGGTTTTTAAGGAAGACGAGTTTGGACGAGTTGCCACAATTATGGAACGTATTCTTGGGCGAAATGAGTTTGGTCGGGCCACGCCCTCCATTACCGAGTGAGGTTAATATGTATAATCCGAAGCATCGCAAGAGGTTGGCTGTTAAGCCGGGGATTACGTGTGTTTGGCAAATTAGTGGACGGAATCAAGTGGATTTTGATGAGTGGATGGCAATGGACGCCGAGTATGTAGATCGGTGGTCGTTGTGGTTGGATGTGGGGATCTTGGCTAGGACGGTGCCGGTGGTGTTGGGGAGACGGGGGGCGAGTTAGAGGGATAACCTCCCGCTGGATCGACAGGTTAATGGAGCTCATTAATATAGTTAAAAGGAGACGGTGATTCTATGAAAATCTGCTTTGCTGCTTCTTCAGGAGGGCATTTAGAAGAAATTGCCTGTTTGAGACCAATCGAACAAGAATACGATTCGTTTTTAGTCACCGAGAAGGGTGGGTTCAATGAACACTCCTTCGGAAAGAATGTTTACCATGTCCAGCAGGTAAATAGGAAAGAACCGTTATTTATCATTTATCTTGTTAAAATTTTCTTTAAGTCATTGAGTATTCTTTTGAAAGAAAAACCAGACTGTATCATTTCCACTGGAGCCTTAGCCACCTTTCCGATTTGTCTTCTTGGTAAAATACTCCGGAAAAAGATTATCTACATAGAGTCCTTTGCTAGAGTAGACGAAGCTTCAATGACTGGTAAGTTCATGTATCGCATTGCTGACCTGTTCATAGTACAGTGGGCAGAACTTTTGAAGATTTATCCGAAGGCAACTCACACCGGTGGAGTCTTTTAAGGTTTGTGAATACGGCGAGTATGCATATCGTGGAGAACTTCCACTTTAGGTTGACGTTGTGATTTGTGGGGTGAAATATGATTTTCGTAGTGTTAGGAACCCAGAAGTTCCAGTGTAATAGATTATTAAAGCAAGTTGATGAACTCATTGAATCTGGAGAGATTGATGAGCCCACCTTTGCCCAGGTTGGACATTCGGATTATAGACCGAAATATTATAAGTATATAGATTTCTTGGATAAAGCTAGTTTTGATGAAAAAGTCAAAGAATGCAGCCTACTGATTACTCACGGTGGTGTCGGAACGATTATTGCTGGAATTAATTATAGGAAGCCTGTTATTGTTTTTCCGAGATTGAAGAAATATAGCGAGCATGTGGATGATCATCAGATGGAGATAGCGAGAGCTTTTTCTAAGAAAGGCTATGTTCTTATGTGCTGTGAAGAAGATAACCTTGGAGAATTGATTAAAAATAGTAGAACATTTAAGTTTGGTATCTATGTCTCTCAACGAGAGAAAACAGTTAGGGTTATTGGGGATTATATTACTCAAATTAAACTGTAATCTAGAATTTTTGCACAAATACTTTTATTTCATTGGCTTTGGGGCGAGTTTGGATGAGAAAAGCAAGAGTTATGCGAGGATATGAATACATGACTAAACTAAGTATAATTGTTCCAGTTTATAATGTTCAGGATTATATAGCAAGATGCTTAGAAAGCCTTATCATGCAGACATTGGACAATATTGAAATCATCGTAGTAAACGATGGAAGCAAAGATAATTCTGAAGAAATAATTGAAAAGTATTTACAGAAATGTCCAGAAAAGTTTGTATATTTAAAAAAGCCGAACGGTGGATTATCCGATGCAAGAAATTATGGTATGAGATACGCAACAGGGGAATATATTGCTTTTCTGGATTCCGATGATTATGTTGAATTAGAAATGTACGAAAAAATGTATAAGAGGGCAGTTGAATCAGAAAGTTATATAGTTGAATGTAATTTCTGGTGGGATTATCCCAGAAAACGTAAAATTGACTACAGAGATGGATATATAGATATTAAAGATTATTTGCTTCGAGGTCGTGTCACGTCATGGAACAAGATATATAAAAGAACTTGGATTCAAGAATTAAATATAAGTTTTCCGTTAGGATTACGTTATGAGGATTTGGACTTTTTTTATAAAATAGTTCCAAGTTTACCAAGCATTGATAAAGTTTCAGTTATTAAGGAACCCTATCTGCACTATATTCAACGTCCAGGTTCAATAGCGAATAGTCAGAATGAAAAAGTTGGTCATATTCATGATGTTTTAGATGACATAATAAGTTTTTATAAAAAAGAGAATTTGTATGATGAATATGCTGATGTTATTGAATATGAATATACTAGAGTTTTGCTATGCAGTTTTTTATTTAAGATGCTGAAGATTAAAGATAGAAGGATACGTCGAAATCTTATTAGGAAAACCTGGAAAAATATTAATACTTATTTCCCTTCATGGAGAAAGAACAAGTATTTAATCAAAGGAAATTCTGTGCAAGATTATTACCTAAAATTAGTTAACGGCGTATATGTAAAGCTATTATTATTGACTTAATCTTGCATAATTTTAGTTCGAGGGTAAACAGCATTTTGAGTCTTACGAATTTGACGGGTCGAGTCATCAATACTTGTCCCGAAATATTGGATACAAAAAGAAGGATAGATTATAGCTCCGTTAACCAAATAAGCAATCATGAACGGAGTGTTACAATAAATTTCCGAATAAAGCATATAAGGGGAGTGAGGAGTAGAGTAATGGACCTGAGTATTATTGTCCCCATATTTAATACAGAAAACTGTCTGAAGGAGTGTGTTAGATCAATAAGGCTAAATACATGCATCATATTGGAGATAATATTAGTCGATGATGGAAGTACCGATAATTCAGGCAAGATATGTGACGAACTAGCAGAAGAAGATGATAGAATAAAAGTCTTGCACAAAAATAATGGAGGCGTTTCATCTGCCCGAAATAGTGGATTAAATTTAGCATCTGGAACATATGTCATGTTCCTAGATGCTGATGATACAATGATTGATTTTGGGTGGGATACCATTGAAGAATCTATAGTTTCTGGTAACTGTGACTTATGTGTTTATAGTTATAAAGTTAATACTCGTAAAAAGTCTCAGTATATTGATTTGCGCAAGTATATAAAATCCGGTAATTTAGAATTATTTGATAGATTGTTATTAACATCACCATTATTAAATACTTGCTGGGCGAAATTATATAGACTGGATACTATAAAAAAGAACAACATAAATTTTGATACAGAACTTAAGATTGGTGAAGATTTGCTTTTTTTGTTAAACTACCGCAAACATATTGATAACATTAAAATATTCAATGTGCCAATTGTGAATTACAACGAAAATCAATTAAGTGCAATGCATACTTTTGAGTGGAGTAAAAGATTAAATGGTATGATGCAAACTCTAAAATCGAGAAAGGAATTTATCGTGGAATCAGGCATGGAGATTTATATTGCCGATATGTATAGATTTTATTTTAGTGTTATTACAAATATACTTTTAGAATATTGTTGTATGTGCAAGCCGAAAAATCAAAAGGAAATATTGGCGTTTATCAATTCAGATGGTGTAAGAGACATTATGAAAAATACAAAAGTAAATAAATTAAATTTACTCAAAAGACTTGAATATGTATTAATAAAACATGCTAATTACTTAATAATTCCGTTATATGCTATTAAAGGAAATTTAAAGAGATTTATCAAAAAGACTTGTTATTAAGTTAGAAATTAAAAATAGATTTAGGAGATTTATAATGTGGCCATATTTAGTTACTTTTTTTATCTCGGCAATTATAACGAAACAAGCGGAAAGATCTATAGAATGTAATGAGAAAAAGAAATTCATTATATTTTCTTTTTTTGCTATTTTATTACCCGCATTATTAGCAGGTCTACGCGGTGAAAATGTGGGAACTGATACGATGGTATACGGGATACCCTATTTTAACCAAGCTGTACAATGTGACTCCTATTCCGAATTCGCTGCGGTTATATCAAATATTAGGTACGGCTCTATTGAAAGTAGTTATTTATATTTGGTATATATTATTTCAAGATTTACCGATAATGTATTCTGGCTATTCTTTATAATTAATTTCTTGACTACGTATTTCGTATATAAAGGCATTTATCGTTTTCGGGAGCATGTGTCAATGCCATTTGGAATGTTAGTATATTATTTTATACTGTATAACGTTTCTTTAAATCTTATGCGTCAATTACTTGCTGCTGCCATTGTTTTTTATTCGATTAACTTTATTGTTAAAAAAGATTTTAAAAAATATGTTTTTTGTATGGTGTGCGCAATTATAATACATGGATCGGCAGTAATGGGAATATTTTTTTATGTATTATATCGCTATTTAACAATGAAAGAAGATATAGTCATCTCATTTTTTAAACAGTGCGCCATTATAGTGGTTTCATTAGTATTTATACTATTATATTCAAAGATTGTATTGTTATTAGTTAATACTGGAATTTTGACCGATAGATATATAGGGTATATTGGGGAGGAGGGCGTGGGTTTTTCAATTAATTCAATAATAAAAAGAGCACCCTATTTGATTTTAATTCTATGTAATTTTTCAACTTATTGCAAAAAAAATGCATATAATAAATATCTTACATATTTAATGATTATTGAACTGTTTGTTGCCCAGTTATCATCTGTTAGTATCTACGCGTATAGATTGAGTATATATTTTCTATTCGTTAATATTCTGACTATACCTCAGATACCTAATATATTTGCAAAGAAATCAGGCAAATTAATTATAATTATTGCCTTTATTCTTTATTTGTTTTTGTATTGGTTCTACAGTTTTATTTATACTGGAGGGGAAAGTACATATCCATATGTTTTCTCTTTTTAGAAATATTTTTAATATTCTTTTATGGTATTATGATTTTTTTTACAGGGAAGTAAATAAAACAGTTAAATCAAAAAACAAGTAATGTTATATGCTTATCTCTTAATAGTAATTTAGGGGATGATCTTACGGATGCAATTTAATAGATTAAAACTAACTAGGGGGGGAACCATGAAAAAGATAGGAATAATAACAATTTGTGACTATACAAATTATGGTAATAGGTTACAAAACTACGCTTCGCAGGAAGTGCTTAAATCGTTAGGGTGTAAAGTTGAGACGATCGTAAATACTCCATATAAAAGTGGTTTTAAAAATAAGCTTCGCAAAATAAAAGACATGAAAGAATTCTTCGAAAGGGTTAATGCAAAAATAAGTAATAGGTTGAATAAAGAAAATGTTGATAGAGGCCGTTCTCAAAGAATGAATGCCTTTAAAAAATTCACAAATGAGAATATTTATGAGACCCAGTTCACCATATCAGAAAACAACATTCCAACCAATCTATCAGATGAATATGACTATTTTGTTGTTGGAAGTGACCAGGTGTGGAATCCAACCTTCAGGCATGGATCGTCCATTGACTTCTTGACATTTGCTCCTAAGCATAAGCGGATTGCTTATGCGCCCAGTTTTGGAATATCGGCTATTCCTGATGAGCATGTAGAAAACTATAGCTCGTGGCTGTCACAAATGGAGAATTTATCTGTCAGAGAAGAAGCAGGTGCCAGAATCATTAAAAAATTAACGGGAAGGGATACCGTTGTTCTGGTGGATCCGACGCTGATGCTGTCCAAAGAAAAATGGCTTTCTGTTACCAAGTCGTCGGATCACAAACCTAAAAATGCATACTTGCTAACTTACTTTCTTGGTGAAGTTTCTAAAGAGAATCAAAACAGTATTAGGAAAATAGCATTAGACAACAAGCTTGAGACTGTTAATTTGGCAGATATGAATGACCGAGTCCACTATTCTGCGGATCCAGGTGAGTTTATTGACTATGTCAATTCAGCAACTGTATTTTTGACTGATTCATTCCACGGTACAGTTTTTTCGATCTTGCTCGAAAAACCATTTATTATCTTTGATAGGGTTGCTAAAACTCCTTCTATGAATTCAAGGATTGATACATTGCTTTCAACTTTTAATCTAGGGTCAAGAAAATGGAATAAGATTAATAATAACGCTGATATCTTTAATGTTAATTATTCGCATGTTGCCCCAATTTTAGAATCTGAACGTAATAAGGCTCTTGATTATTTACAAAATGCCCTTCTAGATAAGGACGAGGCCTTACTATGAAAGTGAATCAACTAAAAGCCGGGGCACTGCTGTCTTATGCATCGATATTCATAACCATTATTATTGGCCTTCTTTATACGCCAATAATGCTTAGGCTTCTGGGTCAGTCAGAATTTGGGTTGTATTCCCTTATAGGCGCAGTGGTGGGTTATCTTAGCATACTGGATCTAGGCTTGGGAAATACCATCATAAGATATACTGCCAGAAATAGAGCCCTAGGCGATAAAGATGCTGAGTCCAACATGAATGGGATGTTTCTGATTCTCTATTGCTTTATTGGACTTTTAACCGTTATTCTGGGTGTAGTTTTATATTCTAATATTGATAATATGTTTGGTGCTACTCTGGCGGCTGCGGAGCTGAAAAAAGCTAAGATTATGATGATGCTGTTGATTTTTAATTTTGCGGTATCATTTCCGTTGGGGGTTTTTGGTTCAATCATGCAGGCCCATGAACGATTTGTATTTGTTAAGCTGGTTGCTATTATTCGTTCCTTAATGACCCCATGTATCATCTTGCCATTGCTATATCTTGGTTATAGTTCAGTGTCGATGGTTGTAGTAAACACTGTATTGAACATCGGCTGTTTGCTAATAAATCTTGTTTACTGCTTTAGAGTTTTAAAAACAACGATCTACTTTAAAAAGTTTGACCTAATTCTATTAAAGGAAATAGCAGGTTATTCTTTCTTTATATTTTTGGGTGTTATCGTGGACAAAGTCTATTGGAGTACAGGCCAGTTTATTCTGGGCATAGTTTCCGGAACAGTACTAGTTGCTATTTTTGCGGTGGCGATGCAGTTAACTACCATGTATATTATGTTCTCCACTTCCGTAAGTAGTGTTCTTTTACCAAGAATCACGATGATGGTGGCTAATAACGCCAGTAATGACGACTTGTCCCATATAATGATTAAAATAGGAAGGGTACAGTATGCGATAATGGCCTACATCTTAAGCGGATTCATATTGTTTGGACAGGCCTTCATAATCCTGTGGGCAGGTTTAAATTACAGTGACGCCTATTATATGGTACTCCTGGTAATGATACCTATCACCATTCCGCTGATTCAAAATGTGGGTATTGCCATTTTGCAGGCTCAAAATCGGAATGCATTCAGATCAATCGTGTATCTTTGTATTGCCGTCCTCAACGTTTTAACCAGTATCCCCTTGGCCAAAATGTGGGGCGGTTTTGGTTGTGCTTTAGCTACCGGAGTATCACTCATTGTAGGTAATGTGATTATCATAAACATCTATTATCATCGGTGGATAGGGCTTAATATACCTCTCTTTTGGATAAATATTGGAAAAATGTCTTTGCCAATGCTGATATCTTTACTTTGCGGATATGGAATCAATCTATTTATTATTCAAGATAGTTTTTTACTGTTGGTTGTTAAAATAGTTTTATTCTCCTTAATCTATATTTGTTTAATGTGGCAAGTAGGGCTCGATAGCTATGAAAAGAAATTATTTCTTTCGCCAGTGAAAAAGGTGCTAAATAAATGCCAAGTCTTCAATAAGGATAGGTGTTTATGATTAACTTAACCGATAAACAATGCTGTTGTGGATGTCATGCCTGTTACAATTGTTGCCCGCAAAAGTGCATCAGCATGCAGTCTGATGTTGAAGGCTTTTGGTATCCAGTAGTGGATCTAGAAAGATGCACCGACTGTGGCCTTTGTGAAAAAGCATGTCCTGTCTTATGTAAGTCTACTGTAGACAATCACCCGCTTGCTTATGCCTGTATTAATAAAGATGACAAGATCAGGAAACAAAGTTCGTCCGGGGGCGTGTTTACTGTTATAGCGGAGAGCGTGATTGCTAATCATGGAGTCGTATTTGGAGCTGGATTTGATGAAGAATTTAGTGTAGTCCATAGCTGGACGGATAGCATTGATAGTCTCGGAAATTTTAGAGGGTCCAAATATGTTCAGAGTTGCATTGGGGATACCTATAAGCAGATACGGGACTTTTTGAAACAAGGGCGACAGGTTTTATTCTCTGGGACTCCCTGTCAGGTCGCAGGACTTAGGACATATCTTGGTAAGGACTATGAGGCCTTAATTTGTCTGGATATTGTTTGCCACGGGGTTCCTTCACCTTTGGTATGGGAAAAATATCGCAGTAAGATGGCAAATAATAGAGCGTTCAAGGCTATTAGTTTTAGGGATAAGATTCTTGGTTGGAGGAAGTATTCGATATCATTTGAATTTAGAGAAGGAGAAATTTTAACAGAACTGGGCAGTGAAAATAAATATGTTCAAGGGTTTTTAAAAAATTTATATCTGCGTCCATCCTGCTATAATTGCAGCTTCAAATCGATTAACCGCCAGAGTGATATAACTTTGGCTGATTTTTGGGGAATAGAAAACGTTCTCCCGAACTTTGATGATGATAGAGGTACATCACTGATTCTAGTAAACTCAGGCAAAGGAGATGTAATATTTTCGTCTCAAGCTGATAAAGTTTATTGTGAAAAGGTAAATATAAATCTAGCCTTATTATATAATCCATCAGCTATAAAATCAGTTGATTATAATCCCAAGAGGTCGCTGTTTTTTAAAGAATTAGGTTCGACAGATATTAGTCAACTAGTAGAAAGGTATACGAAGGTTAGTTTTTTTAGGAAAGTGTATGTGAAGGGGAGAACTATGCTTTCGAGGATAAAGAGGCAAGTTATAGGCTAAAAGAGATTTTGCTCCAGTCAGGGGTCTCTCGCTGGGTTAATCCTTAACCGGAACGGGAGTGATCGAGGCAAGCCTTCCCGTTAGCTCAGTCTGGCCGTAAAAATAATAAAAGAATTTCCTTTGTTTTTCATCTGAATATTTATCAATCAAACAATACTTAAAAGGCAGGTGGAATTTCTTGAATTCAGAAAAAGATTACTATTTTCAATTTATCAGAGCAATCGCAATCCTTTGTGCAGCAATAAGAGACATTTCAATAAACGCGACAATTGAAATAATCTTAAGGCAGTTCATAAATTATGCCGTTCCAGTGTTTTTGTTTGTGTCGGGATACTTTGTAAGTAGGGA
Source organism: Desulfosporosinus sp. OT (assembly GCF_000224515.1). Lineage (GTDB taxonomy): Bacteria > Bacillota > Desulfitobacteriia > Desulfitobacteriales > Desulfitobacteriaceae > Desulfosporosinus. The sequence continues at coordinate 5,098 of NZ_AGAF01000041.1, read as the reverse complement.
CTCCTTAGCAAATGGAGAATTTTCTCTTGTATTAAGGAAGCTCAAACGTTTATTGATTCCATATTTCATATGGTCGGGAGTAGGTATATTTGTATCGAAATCTTGGGATCAAACAAATAATTTATGTTTTGGTAACAGGGCAAGTAATGGGGCAACTATATTTCATAGTAGTGCTGGTGGAATTAACTTCTTAGACAAAAAATTTCACAGGATAGGCTCTCGGGATGATCAATTTTTATGTTAGCATTACTATATTTCGCCAGCTTCTTTTATAGTTTGCTGGGTTCTATCCGATCGTAATATTCAAAAGCCATTCTTTCGGGCGATATGCCTTCCAGTAATCTCTGAGAATTTCGAGATTGGCAGGATGCCGGCACTAGCTGCCTTAACCAAGGCACTTCTGATCTTTATTTATGGCAGTGTGAATTTTTAGCTAAAAGAAATGAGGGTATTAAATGACAGACAAAACCCCAAATTTATTTATAGTTGGAGCAGCAAAAAGTGCTACAACTTCACTTTATTATTATTTACAACAACATCCCGATATTTTCTTTTGTGAACCTAAAGAACCTAAATTCTATTCATATAAGTATAATAAGTTTCCACATCGAGGACCAGGGGATAAAAGAGTAGATGATTTTGTTGTAAGAGATTATTCTAAATATTTATCGCTATTTAGTAGTGTAGCTAGTGAAAAAATTATTGCCGAAGCATCGGTAGATTATTTATATTTTTATGAAAGTGCAAAGGACATCAAAAAAGATAACCCAGAAGCAAAAATTATAATCATATTAAGAAATCCAGTGGATCGCGCATTGTCAGCTTATTCACATTTACGAAAAGATATGAGGGAGTCATTATCATTCGAAAATGCATTGGAGTTAGAACAAGAAAGAATAGATAACAACTATGAATTTATATGGCACTATAAAGAGGTAGGACTTTATTCTTCACAAGTAAAGACATATATTGATGTTTTTGGAAGAAGTAGTGTGAGGATAATTCTTTTTGAAGAACTTAAAAAAGATGTAAGTAAAGTATTAAGGGAAATATTGGAATTTTTAGGATTAAAACCTGATTTTGAATTCAGTACAACAAATAAATATAATATTTCGGGTATTCCTAAAAATACTTTTTTAAATAAAGTTATTTTAAAACCGAATTTAATTAAAGAACTTATTAAAAAAACAATACCTAAAGAAACGTTAAAGTATCTTCAGTTAAAGAAAAGTAATTATTTAAAGAAAAAATTAGTAAAACAAGAAATTGAACCAGATTTAAAAGATAAACTTATATCTTTTTATAAAAAAGATATTTTAAATCTTGAAGAATTGATTGATAAAGATCTATCTGGTTGGCTTAAGAATAATTCTAAATGAAAATCAATTAAAAGGAAATGGAAAGTGTCGACAACTTAAATTTCAAAAACCGTGTCTTGACAATGGGGGGGGGTATACAATGGGCCAAAATGCTTGTTTGCAAAGTGGTACGGAGTTAGTTTTCTATTCCCTTGGTAGTTGTAAACAGAAAAGAATGAGGTTTATCTGAGAGGAATACTTCATTTCACTTTATGTACTTGTAAATACTCTTGAGATTATGGAGAGGATTAAATGAGTTTGAAAGAAATTATAAAGGAATGCAAATCATTAGCTATAAAAGCGGGAAATGAAATCTTAAAAATTTATGAAACAGATTTTAATGTTAAATTCAAAGAGGACAAGTCTCCTCTGACATTAGCTGACAAAAAAGCTAATGAAATCATTGTTCATGGGCTTAAAGATAATTTCCCGGATTATTCAATTTTATCAGAAGAATCCAGAGATGATAAAAGTAGATTAACACACGACTTTTGTTTTATCGTTGATCCATTGGATGGAACCAAGGAATTCATAAAAAGAAATGGCCAGTTTACGGTCAACATTGCGTTAGCGTATAAGCATAAGGTTGTTATGGGCGTTATTTATGTGCCGATAGCTGGAGAACTATATTTTGCAAGTAAAGACAATGGTGCATATTTAGAAAAAGTTGAAAGTGGAGAGCTTAAATCTGAAAGCATAAGACTTCGAGTTACAAATAAGTTAGAAAGTCTTATTATTGTGGGGAGCAAGTCACATTCATCTGAAAAAGAAGCAAGGTTAATTAAAGATAATAAAGATAAGATTAAGGAGGCGGTTTCGGCAGGAAGCTCATTAAAAGGGTGCATGGTAGCTGAAGGCAAAGCAGATGTATATTATCGTTTTGGTTTAACTTCTGAGTGGGATACAGCTGCTATGCAATGCATTGTAGAAGAAGCCGGGGGCATCTTTAAGCAAATGGATGGCACTGTGATGCTTTATAATCGTGAAAACAATCTGAATGAAAAAGGATTTTATATTGTCAACAGAAAAGAAAATATTTGGATTTAGGGATGAAATATCGATTAAAGAGATTAAACATGTAGGTATGGTAGAGCAATTATATATAAGAGAACCAGTAGAGTATTGACCACGAAGCACCTGGTAGAATGAAAAGACGTAAGAGAGAGGGTTATTCTTAATGAAAAGCTTACTGAAATTTATTACATGTGGTTCAGTTGGTAATGGTAAATCTACGCTTTTCCAGCAAATGTTATATGATGTTAAGTTATTATTCTCTGAACAGAAAAATGCGTTAGAACCTGACAGTATAATAGGAAGCGGTGGAGGGAAAATCGATTGTTCCGTTTTATCAGACGTATTGATGGCCGAGAGAGAACAAGGAATTTCTATTGATGTGGCTTTTCGGTGTTTTACAACAGATCAGAGATCCTTCGCTTTTTTGGAAATACCTAGCCACGAGCAATATTTGAAAAATATTACGGTTAGTGCTTCATTTGTTGACCTTGTTGTTATTATTGTGGATGCGACACAAGGTGTGCTTACGCAAACAAGAAGAGATACCAGAATATGTACTATGATGGGCATTAAGCACTTTGTTCTAGTAGTAAATAAGATGGACTTAATACACTATGACCATTATAAGTTTAATGAGATCAAGCAGGATTTCTTAAGTTTTACAGCTAACTTTAATCTTGAAAGTATAAGGGTTATTCCGGTTTCAGCAACTGAAGGGGATAATGTTACAAAGCAATCTGAAAAAACACCTTGGTATGATGGATTACCCATACTTTCATATCTTGAAACAATAAAAGTTAATTCTGATTTTATTAAAGATGGTTTCGTCATGCCTGTACATGTTAAGCCGAACCATACTTTTGGAGGATGTTATGGTCACATTGAATCTGGGGATATTTCTGTCGGTGATGAGATTATAGCACTTCCAAGCAATGAAAAAGCACAGGTTAAGGGTATTTTTATTAAGGATAATGAATACGTTAATGCAGTTATGGGTCAATCAGTTATGATTCAGCTTGACAGAGAAGTAGATGTATCAAGGGGTTGTATCTTAGTAAAAGATGAAAATTTTAAACTTGCTGATATGTTCACTGCAACAATTCTTTGGATGGATGAGACAGAGCTTGTTTCAGGTAGAAACTATCTTATTAAGGTAGGAACAAAAATTCTGACCGCAATGGTGATGTCGATAAAATATAAGATTGACCTTAATACAGGAAACAATATCAGCGCAGATAGACTCTTAAAGAATGATATGGCCTCGTGTGATATTGCATTATCCGAGACTATGGTTTTTGATAAGTACGAAAATAACAAAGCTCTAGGTGGTTTTATTTTAATTGACAGGATAACAAATATAGTCTCAGCTTGTGGGGTTATCGACCACTCGCTTAGAAGGTCGATGAATGTCGTATGGCAAAATACAGATATTACCCGAGAGATCCGTTCTAAGCAAAAGGGACAAAAACCATTAACCCTTTGGTTCACCGGTCTTTCAGGTTCAGGAAAGTCAACTCTTGCTAATGAAGTCGAAAAGCGACTCATTGCTATGGGTAAACATACTATGTTACTTGATGGCGATAATATAAGACACGGTCTTAACAAGAATTTAGGTTTTAAAGAAGTCGATAGAGTTGAGAACATTAGAAGAATCGCAGAAGTCTCCAAATTAATGAATGATGCTGGAATCATTACCATTACTTCGTTCATTTCTCCCTACAACAAAGACAGGAATAATGCTAAGGAGATTATTGGCAATGAGTTCATTGAAATATATGTTAGCACGCCACTTGAAGAATGTGAAAAAAGAGATGTAAAAGGACTTTACAAAAAAGCTAGAGCAGGTGAGATACCTAATTTCACCGGTATTTCAAGTCCTTTTGAAACACCTAATAATCCGGATATCGAGATTGATACGAGTAGGTATTCTATCGAGAAAGCAACAGATACAATTATTAATCAAATTATGAAATATTTTAGGAAGCCCTCCCGTTCGGTTAGCCTTCCCAAAGAGGTCTACCCCCCCACAATGGGAAACAATTCTGACTACTCGGCGTAAAGGATCACTTCGTTAACCATTACGTAAAGGTTCCAGGCCCCTCCCTTTTCTCTTAGAACATATGTGTCGAAATCAGTCGAGTGTTATTAAAAGGAGAACGAAGAATATGCGTAAAATTCGTAAAGCAATTATTCCAGCGGCAGGATTGGGAACCCGTTTTTTGCCAGCAACCAAGGCTCAACCCAAAGAGATGTTGCCTATCGTGGATAAACCAACGATTCAATATATTGTGGAAGAGGCTATTAAAGCCGGAATCGAAGATATTATTATTGTGACGGGGCGGAATAAGCGGGCCATAGAAGACCACTTTGATCGTTCCATGGAGCTTGAGGTGTTTTTGGAGAAAAACTCCAAAGACGAACTGTTGGATTTGGTGCAAGATGTCGCGCAGATGGCCGATATTTATTACGTTCGGCAAAAAGAGGCGTTAGGCTTGGGGCATGCAATCTATTGCGCTCGTAAGTTTATTGGCAATGAACCATTTGCAGTCCTCTTAGGGGATGATATTATTTATTCTGAAGTACCTGCTTTACGTCAAATGATCAATCAATATGAGCGCTACGGTGCAAGCATAGTAGGGGTTCAAGAAGTTCCTCTAGCGGATACGTCCAAATACGGAATCGTGGATGGTGAAAAGTTTGAAGATCGGCTTTATCGTGCCAAGAAT
>NZ_AGAF01000042.1 GCF_000224515.1 Desulfosporosinus sp. OT | reverse complement strand
CCAACAGATACGTTGGAAAAGGGTGCAGTCTCTTTTGGAGGAAATAAATAACCACATAACCGATCAGAAGTATGCTTTTATAATTGATGGAATTAAAGTTGCATTGCGTAGAAAAAATAACGATCGAGTTTACTGGCTGCTAAGTTTACAATTCCCGAGAATGATTTGGAATGTATGCTTTATACGACTGTGCAGGAATCTGAAGTAGTGAAAGCGGTAGAGTCGATTTTGCAAGCATATTCAAAGCTGTAACAGGAGACATCACTTGGCAAAAAAGATCGTGTATCTTCAGTCCATAGATTTCCGTAGAGGGGTATTAAAATAACTAAAAGCTGGGTTAGTAGGGAGCGAAGATACTTAACCATAGATATTCTTCCAGTAATTTGATTCATGCTGTTGATTTGGATTTTTTTGTTAACAACCTGGAACTCTTAAGTAAGCGTTATCAATATTGTATTGTTTTGATTCATGATTGCCTACAGTTGTTACAAGTAAATACTCTTTGCCATGCCTGTCAGGAATTCGGCGATTAACAGTGAGGAGATGATTCTGCACAAAATAGGGGTTTCTGCTGCAGAGCCATTGATGGTATAATCAAAAAATAACGTGCTAAGAAAGCACCATAGATTGATTGCCTATTTTCAAAAGGGTAAGGACGATTACATAGGTTAGAATCGAAAGAAAGAATATATATTGAAGACGATGATGAGAATATCACTAGAAGACATAAATATGTTTCTTGAAAATGAAGGTATACGATTAAAAATGGCGATTTAATGCTTTTTAGCTTAAGTAGCATCATAATTTTAGATTATGATGCTACTCAGTTACTTTTCTTGTGATTCCAAGAGGTAATTACCAATAATTGTAGAATACCAGATGAAGCGAGGCGAAGTTACGGTTTGAAAGAAGCTGTGCCGAAACTACTTCAAGATAAATTAGTACCCAAGAAAAAACTAACGGCCTTCAAGAAAATGAACGCCTGGGGCCAGTGGAGCGAAATCAGCAAACAGGTTAATAAATTATTTAAAAACCGGAAGGAAGTGAACACGCCTGGTTTATGGTTAGTGCGTAGGAAACTTCTACTGGGGATTGCTTAACGATTGAACTTAAACTAAACCACTGCGCAAGTACACTTAGTTGAAAGGCTTGTGCGGAGTGACCTTTAAGGGCGACTAACAGTCGCACATCTGATGTACTTAATGGAGCTTCCATAGGCTCGCGGATGTTTGATACGAGAGTATTGACCCTAGTAGCTGAATCCTGTGATGCTACCGCTTTGTTTAGTCGGCAAAGTGAAGATATTGGGCAAATGCATAGAATTGTTTAGTATTTGGAAACCAGGAAGACATCATGGGTGATTTTAAAAAGGTGATGGTCGCCAATAGAGGCGAAATTGCGATTAGGGTGTTCAGAGCCTGCAATGAACTGGGAATAAGGACTGTTGCTATCTATTCCAACGAAGACAAATATTCTCTCTTCAGAAGCAAAGCCGATGAGGCTTATCTCATCGGCGAAGGCAGGAGTCCTGTTGATGCTTATCTGAATATTGAGGAGATCATCAGCTTGGCACTCAAGAAGGGTGTGGATGCCATCCATCCAGGATACGGCTTTTTGTCGGAAAACCCTGAATTTGCCCTGCGCTGCGAGCAGGAAGGTATCGAATTCATCGGGCCGACGGCAGAGATGATGGACAGGCTGGGAGATAAGATTAAGTCAAAGATCGTCGCCAAGGAAGTTGGAGTTCCGATCATCCCTGGTTATGAGAAGGATGTTAAAACTGTGGCTGAAGCAAAAATCCACGCGACTGAGTGTGGTTACCCCCTGATGCTTAAGGCAGCTGCGGGAGGCGGTGGAAGGGGAATGCGGATTGTCAGAGACGAGAGTGAGCTGGATTCTGCCTTCTTAAGTGCTAAAAGTGAGGCGAAAAAAGCCTTTGGCATCGATCATATCTTTATGGAAAAATTCATTGAAAAACCGAAGCATGTCGAAGTGCAGGTCCTCGGGGACAAGTACGGCAATATAGTTCATATGTTTGAACGGGATTGTTCAATCCAGAGAAGGCACCAGAAGGTCGTGGAATTTACTCCGGCCTTTTCAGTCCCCCAAGAAATAAGAAATAATATTTATCAGGACGCCCTGAAAATTGCCAAGTTTGTAAACTATAGGAGCGCAGGAACTCTCGAATTTCTGGTAGACAACCAGGGGAATTATTATTTCATTGAAATGAATCCACGGATCCAGGTTGAGCACACGGTGACAGAGATGGTTACAGGGATAGATCTCGTACAGGCTCAGATCCAGATCGCCCAAGGAAACGCCCTGAATTCTCCTGAGATCGGGATAAACTCGCAGGAGGACATCAGGCTCAACGGATATTCCATTCAATGCAGGATCACAACGGAGGATCCTTCGACTAATTTTGCTCCTGATACCGGGAAGATCGAATCCTACAGGACCGGTTCGGGATTTGGGATCAGGTTGGACGGTGGCAACGGATTCACGGGAGCTGAAATCAGCCCTTATTATGACAGTCTCCTTGTCAAGAATATCTCTTGGTCCAGGAGTTTTCAGGATGCCATCAAGAAATCCATCCGCTCTATAACTGAAACGCAGATTACAGGAGTCAAGACCAATACCGGCTTTCTAATCAATGTGCTCAATCACCCCTTGTTTTTGAACGGAGAATGCCATACCGGTTTCATCGAGGAAAATCCCGACCTGATCTCGCTCACCCAGAAGACTGATGATGAAAGCCGACTTCTGAAGTTCCTCGGCAATGTCGTGGTCAACGAGGCGATGGGGATAAAGCCACAATACGATATCCCTAAGGTGCCCCAAATCGACGGAATCAGTTCGGGTGATCTGAGCGGCACCAAGCAGATCCTGGATACTCAAGGCGCCGGAGGGCTGGTTAAATGGATAAACGATCAGAAGAAAGTGTTGCTTACAGACACGACCATGCGGGATGCTCATCAGTCTCTGATGGCGACAAGAATCAGGACCAAGGACATGCTCAAGATCGCCAAAGCAACTTCGGTCTACGGCAAGGACCTATTTTCTCTGGAAATGTGGGGTGGCGCGACCTTTGACGTGGCCTACAGGTTCCTCAAGGAGTCTCCGTGGGCCAGGCTTGAGCAACTGAGAAAAAGAGTCCCGAACATTCTGTTCCAGATGCTCATACGAGGAGCTAATGGGGTAGGCTATAAAAACTATCCTGACAATGTTATCCGGGAATTCATTAAAGAGTCAGCAGTCGCAGGTATCGATGTCTTCAGAATCTTTGACTCCCTAAATGAGCTGAGAGGCATGGAAATTTCTATTGAGGAAGTCTTAAAGAGCGGGAAGATCGCCGAACCTTGTATCTGTTATACCGGGGATATCCTTGATAGCAGCAAGAAAAAATATAATCTGGATTACTATATCAAGCTCGCCAAAGATCTGGAAAAAACCGGAGCCCATATCCTGGGCATCAAAGACATGTCGGCTCTTCTGAAGCCCCATGCAGCTTACAAGCTGGTCAGCGCCTTAAAGAACGAGATCGGAATTCCTATCCACCTCCATACCCACGACACCACAGGTAATGGGGTGGCAACGGTTCTTATGGCTGTGGAAGCCGGGGTAGATATTGTGGACACTGCGTTCAACAGCATGTCCGGCCTAACGAGCCAGCCGGCCATGAATTCAATTGCTGCAGCACTTAAGAATATGGAAAGGGATCCGGCCATTGATCTGAAGGGAATCCAAAAGGTATCGGACTATTGGGAAGCGGTACGACCGGTCTATGGCAAGTTCGAGTCAGGCCTGAAATCGGGATCGGCTGAAATCTACAATTATGAGATTCCCGGAGGGCAGTACTCCAACCTTAAGCCTCAAGTGGAAAGTTTCGGTCTCGGGCATAAGTTCACGGAGATCAAGGAAATGTTCAAGACAGTCAACGAAATGTTGGGGGATATCGTGAAAGTCACTCCGTCCTCAAAAGTTGTAGGTGATTTCGCCATATTTATGGTTCAGAATAACCTCACCCCGGAGAATATTTATGAGAAAGCGGAAAATATGGCTTTTCCTGATTCGGTTGTATCGTATTTCATGGGGATGATGGGCCAGCCGATGGGAGGATTCCCAGAGAAGCTCCAGAAGCTGGTACTGAAAGGAGAAAAACCGATAACCGCGCGTCCAGGTGAACTGCTCCCCGACGAGGATCTTGCCAGTATCGCCAAGCACCTGAGGAATAAATTTGAATTTGAACCAACGAAGCAAGATATCCTGAGCTACGCCCTGTACCCGGAAGTGTTTGAAGGGTTCTTGAAAATTGCTGCCGAATACGGAGACCTAAGCAGACTCGGGAGCGATGTGTTCTTCCACGGCCTTCACGAAGGAGAAATCATCGAGGCTGAAGTTGCTGAAGGCAGAAGCCTAATGATCAAGCTTCGCTCTATTGAGAAGCCAGATCCGGAGGGCTACAGGACGATAGTTTTTGAAGTCAACAGGAATAGAAGAGAAATCAAAATCAAGGACAAGAACTGGAGCAGCATCAACCTTCTCAGCCAGTTGGGAGAATACAGTTTGACGGAGATGGCAGACCCTGACAATAAAAATGAAATCGGGTCGCCTATCCCAGGGACTGTCGTGTCATTGCTGGTTAAAGAAGGGGACACGGTAACTGAGAACCAGCCATTAGCGGTTGTCGAAGCTATGAAAATGGAAACAAGGATCACGAGCTCTATTGCAGGGATTGTCAGTTCAGTGAAGATCAAGGAAGGTCAGCAGGTCAAGGCCGGAGAACTACTTATCGTTGTCAAATAAGTGGTAGGAGAAAGCCACTCTCTAAGGAAGAAGTTTCATAATCTGGGTATAGCAAAACAGTGAAGAGAACCTTAGGCCAATCAAGGATTAGCTTAAGGTTCTCTTTAGCAGTCTAGAAGCCGGATCTTACTTTGTGAAAAGTAAACGGTCCCATTGTTCGAGCAGGAGATCTCTTAGCAACATCAGGCTGGTACAATCAAAACAAAGATGAAATGGGTGACCGGTGAAGTGATGAGTCGCTTTTGATTTCTGCGCAGTAGTTCGGGGTAGTTTAATAGCTAAACACTTGCGCTATGTATTGACATGGTTGCTGGGAATGCTCTTTGTTTCAAAAATTCCTCTCCAGGAATGGTAAGGTTTTAGATATTGTTATTGCCTTGTTAAACGTTGGGTCGATAAGGCAATTGCATTCATCTATTACAGTGCCTTGGGTTTAACCACGGGGGTGTGGGCGATATTCTGCCAACTGAAAACACGACTCGGATACTATTGGCAATGGAGGGTATGATTAATCTTGTTATTTTTAGCTTATTGATTGCGTCTATTTTTGGGTAAAGTTAGGTAAAGAATTTGCAATCGTTAGGCTGTAATTCCTTACTTCAGAGATGTCTTGGCCAGTAGGCTATCATAGGTTGAGCGGTTTTACTCAAATGCCCTAGATGTTCCTAAAAATTGGTTGAACATTATTAATAAATATGGTATAGAATAAAGGTATTTAATGAATGATGTTTATTCCTAGGGAATGGAGGCAAAATGAGTAATACAGGGATTCCTAGGTCCTCAAACCCAATAATGCAGTCGAGACTTGAGAGAAATCCAGCAGGGATTTACTATTATAGCCGCAAGAGGAGAAGGCTAAAGCAGGTATTGACAGGGATGCTTAGTCTTTTACTAATCTTTAGCTTGTGCTTTTTAGGGTTTTTGTTTGTACCTTTTCAACCTTTTGAGAAGCTACGCGAGTTGTGGGTGACTAGCGCAATGACGACGATGAGTCATCAATATTTAGCAACGTACTTGTTCAGCGAAGCAGAGATTAGAAAAATTATGGATAATGACAAGGCCACGGATCTAGGCAATTCAGACCCATCAAATATTAAGATGCGGGGAACCAGTCAGAATACAGGAACGGAACTCATCGATATCAGTCAAAAGGGCTTTAAAGGATATCTGCTTAAAATTGAGAATCCTGGACGTGTTAAAGTGGCAGCAACGCGTTATCTCGGCAAGATTGGAGAAAAGGCTGAGGATATTGCCAAGGAGAACGGAGCAAGTGCAGTCATTAATGGAGGGGTGTTCGATGACCCCCAGGGTATTGGTAACGGCGGTCAACCTCTGGGTATCCTCATCTCGGACGGTCATATCCTCTACAAAGATCCAATCGATACCTTCGATATCATTGGATTAAATAAGGACAATGTTTTGGTACTTGGTCATTATACTTTGGACCAAATCAAACAGATGGGCATCAGGGATGCTGTAACCTTCAGTCCTTTCCTTGTCGTCGACGGTAAACCGGCGATCACCCACGGAGATGGAGGATGGGGTATTGCTCCTCGGACGGCGATAGGGCAAACGAGGGATGGCAGTATTTTGATGCTGGTCATTGATGGACGTCAGATCGGGTCCCTGGGTGCAACCCTTAAAGATGTACAGGATGTAATGCTCGAATATGGTGCCTATAATGTTGCGAATCTTGACGGCGGCGCTTCCTCGGTTCTTTACTACAATGGTAAGATCGTCAATCATCCATCGAGTCAGTATGGTGAACGCTATGCACCGTCCTTTTTTATTGTGAAATAAGCTTGAGTAGAAATCATAATTGTTTTAACGTTGGTTTGGAGTATCTTCCTCACCAACGTTTTTTTGTTGGCATGTTTTCTATAGACTTACTTTCTTCATATAGAGGGCTAACTCTGTCCGGCTATTTAGTTCCAACTTTTCTAATATTCTTGTAACATAGTTTTTTACCGTACCCTCAGTCAAAAAAAGGGCCTCACAAATAAACTTATTGCTTTTTCCGTCAGCAATAAGTTTTGTAACATCCATTTCTCTTGGGGTTAGAAGTTTAAGTTTACTACTGACCTCAGAATTTATATTTTCATTAGCTATAACGTTATTAGTCAATGCTTTTACTACCTTCTTAGCAACTTCGGGGTTTAATAACACATTTCCGTTGTAAGCAGTTTTAATAGCATTGATGATATCATCAATGCCGGAGTCCTTTAAAATATAACCGGCAGCTCCGTTTTGGAGACCTTTGAATATATATTCATCCTCATTGAAAGTAGTCAAGATGATCACTTTAATGTTTGGATATTTTTCCTTAATCAACCGAGTGGCTTCAACACCATCCATGATAGGCATCCGGATATCCATGAGGATAACATCAGGTATTTGTTTGGGCAAAATCTCAAGCAAGTGTTTTCCGTTTTCTGCCTCTCCTAGAATATTTATTTGATTATCAAGGCTTAATATCATTTTTAGGCCTTCTCTTACGATTTCCTGGTCATCGACGAGGATAACGTTTATCATGATTATTCACCACCTAATAGATAGGAATCTCTACCATGGTCAGAAATCCCAAATTTTCGCGACTAGTAAACTTTACAGTCCCACCCAATGCAAATACTCTGTCCTCTATGCCATGTAAACCATTTGATCTTATAATGGCTTCACAGCCTATCCCATTATCCTGGATAATCATGTTTACATGGTTATCGAGAATACCTACTTCCAAATTAAAAGCTGTAGCGTTTCCATGTTTCATCGCATTTGTGAGACTTTCTCTGACCGTTTTATATATACAGAGTTTAATATCTGGATTTAATGCTTCCAAAAGTTTATCTATTCTAAAGGCTATTTTAGTAGTTCCAAGAATTTCAAAACTATCAATCATTCTTTGAATAGCTTCGCTTAGATCCTCGATATTACGGTCTATCTTCAAGGCATCAACGGCCATTCTCAGGCTGGCGGTACTATCTTTCGAAATTTTCTTGGCTTTTAAAATCACTTCTTTTGCTTTTTCAGGCATTGTATCGAAGATTTTCTCTGCAAACTCCAGATGCATGGTTAAAGCCATGAGCGAATGACCCAGTGAATCATGCAATTCCTGGGCCATTCGTTGCCTTTCCTTAGCAATAGTAAGTTCTTCGACTTTGAGTGAATATTCTTGGAGTTTTATATTCGATGACTTCAGCTCATCATTCAGTTTCTTTGTTCCTTCTCTTTCGTTACGTACAGCATGAGCTAAATATAGAATACATAAGATACTTGAATAAGACAAAAAGCTGGTTCCTAGCTCTGTAAGCCTTGTTGTATAGTTTAATGCTCTAGTGGTTAAAAATGCTGAGATTAAATAGGAGATGCCGTGCAATACCAAAAAAAATTGCTTATACTTGCCTTGGATATATAATATTTCAATTACATAGAAGAACAAATAAGTATTTGTTTTAAAATCATTGATGAAATATTTTAAGGTGGCTGCCCCAACTAAGGATAAAGCAAGTGAAAAATAGTACCATATATTATTACTTTTTTTAATCAAGCTTCTTATAGCATCATTACTGATTACGAAAAGGCACAGGGTGAAGAAAGCAAGACCCGGTAATTCTTTGAAATTGTGAGCTTGAAATATATTGTTGAAAAATAAAATTATAAGGACAAACCTTAATATTATCAGATACTTTCTTATGTTGTTTATGTAGCTCATGTGTTAGATTCTCCTCAGTAATATTATATCCTTTCATTGTAAAATAAATATATGACTTTAGTAATCACTGCTTTAGTGACCTAGGTTTAGTGACTTAAGTAACTATTAAGGCATAGAAAGTAGAGTTATAATTCTTAACAGGAGATGAAAAAAGAGCGTATAAATTGGTGATTTTTGTCAAGATAGTGACTGGAGAGGGGAAATTGGGAAGTATATCATTCATTTAAAGTAGAAATACCAATCAATAATAAAGGGAGTGTTAAAGAAATGGCTAGTACAGAAGAAATAAATCAACATTTTCGCCAAGCGCGTAAAAAATTAGTTCCCAGTTTTGTTGTTAATCTAATCGTCCCTTGGGTTTTATTTATTTTTTTACATCAATTCTTTAATAATGACGCTACTCCTCTTGCAATCGCCACTGCGATCCCAGTTATTAGAACAATTGTTTTATGGGCGTGGTGCCGCAGAATTGATTGGATTGGAATATTTGGTGTTTTTGGCTTTACTATGGCATTGCTTGCCTCTGCAATCTTTGGAGGAAGTCCTTTACCGCTTAAGCTTATACATCCCATTATCTTCGGAGTAATCGGATTTGCTTTTCTTATCTCTGTGGCCATAGAAAGGCCATTACTGATAACGATACTTTCGTTCCTACCACACAGAGGCCAAGAACGCTTCAGCAGTTCCACAGGCCGTAAGAAATTAACCATTATGACCGCAGTGTTTGGAGGTGTCTCTCTCGTTGGTTCAGCGATACACATTATTATGGCCCTTACATTACCAACGAGTACTTTCCTGGTCATGTCCCATGTGGTGAGCTGGGTCATTATATTACTCTTAGTGCTCTCTGGAAAGTTTATTGCTTGGAGAACTTGATAGATTGCAAGGATTCCATTTTAGAAAACAAAAAGAATTGATTCAAAATGAAAAGCCATTTAAGCTCTTGAATTCTCAAGAGCTTAAATGGCTGGTGTCCACTTAAAATCTTCGTCGGCAATCTCTTTCTCTTTCACCTCGCAAAGACAAGAAATACTCTTAAACCAATATATCATAAATAACGAGAGTGGTGTCAAGTTGTACTTAAGAAGGCCTTCTAAATGTGTTATCTTGTGCTAGGTATGCCAAGATTTTCATTGGCTATTCTTTTCTAGGTGACCGGGAGTGGTAAACATGCATACCTTATAAATATGGATGCTTTGAAAGCGGTGATAAAAGTGAATTTATATCTAGCTTTAGGAGATTCAATCACTAAAGGCTATGGTGTCCCAAATTCTTTTTCTTTTCCAAGGTTTTATGCCGATTTTCTTCGGAGGCATAACCCGGATCTGCACATGGTTAACTTGGGGATTGATGGCCTCACGACCAGTGGACTCCTTGCTTTGTTACAGCATAATCATGGTCTTCGACTTTCTGTCTCCCAGGCTTCTCTGATCACCCTCACTATTGGTTCGAATGATTTACTTCATCTTATTGGAAATCCCAATCAGACTATCAACACAACTCAGCTGCCCATTCTCTTCAATAACATGAGCAAAACCCTGGCGCAAATCGGGGAAGAGGTAAGGCGGCTCAATCCTATGGCAACAATCAAAGTGGCGACTCTTTATAATCCCCTGCCAGCGGGACCCTATGCAGTATATATGGCACTTGCACAAGGGGTTATAGACAATGCTAATGCAATGATTATAACTTGGGCGAAACACTATAGATTTAAGGTGATCTATTTAGATCGTGAGTTCAGGGGTAAAGAGCAGTTGCTTATCAGTCAGGATCACGTGCATCCTAACGCAGTGGGATATCAGGTGATTGCTAAAGCGTTTGCACGTTATTAGAATAGACTTGGCGACAGCCAAGTTTTTTTATTCCGCTTGTCATGGAGATAAAAGCAAAAGAACCTTTTGTAAGAAAGAAATTCTGTTGTAAAATGAAGAACAATTAAAGATTGCAATCGATCGCAAAATGGATAAACTAAGAGTAAGGGTTACACTTATGCCTCAAGCCGAGAACTTAACAAAAAAGACTATTGGGTGAACCTAATTAGTTATGGTTCAGAGAAAACGAAAGGAGACTGGAAACTATGGGCTTGTTTAGCAAAGTAAAAGATCTTCTTCAAGCAAATATTATGGATATAGTGAATAAGTCTGAAGATCCTGAGAAAATGTTAAATCTCTATGTAGATAGAGCAATGGAGGAAGTTCGCAATTTCCAGGTTCAAGTAAATCGTGCTGTAGCGGATAAGATTCAACTTGAAGAGCGTATTGCGAGTGCAGTTAAAGAAATTGAACTGCGCAGCGGGCAGGCGATGCTTGCCGTGCAACAGGGTAAGGATGATTTAGCAAGGACTGCTTTGACCTATAAGAAACAGGCAGAAGCCAGCAAGCTAGATTACGAGGCTCAGCTTGTGGATCAGACTAAAGCAGTTGACGACCTTCAGGAGAACCTCCGCGTTCTTATGGAGAAGTTGGAAAAAGCAAAATTAGAGCGAAACAACTTGGTCATGCGTCAACGCCGTGCACAGACAATGAAAAGTGCTAATGAAGCAATATCAGGACTATCCACCAATGATCCCTTGGCAGATATTGATCGTATGAAAGAACGGGTTCAACGCATGGAGGCGGAGGCCAAGGCTTCCCACTCAATGGTAAACACCAACTCGGTTGAGGATCAATTTGCTGAATTGGAGAAGAACAAAGCGAATACAGAAGTTGAGGATGAACTGGCAAAACTTAAGGCCGGACTTAAAGTAGGCTTAGAAAAGGAGTAATTCGCCAAGGGGCGTGTGCCAATGTGTTGGTTGTGGACATAAATCGTAAAAAGAGATGGTATGGATAAGGGGATGGACACGATGTCGCGGAAAAAACAAATTGAGATTGCCGTCATAGCTCTCATGCTTATGGTGAGCCAAGCTTCTTTGGCCTTAGCACGCGGAGGCGGAGGAGTAGGCGGAAGTCTGGGAGGAAGTGCCGGGCGAAGTTTTAGTGGCGGATCTTTCTCTGGGGGTGGTTTTTCGGGAGGATCTTCAGGAGGGCTTGGCGGTTTTTTTCCCTTACCGTTTTTTTTCCTTGGGGGAACGTCTTCAGGAGGTTCAGGAGGGTTCTTCAGTTTTCTCTTCCTAATGGTTATTCTCTACTTTATTTTTAAAACTTTAAGCTCATCTCGGCGCGGTGGTCGAGGCAGATCGAGCAAGGGTCGCGGAGGAGGAGGCATGGACATCCATTCCAGCCAGGCGCCGGTGGATCTAAATGGTCGTGCGATCACAAATTCAGATAATCTGCAGCGTTTTGGAAAGGCGATCAACTTCACACGTGAGAACATGCGTTATTATTCAGAAACCTTTCCGCGATGGGATCGAGATTTTCTTGTGGGGCGAGTCCGCCAGGTTTTCTTTTGGCTGCAAGATGCCTGGAGTCGTCAAGACCTTTCGGCAGCGAGTGATTATTTAGCTGCAACTCTACGGAATAAGTATCAGACAGATCTTCAAGGGATGAAAGCGCGCGGCGAACGCAATATAATCAAAGAACCTGTGCTAAACACTGGAGACATCGAATTCATTCATAGCCATTTAGATGAATCAACACAGCATTTTATGGTTATGGTTTCAGCAAGCTTAATTGATTATACTGTCGACGCCTCTCAGCGACAGATATCCGGCGATAATACGCACAGGCTTTACTTTACAGAATTTTGGGAGTTTGTATGGCAGGATGATCGGTGGTTGCTTTCCAATATTTATCAAGAAGATGCTTTAGAAGTTGCCAAAATCGCTCGTGGTGAAGACCAATAACCAAAAGTAAGAAATAGCCTCCGGCGTGGAGGCTATTTCCTATTTGGACTAGGTACTTGGGCTAGCAAAATTCTTTCCTCATTTAAGACATATAATCCTTGAGCCGTTTGGCGGAAAAATACCAATACAAGCCTAACGCCCCGAAGAGGAGAGCGCCGATCCCTAGAGAGAGTAATAACTGACCAGGATGATGTGAAACTCGCCAAAAGGAATGGCCGACCCAGGATTCCCAAACAATCATGGGAATCTTACCAACAAGGGTGGCAAATAAAAATGCCGGAAAGGTCATTAGAGATAATCCAGCTGCATAATTTACGGCTGCAGAGGGAAGAATCGGGACTAGTCGGGAAAGAAGGACAATGGAAAAACAATTCCCTTCGATAAGAGTGCCCCATTTGCCAAGCTTTGCTACCTTTGGTTGAGCCCACGTTTGTCCGAGGGTGCGGGCTAACCAAAAACCTAAAGAGGCACCTAACAAGCTTCCGACAAGGGAGAGCAAAAAGCCACCGACCCATCCATAAAGAATGGTGTTGACTCCAGCAATTAAAACAAACGGAACGACTGGAAAAAGCATCAGAAGCGTTATAATAAACAGATCAACAATAATACTTATTGATCCCCATTGAGTGACAAAAGTCTGTAAAGCAGCAGGACGCTGGAGTTCAGGATAAAGTAAAATTACAAAAATGAGGGAGACCAACAATGTTAGGAAAGAGCAATATTTCTTGTTCAATGGTTAACCCCCCTAAAATGTTTGAGAGTGAATTCTAGTAGTTATAATCGTAACATATTCAGTGATCCTATGATAGGCCATTGCCTCATATAGAATAATTACTTTAGTCTCGATTAGGGTGACGGAATCAGCTAGTTAAGAATATAAAGAATTAACCTGCCTTTAGTTTAAGGCAAGGCTACCCTGAATGCTACTTTTTTTGTGGATTTACTACGTTTTATCCGATATTAATTTAGAATGGGGTCTGAACTTTTTGAAAAGAAGTGTGCAAAGTCGCGAAAGAAGTACTTTAAGGTAATTTAATTGTTTTTCTTTGTGAGGTTTATGATAAAATGAAGTAAATAATATGTGACTCGAGAAATGAAAGGGTGATAAGCCCATGCCGCTCCAATCTCATCATAACCGCCTGAAACCTGAAGATATTTTTAGACTTCTTCAAGAAATTAATCATGAGGAAGATTTAGAAGGCGCACTCAGAGTTTTGACTAAGCGAGGGCTTGAATTTTTTAACTCCACAATTGCAGGTATTTGGTTGTGGCAAGACAAAAAATTTCAATCTCTGGTTATCAGCGCCCGTACTGACATACAACAAAAGTTTTTACCTGATGTTCTCCCTACAGACTTTCGTATTTTTGAGGAGGGGGTAGTTGAAGGGCGTGCTTTTGCAGGACCAAAAATGATGCTACATGAAATTGACGACGATGGTAATGAATCTAATACTGCTGATTCTGCAGGGGTTAACTGTTTTTCAGCCTGGAGCGAACTTCTTCGCGAATTCAATGTGCGTCGGATTTTATGTGTTCCTCTCATTCATTTCGGCCAATTGCTCGGGGTACTCACATTATTCAGTGACGATCCAGCATCCTTTGACAAGGAAAATCTCTACTGGTTGGAACAACTTATTCCGTTGATTTCTTCAAATGTTTATGAGCAGCAGTTGCGCTCGGCTGCACTTGATCGCGAGCAAGCTTTGTCTCTGCTCCTTCGGGGAACAGAGATTCTGGTCAAGGCGGTGTCTGAAGTTCAATTATTAGCAGAAGCCGGTGAGATGGCTATGGAGATTCTGTACCTAGAGGCTGGTTTCTTTCATATGGAAGTGGATGGGGAATGGGAATTATGTGCGCCCTTTGGCCGACTTAAACAGTCTGAGTCGGTTTGGAAAGAATGGATTCAAAAAGATAAACAGAAAAACCATCCATTAGGTTATGTGCCTAATGTTGCCCCAACTTTGAGAGCTCTTAACGAGGATGAACAAAAAGATATGCCTCACCTAGTCAAAAAGATCCTGATTCAACCGATCGAAACCTATCGAGGGATCGTTGGGGAACTCTGGCTAATAGACTCTGGGACGCGAGATATTGAACAGACCCAGGAGATTCTCTCAGCGTTTGTACGCATGTTAAGCATGGCCTTAGAGACAATCCGCCAAAGACAAGAACTCGAGCATTTGGCGACAACAGATCGTTTGACAGGCATCTTGAATCGTCAAGGGTTTGAACAACGGATTCTAGGGGAAATGGCGGGTTCGCTCAGGCGTGGAACCACTTTCCTTTTTCTGCTTCTAGACCTGGATGGGTTTAAAAATCTTAACGACACGCAAGGGCATCCGATCGGAGATCTGGCTTTGCGTCATTTGGCGCAAAATCTTCAGAAATCCGTTAGGCAAGTAGATATTGTGGCCCGAACAGGCGGAGATGAATTCGCAGTCATTTTGACAGATCTAAAGTTGGGCACTGATGCGATGAACCTTATGGAGCGCTTAAAGAATAACTTGGGTTTGGAGAAGTATGGGTTAGGAATAAGTATTGGTGTTGCGGAGTTCCCTACAGAAGCGAAGGACTATGAAACTCTTTATAAGGTTTCAGATCATCGGCTTTATATCGGAAAGCAAAATGGGAAAGGGCATATTGTTACGAAAAATACGTAGATTTAAGTGCCTATAATATATCGCTCCATTTTTTAGTGAATAGGAAAATATTGAGAGCCTTCCGTAGGATGGCTTTTTTTCGTTTGGATTTTTGAGGCAGGAAATGAAAATAATAAAGAATTTTGACATTTTATTAGTGAAAAAGTTGATACTGCGTGGTAAGCTTGAGACAGAGGGGAAGTGGTTGTGATACAATACGCAAGTTGGATCGAAGCGTCGGGTGAAAGTTTTATCGGAGAAATATTAAAAGCGGCTCAGAACCCTAGTATGATTTCTTTTGCAGGGGGATTGCCAGCGCTTGAACTTTTCCCGGATCAGGCGTTACAGCGTTGTTTTCAACGTGTTTTTGAAGAGCAAGGAAAACCCGCCTTGCAATATGCGCAAACTTCAGGGTATCCGCCACTTAGGCAGTGGCTGGCCCAGCAGCATAAGAGAAGAGGCCAGCAGGTTGAGGCAGAAGAGATCGTGGTGACAACGGGTAGCCAGCAGGGATTGAGTTTATTAGCACAAACGTTTCTTGATCCAGGGGATGTTGTTTTTGTCGAGACCCCCACCTATCTGGGAGCGATCCAGGCTTTTCAATCCTTTCGGGCTCGGATGATGATGATTCCCTGTGATGAGCAAGGAATTATCCCAGAAGAATTAGAAAAGATGCTAAAACTTGTGAAGCCAAAGTTTTTATACCTCATTCCAAACTATCAAAATCCTTCCGGTAAGGTTATGGGGCTTGAACGCAGGATTGAACTACTCCGTGTCGCTCAGGTCTATGATTTATTGGTCATTGAAGATAATCCCTATGGCAATTTGCGTTTTGAAGGAGAAGCATTACCGGATCTAATCGAATTGGGAGATAATGTGATTTACTTAGGTACTTTTTCTAAGATTCTTGCGCCTGGATTAAGAGTGGGGTATGTTGTGGCGAACCCCGATATATTGAAACATCTTTGTCTGACCAAAGAAGGGGTGGATTTGCATAGCAATAACCTCACGCAACGTGCCGTGCTTGAATTTTTGAATGAAGGGCTGCTGCCTGCGCATATTATGGAATTGCGCACCCTTTACAGAGAACGTAGAAATGCAATGGTCCAAGCTATCGAAAAGCACATTGGGGAAGAGGTGGACATGATTATTCCTTCTGGAGGGCTTTTTCTCTGGGCTCGCTTCAAGAAGATAAAGAATAGTTTTGACTACGTACAGGAGACCATACGTCAGAATGTGCTTTATGTGCCTGGTGCGGTATTTTACCCAGACGGGCGAGTGACGCCAGAGGTGCGGTTGAATTATTCCTGTTCAACGCCGGAGATCATTGATGAGGGCATTCAACGTTTAGCTCGGGCGATCCGCTAGGAGACTTTTAAAACAAAAGCGTAAGGTTAATGATTTAGATTCATTAACCTTACGCTTTCTTTAGTTTAATGTCGTTTCTTATAATCCTTCTTTACATTTAATGTAGGAAAGGAAATGCCACTAATAAACAGATAACTTCTGAAAGTTCGATAATAGCCCCGTACAAGTCGCCAGTTAATCCTCCAAGGAGGGAGGAAATTTTGAAAGCCCAAAGAGTCACGACGATGACGCAAACTCCAAAGGTAATAAGTCCAGCAATTTTAGCGAGCAGAAAGGAAATTCCTAAAACTACGGCTCCACTAACAAGAAAGGGAATCCAGCGAGTCGTATCATGAATTCCTTTGCCTAGTCCTTGAGCGCGGGCATAAGGGAACGCGATAACCCCAATTTGGAATACCCAGCGAGAAATCATAGGCATAACTAGGAGAATGGAAAACTTAGAAGGAGTTAGGCTCGCCAGTAAGGAGAATTTGAGGAGTAATAAGCCGATGAGAGCCATGGAAGCGTGGGCCCCGACTCGGCTGTCTTTCATGATTTCTAAGATTCGGTCTGGACTTCGAGCGGACAGCAAACCATCCATACTATCCATAAATCCATCGAGATGGAGCCCACCTGTAAGAGCTAATTCAGCTACCAAAAGGAGAGCAGCAAGAACTAAGGGGGGGAAATAGAGGATCAACACTTTCGCTAGAAGCCAGAGGAGTAATCCTATTGTAAGTCCGACCAAGGGGTAATAACGATAACTCCGCGTAAATTCCTCTGAGGTGATTTCTACTTTAGGTGCGGGTAGAGGGATTCGCGTTAGGAACGTCAGGGCAATCAGAAATCCACGCAAATTTATTCACTCCTTGAGCAGGGAAGCAAGCAGCTTCTCGCCGGAGTGTTTAATCTCCATAGGGAAACCTGCCACGACCATATAAACCTGATCAGCACTTTGGGCTAAAATTTGATTGCTTCGACCGGCCAAATCTCGGTAAGCTCGGGATAGGGGGTTTTCGGGAACAATTCCTTGTCCTACTTCATTGGTGACAAAGATCACGAAGGGTTTAATCTCTTGGGCGAGTTGGGCGACCTCTTGAACAATAGTCAATACTTGAGGTTCTACCTGGTTAGATATAGGTGTGTCATTTTGTAGGCTTAGTGGGAATTCTTCGCCATTGAGGTCGGCAGGGTTGGGGCGTTGGATTTGTTCCGCTTGTCCTGCTAAGAGAAGATTGGTGAGCCAGAGCGTGACACAGTCGAGAAGGATAACCCCATCTTCATCTTTAAGTTCAAGTAAGGTTTCACGAATATTGCGAGGTTCTTCGATAAGCCGCCAAGTAGACGGACGCTGTTGCTGGTGTTTCTTGACTCGCAGGGCCATTTCTTCGTCCCATATTTGGGCGGTAGCAATGTAAATGACGGGACGATGTACATGAGCGGCGAGAAGTTCGGCAAAGCGACTTTTGCCGCTGCGGGCACCGCCAGTGACTAATGTAAATTGAGAGATTATACTCACCTACTCTCCAGGTTTTTTGGATAGGGATTCGCTTATATTCTATTTATAACTGTTCACTGACTCCGGCATCAGCAAAAGTTGCCATTTCTTCGAGAATATGAAGAGCAGCTTCAACAAAGTAAAAGGTTAAGGCAGCTCCGGTTCCTTCCCCGAGTCGCATATTCAGGTTAAGGACTGGTTCGAGGTCTAATGCAGCTAAGGCTTTACGGTGACCGATTTCTACTGAGCCGTGAGAAGGAATCATGAAGGCAGTACTTTTAGGGGCAAGCTTTGCGGCAATAAGCGCTCCGGCAGTCGAGATGAATCCGTCGATTACAATGGGAACACGGCTGGCAGCGGCTTGAAGAATGCTGCCAGCAATCGCTGCGATTTCTAAGCCCCCTACTTTAGTTAGCACATCGAGAGCGTCGTCTTTATCCGGTTTATTAACTTCAATGGCTTTTTCAATTGCGCTGCGTTTCTTTAGTAATCCCGCATCATCAATTCCCGTGCCACGACCAACGACTTCTTCGATGGAAGAATCGGTTAGGAGGGCGACGATAGCCGAACTAGGGGTAGTATTACCAATTCCGAGTTCTCCAGTCGCAAAAAGGTTATATCCTGCGTGGATTTTTTCATCAGCAATGTCTGCTCCAACCATTAGCGCTTGTAGGGCTTCTTGTCGTGTCATGGCAGGGCCTTTGGTCATGTTCTGGGTACCGTTGGCAACTCGCTGGTGATTGATATTTCCATCTAAGGGAAAGGCAACGCCGACATCGGTTAAAAAAACTTCGGCTTTCGCTTGGCGAGCGAGAACATTGATGCCAGCGCCACCAGCCATGATATTATAAGCCATTTGAGGTGTAACTTCTTGAGGGAAGGCGCTCACCCCTTCTTCAACGACTCCATGATCTCCAGCCATCAAGAGGACAGCTTTTTTCTGGATAGTGGGACGTGAGGTACGTTGAATCCCTCCCAGTTGCTTAGCGAAATGTTCCAGTTGTCCAAGGCTTCCCTGTGGTTTGGTGAGAGAGTCTAAGCGTTCTTGGATTTGGATCATAGACTTTTCGTCTAGGTCTGAAATTCTCGCTATGAGTTCTTGAAGTTGGGCATACAGTTTGGCTTCAGTTAAATTTTCCATGGTTTTTCCCCTCTCATTTGCAAATTTTCTGTAGAAAAAGTTTAAGTCCCGACCACAAATAACTCTGTGGTCGGGACTTTACCGTCATCACCGCCGCTCCCCCTGTTGTGGGAAGACATAGACACTTTAGGCAGGTCTCCTGGCTATCGAATCATCGTTCAATCCGTAACCTTCCCAGCAAGCGCCAGTGGTTTACGAAACTCATCGAATACAGTGGTGGGTCCGCGTCGGTTTCAAACCGAACTTCCCTATTCTCCCCTTAGGGCACCTAAAATGACAGTATTTTTTCTTTAGCATAACACAACCTTTTTCTAATCTCAATATGTTCTCATCGGAATCTATTAAATTTACAGATTATTCGATAGCTAGAACAGACAAAGAAACAATTTTTACAAGCGTGTTTCCTTCGTATATAATGGTATGAAAATAGAAGTGATTGGGGTATGTACTTAATAAAATAGAATTTTATCGAGGAGGAACTAATGTGTTTGAGAGTGATATTCTCGTAGCCGGAGCAGATCCGGGATTCGGAGCAATAAAACTAGACACCGGAGATACGAAGGTATTATTTCCTGCAGTAATATGTAAGGGAAATGAACGGATTTTCTCAACCTTGGGAAATACTCTGATTAATAAAGGATCTGACTTAGAAACACAAATTGCTTCTTTGGACGTAATTGTGACTAACAATTCTACAGGTGCCCAACGGCATTATTTTATGGGAAGCTTAGCAGAGAGTTTGAATCCTAACGAAGCGCATTATTGCTGGGATGAAGATAAATCCTCGGATGAAGAAGCTACCGCTCTGCTTGTGGTTGCCTTAGCTTTGGCTCAGCAAAGCCCCAAAGCGAATGTTTATCTTGGAACAGGCGTGCCCGTGAAATACTATGCCAGCCTTAGGGAGAAGTATGAAGCAGAGTTAAAGGGGTCTTTTTCGGTGGAGTTTCGTTCTGGTCCGATGGAAGGGATGATACGCCAACTTAACATTCTGCGTTCCCGAGTACTACCCCAAAGCTATGGTGTGTTTATTAAGGAGACCCTCAATGAATATGGAATTCCGACCTGTCCCAAACTTTTCAGTGGGTATGTCGTGGTCATTGATCCAGGATTTAGGACGACAGATATTGCAACCTTTTATGATGGCGTCATGCTCGATCCACCGAACTCCTTCAGTATTGAAAAGGGATTGAAATGGGCTTATATTGGAGTGGCAGAAAAGCTAAAAGAAATGACAAGTAAGCACGAAAACCCTATTGAAACAGATGATAAAGAATTAGATAAGATTTTCCGGGTTAATGGGGGGCTCTATCCATGGAATAATGGTGCACTGAACCTCAATCCAATAATGGAAAATATGCTCAACCAGTTAGGGACGGATATTTCCCGGGAAGTTAAGAAGGCCTTAAAACCAATGTTAGGCAAATTGCACACAGTCCTTGTCGCCGGAAAAGTTGGGGAAATGGTTTTTGAGCACATCCAACTGGAAAATAAACTACTGATTGATGATCCGCAGTTTGGCAATGCCTCAGGATTTAGAATCATGGCGGCAACCCTAGTCAATAATATTACGAAGAGAGCAAACAAGCAGGCATGATGGCTTCCCAATCTTTCTTTATACCACTATATTTCGATGAGGCTGAGGCGGATCTTTGGCTAGCTTTGCAAGGAATAGAACCGGAGAAGCGAAGTGGCTTTATTAAAGCTACTTTGCGACAGGTATTATTAAATGAGGTGGAGACTCTAAACGGTGATTTCCTAACGGATGATCTTCAAGATTTTGAAGATACCGAAGAGGCCCAAGATACCCAAGATACCCAAGATACCCAAGATACCCAAGATACCCAAGATACCCAAGAGACTGAAATGGATGCGTTTTCATTGGAGGCTTTATTTGGCGAAGTGTGCGAACTTGATCCGAATGTGGATTCTGATGATTTGGTAGACCACAAAGAGCTTAAACCTACTTCACAGCGAGTCCCTTGGGATTACCTATTACAATCGGTAATCGGTGTCGAGGAAGACGAAGGAGTGATTGCTGCTCTTAAACAGGTTGTTCAGACTAATCATTCAGAGCATCAAGCGGATGACCAGGACGGAAGGCTTGATAAAGTGGAGGATCAAGAATTTGATTTTAAATCATTGCAGGTCGATGCCCCCATTCCTTCCACAGGTTTCGACTATATGATGAAGCATATTATTGGAACAGAGGACGACGAAGTAGTTTTGAAGGTTTTGCGAGGGGATCTGGACTCGAAGTTCGATAGTAAGTAGGGCGTCAAAAGTGTTTGGCGCCTTAATGTATAATTAACACTTAATATTAGTACAAATAAGAAGAATAGGAATTAGGGCGTTTTCTGTAAATTTAAAGGAGGAGTAAATCATCGAAGGTCTGCTCTGGAGTGCTTTTAAGGTAATAATAGCGTTATTATTGGTTGGAATTAATGGTGTTTTCGTAGCTGCGGAATTTTCATTGGTTAAAGTCCGGAAGACTCGTTTGGCTGAGCTCGCAGAGAATGGGTCGCGCAAAGCACAAATAGCCCTTGAAGTTACTTCAAAACTAGATGCTTATCTTTCGGCCTGCCAGCTCGGGATTACGCTTGCTTCCTTGGGTTTAGGCTGGCTTGGAGAACCCGCAGTTGCGAGTCTAATAGAACCATTGTTTAAGGGTGTGGCAGGTTGGAGTACGGTTTACACGGAAACAATAGCGGTAGCAATAGCTTTTGTATTGATCTCCTTCCTGCATATTGTTTTGGGCGAGCTTGTCCCTAAATCATTGGCTATTCAAAAGGCAGAGAGTATAGCCCTGGCGACGGCGGGATTTTTGAAAGATTTCTACTGGGTTTTCTATCCGGTCATTTGGTCACTGAATAACGTAGCTAACCTTGTGCTGCGTATCTGGGGAGTTGAACCTGCCAACGAGGCGGATCTAGCTCATAGTGAAGAAGAACTACGGATGTTGGTCGATGCCAGTCAAAAGCACGGCTATTTGGATAAAATGGAAGGCAAACTCTTGGATAATGTGTTCGAGTTTTCAGACCGTATCGCCAGTGAAGTGATGATTCCGCGCCAAGATATGGTGTGTATTTTTATTCAAGACACATTCGAGGAGATTCTTGATATTTTAAAAAAATATGGGCATACGCGTTATCTGCTTTGTGATGATGATAAAGACCACGTTCTCGGCCTAGTACATATGCGGGACATTTTT
This sequence comes from Desulfosporosinus sp. OT, assembly GCF_000224515.1. Taxonomy (GTDB): domain Bacteria; phylum Bacillota; class Desulfitobacteriia; order Desulfitobacteriales; family Desulfitobacteriaceae; genus Desulfosporosinus. The sequence goes on along the minus strand of NZ_AGAF01000042.1, from coordinate 12,740 downwards.
CGACTGCAGGAACAAAATGACACTAAGGATATAACGCAGATTAAGCGGGATATTCTAGTCGTTCCTGAGGGGATGCCGATTTCTCATCTTGTCCAGAAAATGCGCAGCCAGCGAACTCATATGGCTGTTGTTGTGGATGAATTCGGTGGTTCAGCGGGGCTTGTGACGATTGAAGATATGTTAGAGGAATTAGTTGGAGAAATCTATGATGAATTTGAACTGGAGCAGCCAGATATTCAAAAATTAGCGGAAAATGAATATGTGCTTAATGGACGGGTTTTAATGGAAGAGGTTTCAGAATTACTAGAGATTCAACTCGAAGAAGAAACTGTTTCGACTATTGGGGGATATGTCTTTTCCCGGTTAGGTCGTAAGCCGGGAAAAGGGGATGAAGTATACTTTGATGGATTCCATTTTGAAGTTATGGAGGTGATTGGATTTAGAATTACCAAGGTTAAGGTTCTTAGAAAGCCGCTCGAAAATAAAGGAAAAGAAGTGCCTCAAACACATGAAGCAGGCTGATAGTTGATTGAATTGAATTCAGGTAGTGGCCCGCGAGGCGTTTGCTCGCAGGCCACTTAAGGGATTGAAATATCAGTATTTAGCAAAAGCGAATTTTATTTTCCAGTAACCAATAATTTACTTGGATAAGGTAGGCGAAGAGCTGCGGAATGTCCATTAATTGCCCAAACCAAGGCCGGCCAGAAGGGATGGTATCTGAGAGTTTCATAAGATCCCGAAGGGCTGGGAGATTAACGAAGGGAAGAATCGGAGAGGTTTTGTCTTCGATGATTTCACTAAGCCAGGTGCGAACAGCTATCAGATAACTGGGATGATGCGTTTTGGGATAGGGGCTTTTGCGACGCCAAAGCACATCGTCGGGTAAGATTCCGCTGAGAGCACGTCTGAGAAGTCCTTTTTCCCTGCCTTCAAGTGCTTTCATTTCCCAGGGGATGTTCCAGGCGTATTCAACTAAGCGATGATCACAGAAGGGAACCCGTACCTCAAGTCCAGTAGCCATTGTCATGCGGTCTTTACGATCAAGGAGTGTTGGCATGAAACGGGTTAAAGTTAAGTAGGTAATTTCGCGGATGCGGGCTTCGCGTTGTGGATTGCCTTGTAATGTTCTACTATCTTGGTGATTAACTGAGGAAGTCCCTGGAAGCTTGGGGATTTCGGCCAGAGCTTCTTCATAACGTCTTGATAAATAGTCATGGGGTTGTAGTTGTTCAAGGAGTTCGGGTGACAGTACTTGTAAACGGTTTTCTACATGCAAAGCCCAGGGGAAGGTTTGGGCGTTGAGGGCCTCAGGACGATGGAACCAAGGGTATCCGCCGAACACTTCATCGGCACATTCACCCGATAAACCAACCGTGATTTTTTTCTTTATTTCCCGTGAAAAGAGCAACAAGGAAGCATCGACATCAGCCATACCTGGAAGATCGCGAGCAAGTGTTGCAGCTTTCAGAGTTTCAACGAGTTCAGGGGTATCAAATGGGATGTTGGTGTGCTGGGTTCCGAAAGTTTGAGACACTCGTTCAATCCATGGCCCATCTGCGCCGGGTTGGAAGTCATTGGCATGAAAGAATTTATCATTATCAATATAATCTACAGAGAAGGTCGGTAGAGAGCCCTTGCCATCTTGAGCTAGGGATTGCGCAGCGATTGCTGTAATGGCACTTGAATCAAGCCCTCCAGAGAGTAAGGTTCCGATCGGTACGTCTGAAACCAACTGTCGCTTGACGGTATCGAGAAAGAGATCGCGGATCTTAGCGGTCGTCGTTTCTAGATCATCTTTATGGATATCGTTAGATAAGGCCCAATATCTGCGAATTTGTAGACCGTTTGCAGAATATAAAAGTATATGCCCTGGTTTCAGTTCGGAAATTCCTTCATAGACACCCACTCCGGGAGTACGTGCTGGGCCCACGAGAAAAACTTCAGCTAATCCTTCTTTCCCGATGATGGGAGAAATGTCCGGGTGCTGCAATAAAGCTTTAAGTTCTGAAGCAAAAATAATTAAACCACTCCGTTGGCTGTAAAAAAGAGGCTTAACTCCCAAGCGATCACGCGCAACAAACAATTGCTGTTCTTGACTGTCCCAGATTCCAAAGGCGAAAATTCCGTTTAAACGTTCTACGCAGGAGGGACCCCATTCTAAGTACGAGAGAAGTACGGCTTCTGTATCAGAATGCCCTTCAAAATGGTAGCCGCGGCTCATGAGTGCTTGACGAATCTCTGACGTATTGTAGAGCTCGCCGTTATAGATGAGGGTAAACGTATGTTCACTACGCTGACGAATCATCGGTTGACAACCTCCTTGAGGGTCAACGACAACTAACCGACGGTGTCCAAAAGCAGCACGAGGTGAGATCCAGTAGCCTTCTGCATCCGGTCCTCTAGGTATAAGTGTTTGAGTCATTTGGACTAAAACTTCCTTTTGGAGAGTAAGATCGTGTTCCCAACTTACCAAGCCAACGATTCCGCACATGTTAAGTCCTCCTTATGTGAATGGATAACCATTATCAATTAACTTCGTTACAATCTATGCCCTTATAGTGGAAAGGGTTCCTGTTATTTTCCAGATATTTTTGACATTAGGAAGGAATTAGAGCACGGATGAAGAAAATTTATAACATGCCTTAATTTAAGGGAGGGATTTTAATGGACAACATTCAATACGACCCCGAGAGAATCCTAAATGGACTCCCAGAAGATGTTCTAAAGGAGTTAGCAAAGAAATTAAAACGAAGAATAAGGCTGACAAAAAATGATATTATTCAGGAAATTCTGTGTCCACCAAAAGGAAAACCGGAGGCTAGAGTCAAGGTTTGGCAAGAAATCAACAGACAGTTAAGAAAAGAGTTAGAAACATTCTCAGAAGAAGTGAGTACGATGTTTTCTCCTGCAGATGTCCCTATAGAAGAACGCTTTAAGGTTGGATACATGTTCACCTTGAGCTCTAACCCAGAGATTAGGGCATTAGGGGAAGAATTATATTGCCAAGCTGAACAAAAAAATGAACAAGAAAAAGAAGATAGTGTAGCATTTGTTGCCCATATCACTGCGACGACAGAAGCTAAGGAAGAAAAAGAGAGCATCGAAGTTAGAGAAGCAAAAGAGTCAATAGAAGCTATAGTAACTGAAGAGATAGTAGAGGCTAGAGTAGCAGAAGAGATGGTAGAGGCTAGAGTAGCAGAAGAGATGGTAGAGGCTAGAGTAGCAGAAGAGATGGTAGAGGCTAGAGTAGCAGAAGAGATGGTAGAAGCTAGAGTAGCAGAAGAGATGGTAGAAGCTAGAACAACAGAAGAGATGGTAGAGGCTAGAGTAGCAGAAGAGATGGTAGAAGCTAGAACAACAGAAGAAATGGTAGGAGCTAGAACAACAGAAGAAATGGTAGAAGCTAGAACAACAGAAGAAATGGTAGAAGCTAGAACAACAGAAGAAATGGTAGAATCTAGAGCAGCAGAAGAAGTGGTAGAATCTAGAGCAGCAGAAGAAATGGTAGAATCTAGAGCAGCAGAAGAAGTGGTAGAATCTAGAGCAGCAGAAGAAATGGTAGAATCTAGAGCAACAGAAGAAACGATAAAAACTAGAGATACAGAAGCGATGACAGAAGCTAGAGAGGCAGACGAAATGATAGAAGCTAGAGAAGAAAAGTCGGTAGTTACTTCCACCCTAAGGATCCCTTCTGAAGAACAAATCACAGAGGAAACAGAAGAACTTCAAAGAAGGATAAAGACTTTAGAAAATAAGTTGCGAAAAGCTATTGAAGAAGGGCTTAGAACGAAAGGACAACTAGAGAAACTTAAAATAGAAATGGTAGCGTTAAAATCTCAATGGGTCAGAGAAAAAGAAGAAACAGGGAAATATCGTAACAGGGTAAAAGAACTTGAAGAAGAACGGTTAGATAAAGAAAAAGAGATAGATGCACTGAAACAAAAGCTAGAGCAGAGAAAAACCTTAGCACCTCAAAAAACAAAAGAGCAACCTCTGCGGAGAGAACTCCAGAAAGTTAAGGGCGAGTCAGGTGGTGAAATAGATCTTGCTTTATATCAGGGACGAAAAGCCTTGATTTTTGCAGAACGTGATAATGATGTAGATATTAGGCTCAATGCTTTAGGCATCATTCCTATATGGGCCATGGAAATTGATTGGAAACGTCCGAGACGACGAATGTCCACCTGTGAAATTGTGCTCTATAAAATGAATGACAAGAAGCTTAAGAAACTTGATGAAATACGAGATATAGCTAGGTACTGGAACATCCCGTGCAATGAACTTTTGAATATATAGTGGAGGGCTGTTCATGATTAGAGATAGCAGGATTTGGAATTCGGTCATTATCGGAAAACCAGTCATTGAAAGTATCGATGTGGATATAAACTCTCAGTCTTTGCGTTTGCAGGTAGATATGATCTCCATCTTACCAGACAGTCTACATAAGGCTTTAGACGGGAGACGGCAAATTACAATTTGGGGTAAAGATCTAATGTTGGCAGGATTTCCAGATGAATTGGTGACAACCTCTCATTTTCGACAGTACGAAATAAACGAGAGCCGAAAGTCAAGGGCTCGGGAATTCTTCAAAAGTCGACTTCTTTCCTTCACCGTGGAAGCTGTAAAGAAGGACACCCAGAGAGTATATTTCAACGGTAAAAATGTTTACTTTCACGATACGCCGATTACATTTAATCCTTACACATCACAATTTACACCGATACCCATTATTGCGAAGGACGTTCCAGTGGAGCGTGTGCAAAGGATCCTGTACGAGAAGCTCCCTTCGATAGATTTCCTATCGTATCAATATCCAGAAGATCCCCCTTTGATCATTGGCTACCATGATTATTTCTTCGGATCTAAGTCCGGATGGTTAGGGGAGCTGAGGCAACACTGGCGTATTTATTGTCCAGAAGGCGAAGAAGTGACTTGTGTTCCAGCGGAAATCCCCGAAAGTAAAATTTTGAGACGCGGGAATTTAGCGTTCTTGCTTGATGAGGATTTAAATGAAATCAACAACCATTTGATCTTCGGAGAACCCTTTCCTGCTGAGGAATTTATCAAGCGGTTTGGCGCATCTACTCAAACAACTTTAATCTCAGAAAATCGCCCACATCTGGTCAGTTTAAGCATAGTTAACCCTGAATTAGAAATAACTTCGACTGCGGTTCCTCGCGGAGGCGGGGATAAAATGACACAACCTTCTGAGGAACAAAAAACTGAGATGTCGGATTATGAAGCGCAAGAGGCAGTGGATAGCGGTGAACAAACGTTTATCAATGATTTAAATCAAGTAGCCTTGTCGAATCATCTTGTGTATGATATGGAAGACCTTGTGAACTTTCACATCGCGATTAAAACTGGTGCTTTAGTGGTTTTAGCCGGAATGTCTGGAGTCGGGAAATCTCAGCTTGTGATTAATTATGCGCGGGCTTTAGGTCTCTCAGGAGTCGATGAAGCAGGGGAAGAACGTAAACAATTCCTTTTTATTCCGGTTCGACCGCACTGGAATGATGATGCCGATCTGATCGGATTTTATGATGCTATTCATAAGGTTTATCGACCGTCGGAAACAGGCCTTGTCGATTTGCTCATCGAAGCATCAAAAGAAGATAATGATGATAAACTTTATCTTATTTGTTTTGATGAGATGAACTTGGCGCGGGTAGAACATTACTTTAGTCAATTTCTAAGTATTTTGGAGCTTTCGGAAGACCGTTACTTAACGTTATACAGTGAAAAACTCGCGCCTGAGGTGTATAATCGGCACGAATACTCACCACGCGTTCCCATTGGAAACAATGTCTTTTTTGTTGGAACGGTAAACATAGACGAATCTTCATTTCAATTTAGTGATAAGGTTCTCGATCGGTCAAATGTTATTAGACTCAAAATCTATGAGTCTTTGCACGTCTGGAAGGCGATGTTTGAAGAAAAAGCATCCGGCAAACTTTCGGGAAAACCTTCTGAAGAACGTGCTCAACTCTCGCCTGTTCCTGGCAAAGTTTTCTCCTCATGGTGTAACAATTCACCGACTGAGATCGGGTTGACTGATGTTGAAATTGACTTTCTGGATGAATTGAACTCGGCCTTACGTAAAATAGACAAAGACCGGGTTGTCGGTTATCGAATTATTCGCCAAATAGGTTCATATTTAAAAAATATTCCTTGCAATGTAGAGGGGCAAAGGCTTCTCGATCGCGGCAAGGCGTTTGATTTGCAATTAGTGCAACGAATCATGACCAAATTTAAAGGCCCCGAGTGCGACTTAGAACAGCTCTTTGGAAAATATACGGAGCGAGATCAGGCAACAAGTCAAATCTTACAGTTGTTTGATAAACATCAAGCAGTTTCGACGTTTAGCTATTCGCGAGAAATCTGCCATAAAAAGGCAAAGGAGCTTTTGGATCATGGCTATGCATCCTGAAGATCCAGGGATTTCAGTCATCTTTTTCATTGGCCGACAAGAGATCTCACATCCGGTTACTCAGGATTGCGTTATCGAGGTTTTCGAACGAGAAAACCTGTATGTAGCATTCACCTCGGCCTACGAGGATGACTATCTCTATATCGACGGATTAGATGCGTATGATTCTTTAAAGCTGCATCTCGATGAAGAAGGAATTCCGTGCTTAAGGCCTGGAACACAACACTTTTCTCTCTATAGTGATACGAATGAAGATTATCCACTAATTCCTGCGGATTATATGATCTTCGTGAAACGTAGAGGGGAAGTTAATGATGCGCTAGAGGCCACACTTCGGGTCAGACCTAATAATATTACGGAGGACCAACTTGATGTGATGCGCTCCGAGCTGAACGAAATGGTTCAGGGTCTTGCGTATGATCAAACTCGAACGAGTCATGGAATTAAACTTTATAGAGAAAAGGGCTTACTACCCCCTATAGTGCTGGCAGAGTTTGTGATTCTGAATCGCATGGTTAAAGAGCTTGGAGTAACTATTGAAGACTTAGCTCGTCGCCCAGATCAGTATTTGGAGCGGCAATACCAAGAGGTAAAGGCTAACGTGAAATGTAAGCAGGATGCCAAGTCTTACCGTTGGTTGTTATCTGTTCAAGGGCGACGCGCTAACGTGACGGCAAAAAGTGTGACTCAACCTGAAGTTATCTTGGGGGTCATCGATCATTTTACTTTCGATACCCTTGAAAATCGGATGGTTCTGGGTTTCCTTCATTATGTTTCTTCTCAACTTGAGGCTGTCTTGCGAGCGATTCGGTGTACGATTATCGAAGAACAGAGAGCAATTGAAACAAGAACTCCTTATGTTGTCCTTCAAAAATCGACCAGCCACGAAGTACGTGCTTTGAAGGCTAAAATTGTCAGTCTTGAAGCAATGGAGCGAGAAATGCAAAAAGGGATTTTCTATGTGCGAAAATATATAGAAAATCCAGTGTTTAAACGGCTTAAACCATTAACTAGCTCTGATCATTTTTCGCTTAAAATTCAAAGGGATTGGCGGTACAAAAAAATATTCTCCTGGTGGAAGCAGCTTAGGGCGCAGGATTTTCAAATGCCCTTGTGTCATGATTTTAAAGTACAATGGAAGCGGACAGATGTTTTATACGAATACTGGTGTTACATTAAAACGATCATCGCTTTGCAGCAGGTAGGTTATACTCCGGTTTCTGGCTGGATTTACGATGATTCTCACAAAGCAAGCCTGGAATTTGTTTTTCCAGTGCTACAAGATAATACTTTAGTGGAAATGGTGAAAGGTTCGGTTCGCCTTTCGGTGTTGTTTAATGAGAAAATGGCCCGGGCAAAGCGCGGCGCGTTGAGGAGCAACCGCATTCTCTACATGGAAGGGACGAATTATAAGCCGGATATTAGGATTGACGTTTTTGCTAACGACGTTTACTCGGGGTCGATCATTGTGGATGCCAAATACCGAAAACGATTAAACATCTGGAACAATGAAAAAGTGGAAGATGAGAATCGTCCCAAAAACATGAATACTTTGCAAAACTATTCTAATTCCCTGAAATATGTTGATGATTCTGCCGGGGTATCCAAGGCCCTCAGGGTTATTGCTCTTCACCCCAGTCATGGACCAGAGGTCGAAGACATTGAAGATACGAATGTTACTCTCATTCAGCTACGGCCCAAAGAGCGTTTAAACCACTACTCAGATTATTTGGAGCGGTTGATTAGTGGGTAAAGCAGACAGATTTACTCAATAAAGAGCAGGATTCAAAATACGTTGAATCCTGCTTTGTTTTTCTTTATTTAGAGACGGATGATTCTTAAAAATGACATTTCCAAGATATAGGAACAATAAAGTAACATAGAAAAAAACCCACGAGAAGAACATATATAATTTAAGCACGGCTTTGGCAATTTATGTTGTCAGAAGAGCGTTGCTCCATGCATTGTGTATTGGTTCTGTGATAGAAAACAGTAATTTGACAAGACCAGTGATTGGTTTTTCTAAGGGCGAAGCGAGACTGTGGACTAACCTTATTATAAGTTTTTGCCATATTTCGCTAGTAATTGACCGGCTCTGATTTCCTTTACCTTTCCGTCATCTAAGGTTACTCGACCATTAACGATCGTGTATTTAACCCCTCTTGCCATAGTTAAGGGGTCTTTATGATCAATTTCTTTGTCAGAGGGATAAGAATAATTATCTAAATCAATTAAGGTTAGATCTGCAGCTTTCCCCTTGGCGATTATGCCTCGATCACTCAATCTGAATTGTTGTGCTGGGAGGGAAGTTATCCTACGGATAATCTCTTCTAACCTTATACCTTTTTGTCTGCATAAATCAAAATAGATTGGAAATGCACCGTCTCTAAATAATTCATACCAGTCGGAGGGATCGTCCACATCTCCAAATATCCTATCTGACCCTACCATAAGTAGTGGATTATGGGCTATATCATCTGCGTAAGGAGTCCCAGGAAAATCCCATCGGTTAAGTCCACCCTGACAGAAGGTTAGTTTATTGTTGTCATTTTCTAAGAGCATGAGAAGTAACTCATCGACATTCTTTTCTTTAGCTAAAGCAATCTCCTTCAAGGTGCGATTTTCCATTTGAGGATCATCGGTATTAATAACCAAAAGTCTATCCTTAAACCTAATCTTTTTTAAAAGCTTTCGGCTGACCTCGGGAATTTGGAAGGGTTCTAGTGAACCGTTTAGGCCTTGTTCAAAGAGGTTTGATGATGCTGAAGCTATAAACTGGAGAAATCTATCCTTTTTCTTGAAGTGGCCGCTGGTCTTGGGAATTGTATCGACTGCTATTTCAACCCCCCTTTCTCTGGCAGCAAGAATTTCGGCAAAAGCCTCAGGACTAGTCGGCGTCAGATGTGAAACCTGAACTCTTATGTCTGCTGCTTCACCGATTCTTATAGCTTCCTGAACGGCTGCTAGGATGCCAATATAGTTTCTGATATGAGACGTGTAGATCCCATCATATTTTTTGGCTATCTTAGCTAGTTTAATTACTTCATCGGTGTCAGCATATTTACTTGGGGTATAGGCTAAGCCAGTCGATATTCCTAAGGCTCCTTGTTCCATGCCCTCTTCAATCAAATAAATGATTTCCTTTTCTTGTTCAACAGTCAGTTTTCGATTTTTTGAGTCTCTCATAACACTCCATCTCAAAGTGCCGTGCCCTAAGAGGAATGCCATGTTCACGTTGGTACCTTTGGTTTTAAGAACATCAATATAACCTGAAAAATCAGTCCAGGCAGGGACGAAACGTTTATTTTTCCCTTTTGCCCCAACCGAAATAAGCCCATTTTTGGCCATGTACTCGTAGATATTATCAGAAGAATAGGGAGTTATAGAATGTCCACAGTTCCCATTAATCGTAGTCGTAACTCCCTGACGCAGAAATTCTTCAAATTTGCCGTTCGTTAAAACTGTAAGTTCTGCATGGACGTGAGGGTCAATGAAACCCGGACATACCATTAATCCTAAAGCATCGATAATTCTTGGCGTTTTGTATTCGATTTTGGAAGATATCTCCACAATCTTCCCTTCGCTTACCGCCAGGTCACTATAGAATCCCGGGTTTCCTGTACCGTCGATGATGAACCCGTTTTTTATCAAAAGATCACAGTCCATTAATTAATCCACCTTTTTAGTTGCTCCACACTAGATTATCACATTCGTCTTAACTGACAAGGTGCCTTTCATTTACAAGAAGCGAGTAATATGAATTACCCAGTTAGAATGTTGCTTTAATACTCTTACTGGGTAACACTTTGTCCACTATAGACATATTCTGTACTAGAGCCTCACAATAGCTCGTTATATTTCATAACCAATATATGGATAAAGTATAATAAACATATGTTCTTGTCTGTGCGGTTGAGTTTTGATATCCAGTAGAGAGTCTTTAGTGAGCTTTGAAAAAATTATATCACGAAATGACTTGAAGATATTAAATTCTAGAGGAGATGAGGACTTGAATAAAAGAGGTCATGTGATTTATGCGGGTCATAAAATTAGAAACGCCCGTCTTAAAGCGGGCATTGGAAGCCAAAAGGAACTAGCAGAAAAAACCGGGATCTCGCCGAGTATCATCAGTGATCTGGAACGTGGCAAACGTCAAATGAGTCCAACTTGGGCCAAACGAATTGCTGAGGTTATTGGAGGTTATTGGGGAGATTTGATCGAGTAACGCTTCATTACCAATCATCGTTGAACCTATTGACAATAATATTCCACGTCAAGTATACTCAAAATAGAACAAACGTTCTCGGGCAGGGAACGGTTCGCACAATCTCTACCTGCCCTGGAGATTTGTGCATACCCTTCTCTCCCAAAAGCAGTTGGCAGGAGCCAGCTGCTTTTAGTTTTAAGAACGTTTGTTTTAAAGTGAAAGGAGGTGAATAAGATGGCTGTTATTGCCAGTGCTAAAGACACCGTGCTAGTTGTGAAATTTCAGACGGGTTTAACCCCAACTGGTTCGCCCATCCTTCGTCAGCGCAGCTTTCAGAATGTAAGATCCGATGCTGCTGATCAGGATATCTATGATGTGGCTACAGCACTTTATGGACTTCAGAACTACCCATTAATCAGCGTGCGACGGGACAATCGCGTTGATTTAGCGGAGTAGTAATATTGAATCGATGATTCAGGTTAAAGAAAAGGAGGAATAAAGGATGGCTAGTTCCAGCAAAAAAGTGTTGCGGATGACGTTTAATAGTGCCTTAGGTAGTGCGGTAAGCATTACCTTGCCGGACCCTAAAGCGGATTTAACGCCGGCTCAGATCGAGGCCGTCATGGATCAAATCATCGCTAAGGACATTTTTCTAACGTCCGGCGGTGCGCTTGTATCCAAACGAGATGTAAAGATCGTGGATACTACAACGGATGACCTGTATGATCTGCCAGTAGTGTAAGCGGGGCGAGCGGAAGTTACTAGGTGAGCACGAAGTTTGAAGAGCAAACCACGATTTCGAATTTGAGGTAAGATGAAGAGTATGCAGATAGGCTGGAGGAGGATCGGTAAGTTCCCTCCTCCCCCAGCCTATCTCCTTGCTAGAACCTCCCGAGGTTAATCACACTGGTTTAATTTATTCGTAGAGAAAGACACGAAAGAGGGAATTGCATGGAAGAGATGCTGAAACTTGTGGGCTTTTATTTTCCGATCGTAGTGACAGCCTTTTTGTTGATGCGAATTGAAAAAAAGTTAAATGAATTCTATGTAAGCATTTCGGAACCTGTCCAGGTCGCTGCCGTTCTAAAGCTGAAGGGAAGGGCAAAGGGTAAGTTAATGGGTAGAAAGGGAGTGAATTGGCAAAAGATAGTGATCCACCATTCGGCAAGTCCTACGGAAGTCCGTCGCTCAGGAAAAAACGTTCCTGTTGACGCGGACATAATTCGGGAGTGGCATCTAAGTGAGGGCTGGGGCGATATTGGCTATCACTTCGTGATCATGCCGGATGGCAGCTGTGAAAACGGACGGCACTTATACCAAGTGGAAGCAAATCGTAACGAAGATCATCGTAAATCTCGCGGGATCGGAGTGTGTTTAGTTGGTAATTTTAGCGAGACTGAAGTACCAGAGGCTCAACTCAGGGGACTTATCAACAAAGTGGCACAGCTTTTGAGGGCTTTTAAACTGGAGGTCGAGGACGTTGAGCTGCACCGGGATGTAGCAAGGGTTGCTACAGAATGCCCAGGACGATATTTCCCCGCAGATGTGTTGATGCAGGAATTGGAGAAGAGTTTGTGCGAATAATCCACATAGTATAAACCGCTCCTTAGGAGCCCTGACTGGTGCATGCCGACGAAGGGGCTCTTTGTTATTTGTGGTAACCTTTTGAAATTCAAGAGACGCATAAACAATACACTAAAAGGTTGCATTTAAAAGGAAATTACAAGATTAAGAACGTTTTTATCTAGAACCGCGATGGGACGTTCTAATGACTATCTAGATAGGGATATGGTTGCGTAGGGGTTAATGTTAACGTTTGGAGCTTCAAATAATGCATTAACATTTATCTGTTCTCATGCGACAGAATGAGCTAAATTCCGCAGCAGGAAAAGCAAACAATAAAGAGAAATAGATAATAAGATGGAAATTGAAGAAATTTACAGCCTATTGGAGTGGAAAACGTCTGTATGGGGGGCTATCAGTTACGCTTGAGCAAGTGCTTGTTAATCCACAGTAATATTAGGTAGCAAAATTTCTATAGTTTCCTTAAACAATTCTCGAAAATCTATCAAATACAATCATCTATTCAAATAAAGGAAGGAT
>NZ_AGAF01000043.1 GCF_000224515.1 Desulfosporosinus sp. OT | reverse complement strand
CCCTTAAGGTAGACAGATTAAATAATAAAAATCTGTTAACTGTAAAGGGTAGCATTTTCATGTCCAAAAGAAGCAAATATACAGCAGAAGAAAAATATCAAATCATAAAAGCATATGAAGATGGAGTTGGGTCAGTAAAGGAAATTACTTCTCAATATGTAATTAGTGTAACTACATTCTACAACTGGAGATATAACTCATGAAAAATATGGAATTGATGGATTGAAAGAATCAAAAACATGGAAAAGTTATTCGAAAGAACTGAAAGAACATGCTGTAAACGATTATCTTACAGGAAAATACCCCCAAGATGTAGTTGTGAGAAAGTATGAAATATCTGACAGGACAGTCTTGCAAAGTTGGGTGAATAAGTATAAAAATTGTCATAGAGAGATAAAAGCAACGGCGAAAGGATTGGGCCATTCTATGACGACTGCTGAAGACTTTGGATCAGAAATAAGAAAGAGTTTGCCGTAGACCAAGATTTCGAGGATCATTGTTGATTGTCAATTATGCCATACGGATGACTATTTTGACAGATGCTGGAGAGTCGGTGGATGTGAGGTGAAAATCGGTTATGTATTTACTTTATCAAGCAGTTGCTTAAGTAACGACGAGAACTCAGATGTATCCGTGACTATCTCAAGAAGAGTATCATCCTTGGGATCATCGGGATACATCACAAAGGCTAATTTCCCAGGTTCTGATTCATAGATTTCGAGCACATTTTTATCATCAACTATCTCAATCTTTAGTTTACCAGTCATTGGGCACATCCCCTTTGTTTAATAAAAGCAGACAGCCAGAGCCGTCCTGCTTGATGCAAAGCTAAACAGTAATCATTTGGGTCTAGGCGGGTTTACAGGGGAAGGGTTTTTTTGAGGAGAAGCTGCATATAAGCTTGGGTGAACGTTTAATTACGATTGCCGAGCGCGATCTAATAAAATGCGCGCTAGGAAATTGAGCTAAACGTGAACGAATGAGAGGTAAACGTACCCCAAACACCTCAAAGTGCGAACGAAACACCAGTAATAGTGGGCGATTTAAGTAAAACACAATCCAAAACCACAGAATCCGCATCCGAGTGGCATTGCAATAACAAACTTCACCTTAGCAGGTGACCGTAAATTTATAAACGTTAAGGTGAACGAGAAACTGACTTCATCCCATGTGTTGTGTTTAGACAACTTGCGGAGCTTTGTGCCAATTATTTGTTTAAAAGAAAGCTTGTTTCAGTAGATGGACGAATCCAGATTAGAACATACAACTAAGGACGGTCAAAAACGTTGGGTTACAGAGGTTGTTGCTGAGGATGTTCATTTCTTAAGTGCAAAAGGTAACGATACCCCAATGGGTAACAGAGAACATCCACTGGGGCATTTTCTATTTTGTACTAGCAACAAAAAATTATATTTGGCATATTTTGGAGTATGGTCAAAAGGAGGGGAATTTGAACAATGTATCATTACGTTAAAAAAGGTGAAACCTTGCATCATATAGCTATGCACCATGGGACAACAGTACGTCGTCTTCTTTCTTTGAATCCGGACATTAGTAATCCTGATCTAATCTATCCTGGACAAAGAATTAACGTAGGTACGTGTAAGTGCTGGTAGGTTAATCATCATTGCTAGTTCTTTTCAATAGAAACGGAGAGCGAGGAAGCTCTCCGTTTCTGTAGTGAAATTGATAACTTCTTGAAAATAGTGGCTATATTTCCCCAAGAAGTCTCATCTACCATTCTTATTCTATTATATCCAAGTGATAATTCTGTAAGCTGGTAGGTTTTGTCTGTTTACCCGGGTATAATATACCAGACAATGGAAAAGATATCTCTCGTATAAACTCTCGTCCTACTCATAGCTCTCATCGAAACGGTGGGGGCCTTTTCTTTACCCTTCATTATCCCCTTTGCAGAACATATGTTCTAAAAGTTATGCGGGATAGGAGGGATCAACTTGAATAGTCCAATCAAATGGATGGCGGAATATATTGACTAAGAAAAACAATTGTAAAAATGATACCAAAGCATTTACCGTGCAACTTATTTTCTTGATGAGATTGAAAAGGAAACCCTAATGAAACTCTCCAAATATCACTATGACTTCTTGAAGTTTCAATTTTTCAAGAAGTCATAGTGATCGGACCCAAGCCAAAACAGTGGTTATAAAAAATATCCAGCATTCCCAAAGAACATTAATAATGAATATATCTTTTGGTTTGTATATTACTTCAACTTTAATTAGGAACTCTACTTACATTGATAATCTTGCACATGATTTCTACAAACATTGGGAACATGTTTATTTTACATTTGTAAAATTCTATTCCTTCATGCTCTATCTCATCTACAACAACATCCTGAAGATAGTAAGGTATTTGATAAGGTGCTTGACAATATTTCATTACTCGTGAAGAAGTCAGTTTATCATACTTCAGACTATGCTTTATGCTCACATCATAGCAGTTAGTAAATATATAACGCACATTTCCTTCTGAATCCTCGTATAAAAGAGTAACTTCATCAGCAAAATAATCACACGATAAGCTTAGAACTCTCGCATCCAAATAATAGAACATATCAATTATCTTTTGAATCGCTTGAGCATTCATTATATCCCCGCCTTATAACATTTTACGTCTTCTGTTTATGTTTTTAGGGGGGAGCATCCTAGTTGGATGAAATAGGTCGCACACCATGTATCGTGCTAACGGTACCGATATTATTGTGCTTTCTCTAGAAACTAGAGTTAATATAAAATACTGACCAATACCGGATTCGATGGGAATAGTGGACAATAAAGTATTTGGCAGTAATTTGGCATAAAGTTGGCCGAGTTTAGGGAGTAAAAAACCTTAGTTATTTGAAATATTTTAACTGTGGAGATTTTTAAAAAAGTCTCTTGCTTCTAGCCCTGGTAAATCGCGTTTGTAAATATTCCACAATGTGGAAGGGGGATCCTTCACTATTAGTGTAGTTAAATGAAGTTTGATATCCATGGTGAGTGGGATAATTCTGTTAGTCGCAACCTCCGCCACCACTATCACAACCTCCGGAATGGCAAGATCCTGAATCGACATGCGAATGTGAGAAATCAAAACTCGAGCCGTGGTCGATATGCCCATGATGGTGATGAGAATGATGATGAGTAACATCGGAATCAAAATTAGAGAAGTCTGATGCATTTGTTGTATCGTGGTTTATATGTGAGTTATGCGAGTTTGGTCTACGTCGGCCAGAGCTGATTATGGCAATAAACATGGCTACTACAGTTCCCACGAAAAAGATAATAAATGTATTTTCCATATCATTTCTCCTTTCTCTAAATTGTTTGCTTATATGGTTTATTCTACAGACACAAGAGAAGACCTCTTAAATCGGTAAAGAAGGAGGTTAGAGGTTTGGATGAAGCTGAAGACAATGATAAGAGTCTTGCATATTACGACAAAATAACATCTTTTATATGGTTGATGTTACCAATACATTGTACTAGAATGTACAAGTGTACTACTTCCTGTAGCTCTCGCCGGAAACGGTGGGGGCATTTTTCTACCTTTCTGTGTCGTTAAATCGTTGCCCAAATCCACACCACTATGCTATTCTTAACAAAGACATCACCCTCATAGGCTTTTCTGAGGGTGAATTAAATGCATGCATTGATATTTATTGGGTCCTTTTTCCGGCTATAAAAAGACTATTGTCCTATTCCAAGACTTTGAAATAGTGATAGTATAATAAAGAGATGGTTAATTATGGTGAAAATCTTTGATAGCAATATTTACGGGATAATTTGAATAAGTGAAGGAGAGGTTTAAGTGCCTGTAAAATTGCAACATATATTGAAACGAGTACAAGATCTCCCCCCCTTACCTACTTCTGCCATGCGAGTGATTGCCTTAACTAAAAATCCTACGACCTCCGTGAAAGAGCTTGAAACCGTTATTGGGCAGGATCTGGCACTTACTGCCGGTATACTTCGACAGGCAAATTCTGCATATTATGGCTACGCGAGGCGAATCTCATCCCTTCAGGAAGCGATCGTCATACTTGGTTTTCAGGTAACCCAAGGGTTAGCGATGTCTGCTGCGGTTGCCCCTTTACTTAAGGCCCAACTTGCGGGGTACGAGATTGAACAAGAGGGACTCTGGAAACATTCACTTCTTACCGCTATGGTCGCGAAACGATTGTGTCAATACCGGAAACTTCCTTACGGGGATGTTGCTTTTACCGCCGGCTTACTACATGATATCGGAAAGCTGATTATCTCTGTTTATGTTCAGGAAGTGGGTCATTATCTTTTGAAAAAAGTGACTGAAGGAAAACTTTCCTATGTTGAGCTTGAAGAGCGAGTTATAGGCTTTGACCACGCAAGGGTCGGAGGATTTCTGGCCAGAGCTTGGAATTTACCCGATGATCTCATAGCAGCGATTTCATTTCATCATTCCCCCTCCAAAGCACAAAGTCGTATAGAACTGTCCAGCATAATTCACGTTGCTAATGGACTTGCAGGTTTAGTAGGAATGTGTGGCGGCGTGGACAGCCTTTTTAACCCCATAGAACCAACAGCTCTCGACCTGTTAGCACTCAAAGACTCCGATCTAAAGCTTCTTATGAGAGACATTGAGAAATTCCTTGTGGATCCTAGCCTTTTCAGCTAAAGGAGGCACGCCTTCGGGCCAGTGATCTCAAAGGGACGATTTTCAGGAGACCTCTTTCAATTGACGATCATTAATAAAAAGTTTATAAAAAGTTTATAAAAAGTTTATAAGTATATCCTATAATAATATTCACATAACAAGAGTAAGCCCATAGGACATTGAGCAATCGACCTCCGGACGCGGAGGCCTTCTTAGTTTATGACCAAAGCCCTCCTGCCTTAATTGGTAGGAGGGCTTTGAGATTGTTGCAATTGCTTTTGCACTTATTGAATTATGTTTTGAAATTGTTGTTGAGCTGCCCTAGTTCCTGGCCTTGATTTTGAGAAGCCCGATCTTTTAAGTCATTATAGGTCTGTTTCAATTGGGAATATATTAACCTTTATAGTATTTCTTGAATCTTAGAAAGGATGTTGGGATATTTTATAGTGAATGAATCAAATGATTACTATCGTCTAGGTGACTTTTTTAGAAAATGTAGCCTTGGGCCTCATCGTAAACTGTGAGGGACTTTTATATGTTTGTGTCCAACTAGTACATGGATAATATACGGGCATACTAATCCCTAAACCAATTGGAGGAGGGTGATATCATGTTTCAACTGGATGGACTACTTAACCAAATCGAAGAATTGCGCTTAAGCACGCTCGAGGTACAACAGAATAAATCATATACTGATCCAGAAGTAGTGGCTGCGTGCCATGAATTGCATGCTGCCTTAGATAGGTACGAAGGAATAATGATGAGGATAGAAGATGAGGTTAAAAAAACAAGACTGCTAAAGCAGCCCTGTGACGTTGAATAAATCAATTATGACTAGGATCTGTTGATTTTCCTTTTGGGTTATCTCGAAGCTTTTCTAATATCACTTCTGACTCTGGGGTTATTATTCCGGGTTTAGGAGTATTTCCTTGCGGTACAAAATTTGTCTTAGTATTGATGTTTTTGCCTAAGGTTGCCATACTCTAATCTCCTTTACACTAAATCTGAGTCTAGTTTTTGCAAAAGGCAGAATTCTAACACGTTAATTTATTCCAGATGCGAAAAGCTGAAAACATTTCAGCCTATTAATGATCAAACAAACTATTACCAATAACTTACTAATGGCGAACGTAATTCAATATGTTATACTTCCAACAACAAAAGGTTCTATAAAGATAGATAAAACAACATGAAAAAGACGAAAGGCCGTCCTTGCTGTGGGACGGCTTTTCACATGCTGCACTTAATATCATCTTTGAGATTCTTGATTTTACTTTTGCTAGGCATCTGAAATCGGAGATCTCTTTTCCCCTTGTATTTAACGATGTGCTAGAAAAAAACCTCCGCGTCCGGAGGTAAGCGCAATGTCATTATAATTTTTAATTCATATATTCCCTTATAAAGGCTATACGCTAGCTTTCAGCAATTTCAGGGGGTCTAATTGAAAGAAAGCCTAGCCAAACGCCTAGGCCAGAGTTTAATGGATAATCTTAGTAGGGTCTGCATGGATTGTGTGGATGAGGTGGATGGGGTGGTTTGAGGTGTTTTCGGAGTAGTCCCAATAGTTCACAGATAATTATCAACAATAAAACAATGATGATTATTAATGCCGTGAGAATCATGAATTTCACTCCTTTATTTTAAATATACTAAGTGCGAAATGATTCTTCTAAAACATTTTATTCAGCATGTCCTTCAAATGTTCATCAGAGGTGCAAGGCGAGTGTACTTCGAAAACGATGGCACAGCCCATTAACATAGGTGCATGGAGTCAGAGCCTACACCGTTATAATGCAGGACTAAAGTCCCCCTCAGAATGTGTCATCTGGACATTATGTAAGAAGATAACAGGTATTATACTGAATATATAATTAGCAAAAAAGGGGGGAGCCAGATTGAAGTTCATAATTTCTTATTTGCTCAGTTTGGCATCAGTCCTTGCTTTTAATTACGGGGCCCATCTTAAAGCAAAAGGTTGACGCTCTTAAATTGGAGCGTCTTTTCTTTAAGGTACTTATATTATTAAGGATTCCTTACATGGCAGCCATCCAACGATGGTTATTTTTATGCCCTGATATGGCTGGAAGGGATAGAAAACGTGATGGAGAGTAGGTTCCATGATTAAGTAAAAATCTGAGTGACATGAACTGGTATGTTCACATAAAATAGATGGAGAGACAAGCATGTTTATGTTATGTGACATTTTTCCCCTTACTTCGCGACAGAGTTATGAGATGATTGGGACTGGTAGTAAAAGGTTAGAGGATAGCTATTTGCGAAGTATTGGACACAAGAGGAGTTAGTGGCCATGAAGAAGCTAGATATGTATTTATTATCCGCAACACTGGTGTTTACTATGGTGATTTTTGGTACTCCAGAAACAGTTCAGGCAGCACAGAAAACTGCAACCATTGCAGCAGTTGCTAAAGCTCATAGCTTGACAGGTATCAAAAAGTTAAAGAAAGGCACAGTAAATGCTGTAATTCTTGGGGACTCGATTGCTGTTAGTCAAGGTGCTTCAAATCACTTAACAACTGGATGGGATCTTAATCTTGCAACATCTTTATCCAAAACCTATTCAAACAACATAGCATGGGAAAACAAAGCTTCATCAGGAACCCTTGTTGATTATTGCTTACAGAGAGCGACAGAGATAGAAAGTACTACAGACGCTGTATTTATTTGCGTTGGAAGAAACGATCGAAATTTCTACTCGCCAAATCAGTTCAGTAGAAAATACACACGGCTCATCCATGTCATTAAAGACAAAGCTCCTAGCGCAGATATATTTTGTATTGTTGAACCTCCTATGGTTTCTTCCGACGAATCTCTATTTTTGGGTATCAGAAAAGCAATTATTAATGTATCTGCTAAGACTGGGTCTAACTTATTAGATGTATGGAGTAGATTTCCGAAGAATCAAACTTTGGATGCATTGTTGTCGGATGGACTTCATCCAAATGACATAGGGTATAAGCGAATGTCACGCTACATGTATAATCGATTAGTTTACGTGATAGATACATTCAAATGATGCTTTTCCTCTCTTAGCGAGGGGAGTTTTTATACTTATATCAACTATTTCAATCTTTAGCTTGCCGGCCATTAGGGACATCTCCTTGTCCCCTATAACTTACCAAATGGCGAAACTAACAATAACGTTATTTATCATGGTATAATATGCAGAGGGATTTTTTAGCCCTTTGCTCTGTCTTTTTCATGTGTATATGCTCCTTTTTCCCCTCCGGGGACAGCAATTCGGAGGGGACTTTTTAGAAGGTCTAGTCTTGTAGCGTTTTGGGCAAGACTAGATTAGTCCTGATTAATATGTAAAAAATCTCCTAATAGTTCGCGATACTAAAGGAGATTTTTTTTTATCTATTTTGAATCTTAATGAATTCTTGACATAATCATGATTGAATTTCTAGAACTCTGTTGTATTCTAATAATATAGGATCTTACAGATAGAGAAGAAACTACATGAAAAAGATGAAAAGGCCGCCCTTGCTGTGGGGTGGTCTTTTAATGCAATTATCAATTTAATTTGGAAATTTTGCTTCTTCTTCGAGGCAGACCCCAAAAGGGCGTCATTCTTTTGCTATTGTTTAAAGATAAAGAAAACCGTCCTTTCGGACGGCTCTTTACTTAATCTTCTTTAGTATTTTTCCCCCAAGCCTTACCAAGCCAAACGGCTGCACCTATACCAACTGCATGGACGACTAACGAACGTGGGCTCAATAAACTGTTTCTTGTTTTCATCATTCTCATATCGTAACCTCCTCCTCAAGCTTTCGCATTAACATGTTTAGTTTTTGTCATTTCAATCCTAACAATACTACTAAAATTTGTAAGCGAAAAGACATAGGCTAAATTAAGCATCGGGTTTTTGGTAATGTCAATGACCGAAAAGAAGATTAAACAGGCAGATGGGTCGGGCTGTTTTTGCTTTGTTAGGAATTATTTCAGCATTTAAAGAGGAAATGAAGAAGTGATGTGGAATGATTACAGAGAAAATGTGAGGGTATTTAACGAAAGGAAGACATCATGAAGTTTAGAGGGATTATTTTTGATCTTGATGGAACACTTGTCAATTCACTTGAAGATATAGCTGATTCTATGAATAATGTTCTTCAAAGATACGGCTTTCCAGCTCATGATCTTCAAGCTTATAAGCACTTCATTGGGAATGGAGTGAAAAATCTTGTGCGTGAAGCATTACCTGAATCATCTCGAAAGGAAGAATTAATTAATAGGTATTACGGTTCGATGATAGAGGAATATCGAAAAAATTGTCTTAATAAGACTCGACCATATGAGAGCATTGTAGAGCTACTCGATGAACTAGCGTCATTCAATTTAAAATTAGCGGTATTCTCGAATAAGGATCATGAACTAACAGAAAGAATAGTAACGGCCTTATTACCGAAGTCGAATTTCGAACTAGTAATTGGATCTAGAGCTGAGATACCTAGAAAACCAAACCCCTTTGGGGCCTTACTAATCAGTGAAAGATTGGGCATTATTCCAGAGAACTTAGTTTATGTGGGCGATACCGATGTGGATATGAAAACTGCAAATAGTGCCGGAACCTTTGCTGTAGGGGCATTATGGGGTTTCAGGTCGAAGGAAGAATTAATAGCAAACGGTGCGAAGTACTTGCTGAACTATCCAATGGAATTAATTCAAATGTTAAGAACATAATAATCAGGTTGCAGGAAAGGGCAGGTCGGAGCTCAAATGCACATTAGGAGTAAACAGCTTAAGTCAGATATCATAATCCTTGGTGCCGGTATTATAGGATTAAGCATTGCTTATCACATCCTAGAGACAAATCCTAAACTGTCGATAACTGTATTGGAAAAGGAGAAAATGCTGGGACTAGGTTCCACTGGCAAATGCACCGGCGGCATCCGCTACCAATTTAGCAGTCCTCTGCTGAGGCGCCTGAGTCTTCTCAGTAGAGATTTTTTCCTTAATTTCGAGTCAGTCTTTGAAGTCCCGTGCTGGTATCTGGAAAAGGGGTATTTAATGCTGGCCGCTCATGAGGAATTGTGGAATCAGCTGCAATTGACAACTGAACAAGCTGAGGCAGAGGGCATACCTATGAAGCTATTTAAACAAGAGGAGCTGATGAAGGCTTTTCCGTATCTTCAAAAAGGTCGCTTTCTAGGTGGAACCTTGTGCCCCTGGGATGCGTATGCTGATCCGTATGCCGTTTTAGCAGCACTTTACGCAGCAGTACGTCGCCAAGGAGTTGTTGTTCATTTTGACCGCGAAGCAACGAAGATTATCAACAATGGAGATAATGTTCAAGGCATTGAAACGAGGCAAGGGACGCTTTGGAGCCCACTCATAGTGAATGCCACTGGCCCTTATGCCGCTCAGTTAGTTGCAACGGCTGGGATTACGCTTTCGGTGCAGCCCTTCCGCCGCCAAGTTTACGTCTGCAGCAACCCGAGAGATGTGCCCAAGGCTACTCCCTCGATTGTGGATTTAGCCTCCGGTTTTTATTTACATCAGGAAGTTAGCGGTAAGGCGGTATTATTGGGAGGAACGGATAGAGACACCTGGCCTGGATTGGAAGAAGTGGTTGACAAATCTCGAGCTGAAGATTTTTTTCTGGCAGCAATGGAGACAATCCCTTCAGCCATTGATATAAAATGGTTGCGCACCTATACGGGAATTTGCGAACAAACGCCTGATTTTCATCCGATTATCGGAGAAGCACCAGGATTAAAAGGACTATTTTTGGCGAACGGGTTAAGCGGGCATGGATTTATGCATGCTCCTGCTACCGGTCAAATCATAGCAGACTTAATTTTGAGGGGCAGAACTGAGCGGATCGACCTTAGTTTATTGCACCCAGACCGATTCGCCAAAGGGAGCCTTTCAGAATTCCATACTTTTTAAGAGGGTGGGAATATATGCTTGAAAAGAGCAGCCTTTGGACAAGGGACTTTCTTCTGGTCGACTTAACAAGCTTTTTAGTCTTTGCCAGCTTCTACTACCTTTTGTCTACTCTCCAGGATTATGTCTTGCAACTGGGTGGTTCGGTTGCTTCCGTCGGACTTATCATGGGAATCTTCACTTTGGTGGGTTATCCTAATCAGAATTTTACATGGCATCGGATGGTCAGTGGTACCTGTCGCGATTAGTACTTAAGTGGTCGATGTCGTTCCTGCTAAGCGCCGGGGTGAAGCCATGGGCTATTATTCTATATTCAAGTTCTTCAGGGGATGCAAAATTTAAAAAGATGTAAAGAAACAAAAGCAACAGCACTTTTAAATGAAAAAAGTTCCGTTGCTTTTTAGTTAGTTGATGTACGTTTTTTAAAAAATTATTGGGTAGGTCGAAGATCATGAGTGAATTTGTTAAAGCGTTTAAGCTGCGTAATCCCGATCAGGCTGAACGGCAATGCTTCAAGGCATTGAAAGGTATTAAATCATTGTTAGAATATAGTAACTATTCTTGATAAGCTGGGAGAAATAGAGATAAACTAAGAAATTTATCGAAAATGTGTGCTTAACGTTACTCAAAGACTGAAATAACGAAATTTACTGGAAAATCAGCTATTGTACAATGCTATAAAAGTGCATATACTTTAGCTAATCGTTGCTCATCTATGATGAGCGGTTAATTATGATAACTGAATTTATTGAGGGTTTAGTTATCATAAAAGAATGATCTAAATTGAAATAACTGAAATTGAAAGGAGGAACCTATGGTAGATCCTTATAAAGCAGGTTTTTTTAGCGAAAACCCCTATGCAGCCAAAACTGCTATTCACGGTAAACTGGTTGTTGTTTTAAGGGGCAAGTTAGAAAAGCGAGAACTGGAATTGATCCCGATGATCTCTAGGGCAGTGCAAAAACATGAGGTTCATGAGTTAATTATAACCGACGAATTGGCTGCTGGCCCTGGAAGCAAAGTTAATAAGATTGCCTACATAGGTTTTGTTGAAATCGCTAAAGGCGGTGTATTGGTGGTGGGTGATACCCTAACAGTCCAAGGTAAATCAGTTGGTCAAATTGTTGGATTTGACGAAACTCATTTGCCTAATCACCTGAACATTGTCATTGCTTCAGAGAATAGGGTGGATGGTATAGAGTTGGGTGTGCAACTGGAATCCGAAATTAATTTTAAATAAAAGAAATGGGGATGATGCCAAATGTTCGAAGCTAAGCTCAAAGAAATGGGTATTACATTACCCGAAACACCAAAACCGTTAGCCGCCTATGTTCCAGCTGTCCAAGTCGATAAGTATATCTATACATCCGGTCAAATTCCACTGGCTGCCGGCGAGCTTAAATTTAAAGGAAAACTCGGTGCTGAAATAAGTGAAGGTCAAGGTTACGAAGCCGCTAAGATGTGCGCTATTAACTGCTTGAGTGCTATTAAAGGTTTAGCTGGCAGCTTGGATAATATTGAAAGAATTGTTAAAGTAGTCGGTTTCGTGAACAGTGCCCCTGGATTTAACCAGCAGCCTAAAGTAATCAATGGTGCTTCCGAATTTATCGGAGAGGTTTTTGGTGAAGCTGGACGGCATGCTCGCTCTGCTGTAGGTGTCAATGAACTGCCTATTGATGCCGCGGTTGAAGTAGAAATGATTGTTAGGCTCAAGTAATAGTTTTCAAATAGAATATTATATTCTATTTTTATAATAAATGAGATTAAATATAATAAGGGGGAAAAACAATTGACAGCTCCAGATTTTAAATTTCAAATGTACAAACAACTACAAGCGAACATACCTAACATCTATGCAGAGGCCAAAAAGGCTGCCGAGGAAATTGGTATCTCGCCTGAGGTCAAGGGCAAGTTCGGTTTAACCGGTGGCGTTTCAGGGTGCCCGGCACCACTACGTAAAGACATTGTCGAAGCTAGTGAAAAAGGCATGAAAGAAGTCGTTCCCCTTTCCAAATTAGTGGATGAGCTCAGAGAAATTGTTAAAGGCGTTTATGGTGATGAATATGATGTTGCTTCCACCAGTACCTGTGAAGCAGGTCTGTGGGCAGTTTTCGGCAGCTTATTCACTCCTTCTATTGCAGGCGTTGGCGACACTTACCGGGCTAGATACATAGCCCCATATGAAAAGCACTGGCACCATCAAGGCGGCTATGGTCGTCCTTACCCAGCTCGTTATAAAGACCTTATTGCTGATCGAGGAACCACTCCTGGTGAATTAGGTTTCTATGGTAAACGTCAAAATAATACGGATACCGTAGTCGTGCGATTAGAAGGCGCTAAATATGATGTACATGGGATCAAATACCATCCTAGCGTTCTTCTAACCGGCGTTGATGCTATGAAATCCACCCAGGCTGTTGAGTTCCATGCCGATATTCATAAAACTATGCTAACAGGTATTACCTCTTTAGCTTATGAAACCCCTGGCTATGGCTACGCTGAAAAGGATGCTGACGGCACTCCGATCCTCCAAAAAGAATATGCCAAGATTGCCCAAAAATATGGAATCCCTTATGTTCAAGATAACGCTTGGGGATGCCCCTTTATTGGCTCCGACCCCAGAAAAACAGGTGCTGATGTCATCATCTACAGTATGGATAAAGCTGCCGGTGCAGCAACCAGTGGTTTAATCATTGGTAAGGAAGAATACATGGTTGCTGTCCGTCGTTCAATGGGTATGCACGGTGATCGTTATGGCACGACATCTTCCTACGGTAAAGCTGCGTTTGTTGGCTTCGATCCAGGTAAAGAGGCACTCCTTACCCAGATTCAAGCGCTCAAAGTTCTGCGTGATAATCCCAAAGTCTACACGGGTTCCGTTGACGCTCTGGAAAAAATAGTTAAAGAAGAGTTTGCCAAATTACCCGCTAAACTGCAGGATGGGATCATCATTAATAAGTCTTACAACTCTAGAGCAGTGGAAGTCAACTACGAAGGAACTTGGAAAAACGGTCAAATGGGTATTCCCATCTTCTCTATTGAAGATATGTATTCTGGCACAAATATTTTCCAATCCGGACTTGGACCGATGGGTCTTGTTCCAACCGTTGCTTATGACGGTAACATTTATATTTCTCCAGACCTGGCCACAACTGACGAGGAAGGAAACCTTCTCGAATACCCAACCCGTTGGGGTGTACAAGCTCTTGTGCGCTTAATTGAGATCACTTGCAAATATGCAGGCATCCTCTAAGTCAATCCGGTTTTGGTAAAAAAGTTGTAGATTTTCCCTTGCCAGTAGTATGGTGAATTAAAACCACCATACTACTGTGGTAAGGGTGAAAAATAACTAAGCTTCATAATTATTATTTTAACAAATAGGAGGCTAAAAACATGGCACCAAAAGTTGTTATCGTTGGTGGTGGATGGGCTGGTACTGGAGCAGCGGTTGCAGCAACACAGGCGGGGGCAGAAGTTACAATTCTTGAAAGAACTGAAATGTTATTAGGTACAGGGTTAGTCGGTGGTATTATGCGTAATAACGGTCGGTTTACAGCTTCCGAAGAAGCAATTGCCATGGGTTTAGGGGATGTTTTTCATATTCTTGATTCCGTTGTCGCCCGTCATACGAATATTAATTTCCCCGGTCACAAACATGCTAACTTATATGATATAGCTAAGACTGAGCCTGCTATCAAAAAGATGCTCCAAACTAAAGGCGTGACAATTAAGTTAAAAAGCCGTGTCAAAGACGTAGTGATGGACGGCAGTAAGATTAAAGAAGTTGTGCTTGATTCCGGTGAAGTCATAACAGGGGATGTTTTCCTAGATACCACTGGGACTGCTGGTCCGTATGCTATGTGCAATAAATATGGTAATGGTTGCGGAATGTGCGTTTTACGTTGCCACAGTTACGGCGGTCGTGTTAGTTTAGCAGCGAAAGCTGGTGTTCAGGAATTCATGGGAACTAAAGCAGACGGTACTGTCGGTGCCATGAGTGGATCTTGTAAGCTTCTCAAAGAATCCTTGAGTGAAGAGATTCAAAAAATGTTAAACGAAACAGGTGTCGCAATTATTCCGATTCCAGCAGAACTACAAAAAGGTAGCGAGGCCCTGACAAAAAAGGCTTGCCAACAATATGCCTTAGCTGAATTCAATGAAAATATTATTCTTTTAGATACGGGCCATGCCAAATTAATGTCGCCTTTTTATCCGCTGGATATGTTACGGGCCATTCCGGGCTTTGAAAATGCTCGTTATGAAGATCCCTATTCTGGAGATATGGGTAACTCGATGCGTTATATGGCTATGTCACCACGTGATAACGCTTTACATGTCCTTGGTGTGGACAACCTCTTTTGTGGCGGCGAAAAAGCTGGCCCACTTGTCGGACACACAGAAGCTATTGTCACAGGTGCCTTGGGTGGCAGCAATGCAGTTCGCTATGCGTTAGGTCAAGACCTGGTCGTAATTCCCGAAACGTTAGCAATTGGTGATGCTATTGCTCACGTTAACGAGATGGTCAAAACTAAAGAGGGTCTTGGTAAGAAATACACGTTCTCCGGTTCAGTCTACTTTAAAAGAATGCAGGAGAAAAACCTCTACAGTACTGATGTTGATGCAATCAAAGACAAAGTGGAACAAGCGGGAATGGGTAAAATATTCGCTAAACAATTAGTGTAATTAGTACTGCATTATATCCTGGTAGGAATTAGAAATCACAAATCACAAATCACAACCTTAAATATTGTTTATTATGTTTCGCGCTTCGCTCATTAAAATTTGAAAATAGCTATTTTAGCGTTCAAAGTTTTGAGCAGAACCGTATCAATGATGAGTTTAGTAGTGCGTGTATTTCATTTTGAAATGCAACGTAGTACGTCTTACTGATAATAGTGTTTAGCACAAAATTTTGAACGCTATTTTGAACGCTATTTTGAACAATCAAACTGCCAAAAATTAACTGAAAATTTGGAACTATCATAATGCAAAAATTGTTTCATATCATAGGGCATTATTTGCAGAGGAGGTGGCTTATGCCCAAGATTTTGGATCGAATTATGGACGCCATAGATTTTGAAACTTTTTTGGTGTGCAATAGCGACGAAGAAGGCCGCAAATTAATGGTTCAGTTAATCAAAGAGTGGGGTTTCAAAGATGTTGATATTGTGTTTAGTCAATATCAAGGTCCAGGCTCAAGAATAAGGGCTAGGGCATACGTCCACCGTTCAGGGGACGTATATGGCTGGCTTGAACTTGGAAATGAGGAGTAAGACGCCATGAGTAGAAAAAGAGTATTACTAGTTCCGCTTGACCCGGTGCATGATGTGGGATTAAAAATGATACGTCGAGGTTTAGACGAGGCTGGGCATGAAACAATTTTATTGCCGCCCGATTTACCCGTCCACGAAATTGTTCAGGAAATCGTCAAACAAAGATCAGACACTGTCTTAGTGAGTAGAACATTAGGTTATGGAGTCGCTGAATTATTGGCTAATTTCGTGGATCTTCTGGATGTCGTCGGAGTTAGAAGCAAGATAAATCTGGGTATTGGTGGTATGGCCATTCGACCAGAATTAGCCGCTGAATTAGGATTTGATGCCGGATTTGGTCCAGGTACTACGGTTGAAGAAGCATTAGCTTTTGTCGAAAGGCGGGAATATGTCGAAGGTTCTCAAAAAGTAGTAAAAAACAAAAGAGATCTAGCTGAAGGATATTCATATTCTTTCCGGCATGCAGGTATCCAAGCCAAACTGAATTTAATTGTAGATATGATCCTGAATTGGGCGGCTAACAAAACTTCGCCCGGTGTCCAAAGAGCCGCTATTCGGGAAGAACTCTGGGATGTGCAACGCTGGCGTAACTACGAATCTATGACTGACTTTTATAATGAATATAAGCAGTATTGTGATGATCTAGGCAAAAACTATTATGAAAAAGGAATTTTGCATCCGAAAACCCGACGCTTTACAAAAGAAGAAATCAATAGTTCAGAGGAATATGTCCGCAGAACTCAAGAAGTTATTAAAACACCTAAACTTCAGCATAACCGCACAAAACCGTCGGTATTTAATCAATATGGAACGGGTTGCCCGTTTATGGATATTGGCCATATTAAGGTGAGCGAGGCTTGGGGTGCTGATGGAGTTGTGCACTTTGACCCTTCCTGGGGGGCTAGGACAGAAGGATTCTTAGATGGGTTTCTTACACACCAGGAGGATGGAACGGTAATTACTCCTGCTAATTTGAATCGTATTAAGAAGGCCTTAGAAGAAAGCACTCTTTGGCAAGTGCGGGCGCACAGAGGTTTAAATACACCGGAAACGATTGTTTTAGCTGGCAAAATAGGTGCTGATTTAACTAAAATAAATATTGCTTATGGTTCTCTTGGTGCAGGGACAGATCCGGCAAGGATGACTGTAGATGGTATCTGGGCCATACGTTATGCTGCCAAATATAACCTCCCGTTTGACGTTGTAACCAACGAAGAGTTATGTGGCGTACCTGCCTATAAGGCCTTTGCCGGAATGCTCATTACTACAGCTTTGGGTATCCGTTTAGGTGGGAAACCAATTCTTCAGCCTTTATTTTGCAAATCACCTGAAGTCATGGTTGGCGGCCAAATGAAGGATAATTACGTAGAATTTAATGCCGCTAAAATTATGGCCTTGCGACAAATAATTGATGCTCCAATGTGGCCAGGTGCACCTGTAGGATTTCTAACTCAAACTGAAGATCGTGTCCAATCGTCAGCAAGTACTGCTTTCCATGCTAGCTTAGCAGCAATGCTTGGGGTTGACGCAGTAACGATCGCTTCTTCAGACGAAGCTTATTCTGGTGGTCCAATTTCCGTTCCTTCGAAGATAGATACCTTGAGGGCAGTCAGTGAAGCCTTCCGCTTCTTCGGTCAAACACCTCTTGCTTCAACGCCACAAATGGAAGTCTGGCGAGATTCTATTGTCTCTGGGATAGATAGCGTATTGGATAAAATAGTAGAAAGAGGGGACTTTGTTCAATCTTTATATGAAGGAATTTTAGGAAACCGGGAGGACGGTGCTTATCCAGGCCGTAACGGCAAAGACACTGTCACAACGATATGATCGCTAGGAAAACAATTGGCATCGCGGGAACTGCCAAGAATACAGGAAAAACGACCACTACGCTCTCTTTATTAGATTATTACAATACCAAGGGGGTAAAAATCGGTCTGACTAGTATCGGCTATGATGGAGAGACTATTGATAATGTGACCGGATTGCCGAAACCAAGGTTATTTGTCCGAAAAGGACTTTTGATTGTAACTGCAGAAAAATGCCTCCAAGCGAGTAGTGCTAAAATAAAGATTCTGGAAAATTTAGGTATAGATACTCCCCTTGGCAAACTTGTTTGTGCAGTAGTGGAGCGTGAGGGACTCATTGTAATGGCTGGACCTAATCAAAGCTATCACTTAAAGAATGTACGTGACTTACTGTTTTCATATGGTGCAGAACTAATTATAGTGGATGGAGCCTTAGGTAGAATTGCCCCTATGGTAGAAACCGATGGTTTTATCATGGCGACAGGTGCTTCATATAACTTGGATAGCCATCAGGTGGCAATCCATGCTCATTACCTGGCCGAAATATGTAATTACCCTCAAAGTGCTAAAGGTTTGCTTAAAGATCCTGCCTGGGTAAAATTACTTGACTCTCAGGCGACCGTTGTTTGGAATAGTTCGGGTGAGATTGTGGCGGAGGTCAATGATTTACTGTTGAATCCAGAACAATTACGCCCTTTTTTTAATCACTCCAGTGATGCTCGAGGCTTATATTGTCCGGGCCTTATTACTACGCAATGCCTTAAAAAACTCATAGAGATCCCATTTCCACGAGGAATGACGTATATTTTCTCAGACCCTATAAAACTTATCGTTGGTAACGATTTAAAGGTTACCCATGATTTCATGACCAAGGTACAACAAGAGGGATCAGTTTTAGGTTATAAGCATAGACTGCCTTTAATCTCTATAACAGTAAATCCCTTTTATCCAAGATATAGATATGAATCCGATAATTACGAAACGGCCTACATTGACAAGGGACAATTGCTGCAAGAGGTTACTTCATTAGCTAATGTCCCTGTATTCGATATAGTTAATGATAGTTGTACTAACTTAGCTAATATAATATTTGATACTGGAATACAATGATGATATTCTAAATCAATAAAGGTGATTAAGGATCCGAATTTGATTTGGGGTGATTGGTTTGCACGGTGACACTGAAAATTACAAAATTGAAATCCTTTCTTTTTTGGCACAAAGCTCTGAACCGGTTGGATCTGGGTTATTAAGTCGGCTTTTTGTTTCAAAAGGGGTCGAATTGAGTGAAGCAACAATTGGTCGTATTTTAAGGCAAATGGATCAGGACAATTGGACCTTAAGGATTGGCTTTCAAGGGCGAACTATTACTGAAGTAGGACGTGTAATGTTGGCAGAACTAAAAACTTTGCGAAAACGTCAAATCTTCAGTAATCAGTTTATTGAAACCTTAGAATTGACAAAGATTGATGATCTTGTTGATATCCTTGTAGCTAGAAGGGCTATTGAAAGAGAATTAGCTAGACTAGCGGCTCTTAATGCTAATGCAGATGAAGTTCAATTATTGCTGGATATGGTCACGGAACAAGGGCAGTATGAGGTTAAGGAACGTATATCTGCAGAACATGATGTTAAGTTTCATAAGTTATTGGCTAAGGCTTCAAAAAACAAAGTCTTAGCAGCTGCAATGGAGTTAATTGGGTATGATGCCCAACTCTCACCTATTCTTGAACGTATACGTACCGAAGTTGAGGGAGAACTAGTCAACGATCATAGCGAAATTGTAAAGGCTATTAGGGAGCGTGACCCTGATAAGGCTGAGATCGCTATGATATTTCATGTTGATAGTCTTATTTCAGATGTCAAAAGGTACAGGAGTTCAGTTAAGAAATAGCCTAATGCTATATCACCTTTTTCAGAAGGCTGAGACAAGCAAAACGGATATATGGCGCACACGTAAATGTCTAAAAGCGGCGTGATTGTCACGCCGCTTTTAGACATTTAAGCTCACTGACAGCCTCGGTTAGATGTGCTGGGAAACGGCGATGTTGAGTCGATTGACTTAGAGCGGTATGGCCTATTCAGATTATCTGAATGATGAAATCAAACAAAATACATCATTATAGAAATAAAAAGGCAACGGCACTTGGCAAATAAATCAAAAGTGCCGTTGCTTTAGTTAATAAATTCAACTTATGAAACTATTTCAATTTAATTATTACAGCAATAGTTGTTGTAGCTTATCAAAAATTATTACTGTAATAAGAGAGAGAATAGTGGATAAGACCGGATTTATTCAGATGAGGAAGTGGAAAATGTAGCACATGTGAAGGGCGAATAGTGCTATACTTAAAAATGTTATCGCAGTGTTGTCTGAGGTAAAGATGTAATCCAGACAGCTCATCTGAGATGAGGGACTTAAATGGGAGTGATTTACTTGCCTAGAAAAAATGATAATTATGTTTATGAGATTTTAACGGTTTTAGCTGAAAAAGCAGAACCGCTTGGTTCCGGTCAGTTAAGCCAGTCTATGCATCTTAAAGGGTTCAATGTTAGCGAGGCTACGGTTGGGCGGATCTTAAGTCAACTGGATAAAAAGAATATGACCGAAAAATTAGGCTTTCAAGGGCGAATAATTACGAATTGGGGCAGAGAAGAATTAGTTCGAATGCAAAATCTCCAGGAACTGAGAAGGTTTGGGAACCAATTTATTGAAATATTGGAATCGCTTAAGGAAAAGGATCTTCTGGACATTTTGACTGCTCGTAAAGCAATTGAGAGAGAATTGGCACGCTTGGCAGCGTTATATTCCACTGAAGCAGAAATAAAGTTATTAGAAACTGTGTTGCTAGAACAGCAAGAGCTTTCAGTTCGGAAACAGTTAACGGCGGAACATGATGTCAAGTTCCATAAGACTATAGCTTCTGCTGGTAAAAATAAAGTTCTGGCGGCTGCCTTGGACTTAATTAGACATGATGCGAAGCTGTCTCCTATTCTTGAGTACATTCGGACTCAGGTGGGCGGGGAGTTGGTCGTAGGTCACAGTGAGATTGTCAAAGCTATTAAGTTACGTGATCCTGATCAGGCTGAGCGGGCGATGATTCAACACATTGAGAGCCTTATTCTAGACGTTAAAAGGTATTGGAGCATTGCTAAAATATAGTCCGAATCGTTGAAAAATAGAGAAAAATAATGATATACTAAGAAATATATCAAAAATGTGCACTTAACATTGCTCAAAGACTGAAATAACGAAATTTACTGGAAATTCGCGATTGTGCAATGTAATGAAAGTGCATATACTTTAGCTAATCGTTGCTCATCCATGATGAGCGGTTACGTTGCGATAAGTTTAGATGGAGAATTAAGAACAGAGTTTATTTAAGGAGGATTGTTGGAGTGGCTAAATCTATGAAAACATTGGATGGGAATCAGGCGGCGGCTATGGCGTCGTATGCTTTGACTGAAGTTGCAACGATATTTCCGATTACTCCCTCTTCCCCGATGGCAGAAGAAGTGGATGAATGGTCTGCTCATGATAGAAGGAACCTATTTGACCAGTCTGTAAGGGTTGTGGAAATGCAGTCTGAGGCTGGTGCGGCAGGATCCTTCCATGGCTCGCTCCAAGCTGGGGCTTTGACGACAACCTATACAGCATCTCAAGGTTTGCTGCTTATGGTTCCGAATATGTACAAAATTGCCGGTGAACTTTTGCCAGGGGTTTTTCATGTTAGTGCTCGAGCTTTATCAGTCCACGCTTTGTCAATATTTGGAGATCATCAGGATGTCATGGCTTGTCGGCAAACAGGGTTTGCCTTGCTGGCTTCAGCCAACGTTCAGGAAGCGCATGATTTAGCCTACATATCTCACTTATCGGCAATCAAAGGACGCGTGCCTTTCCTACACTTCTTTGACGGGTTTAGAACTTCGCATGAGGTCCAGAAGATTGAAATCATTGACTTTCAAGATATTGCTAAATTGGTCGATTTTCAAGCAGTCCGGGACTTTAGAGATCGTTGCTTAAATCCAGAACGCCCGGTTCTTCGGGGAACAGCACAAAACCCAGATATTTACTTTCAAGGTCGTGAAGCAGCTAATCCTTTTTATGATGCGCTTCCCGATATCGTTGAAAGCTATATGCAACAGCTCAAGAGCCTGACTGGCCGTGAGTACCATCTTTTTGACTATTATGGTGCGCCTGATGCCGATCGGGTAATCGTGGCCATGGGTTCTGTTTGTGATACAGCGGAAGAAGTTGTTGATTACCTCAATGCAGCGGGTAACCAAGTAGGGATTTTAAAAGTTCACCTTTATCGCCCCTTCTCGGCCAAACACTTGCTGAATGTCCTGCCCAAGAGTGCACAGAAAATCGCGGTCCTTGACCGAACCAAAGAACCCGGTTCTCTGGGAGAGCCCTTATATCAAGATATTGTGAATGTATTCTATGATCAGAAGGTGAAACCTGTTATCGTCGGAGGGCGCTACGGCTTAGGCTCGAAAGACAGTAATCCAGCCCAAATTCTGGCGGTCTTTAAGAATTTAACCCAAACCGAGCCCAAGAATCACTTTACTATAGGGATTGTGGATGATGTTACCCATACATCGTTGCCAGATGAAGGGGTTGTCGAAACGACTCCTGCTGGGACAATCAGCTGCAAGTTTTGGGGTTTGGGTTCCGATGGTACAGTGGGGGCCAATAAGTCAGCTATTAAGATAATCGGTGATAATACCGATTTATATGCCCAAGGTTATTTTGAGTATGACAGCAAGAAATCTGGGGGCACAACGATCTCTCATTTGCGTTTTGGTAAAACGCCTATTAAGTCCTCTTATTTAGTCTTTAGCGCAGATTATGTTGCTTGCCACAATAAATCCTTCCTGTATCAGTATGATCTCATCAAAGGCCTGAAGAAGAATGGAATTTTCGTTCTCAATTGTCCATGGACTGAGGTTGAGCTAGAAGAGCATCTGCCAGAGAAGCTTAAGCGTTATCTTGCTAATAATAACATCCAATTTTATACGATTGATGCTATCTCAATCGCTCGTAAAATCGGACTTGGTGGACGCATTAATATGATTATGCAGTCGGCTTTCTTTAAACTCTCCAATGTGATTCCTGTGGATGATGCTGTCAAATACTTAAAGGACTCAATCGTGAAAACCTATGGAAAAAAAGGGCAAAAGATCGTGGATATGAACTGGAGTGCTGTCGACCAAGGTGTGGGAGCTTTGCACAAAGTGAATATTCCAGCGTCTTGGGCAGGGACAAAGGACGAAAGCATAGCTGATGCCATAAGTGGTGAGCCGGGTTTTGTTAGGGATGTGCAAAAAAGAATGGCTCGTCATGAGGGGGATGAACTTCCGGTTAGTACATTTGAGGGTGTAGAAGACGGCACTTTCCCAGTCGGTACAACGAAATATGAAAAACGTGGTATTGCTGTCATGGTTCCAGAGTGGCAAATTGACGAGTGCATTCAGTGCAATCAATGTTCTTACATTTGCCCGCATGCCACGGTTCGTCCTTTCCTCTTAGATGATGACGAACTTGCGCAGGCTCCTGAATCATTTAAGTCCAAAAAACCTGTCGGCAAGGCTTTAGATGGCTTACATTACCGAATTCAGATCAGCCCATTGGATTGTACCGGTTGCGGCAATTGCGCTGAAATTTGTCCGGCTCCAGGCAAAGCACTCATCATGAAACCTGCTGAACAGGAAATTGAGCTGGAAAAGGCTAACTGGGAATACGCCATGACTGTGAAAGAAAAACGGAACTTAATGGACATCAAGTCAGTCAAAGGGAGCCAGTTTGCCACGCCGTTGTTTGAATTCAACGGAGCCTGCCCAGGTTGCGGAGAAACGGCTTATGTCAAGTTGCTAACCCAACTCTATGGTGATCGTATGATGATTGCCAATGCTTCCGGTTGTTCATCGATCTGGGGGGGAAGTGCGCCTTCCGTACCCTATACGACAAACTCTGACGGACATGGCCCAACCTATGCTAGTTCCTTATTTGAAGACAACGCCGAGTACGGCTACGGCATGTTCCTGGGGATCAGACATAACCGCGAGAAGTTGGCGGACCTTATCGGGCAAGCATTGCAGACGCCACTTCAAGAAGAGACAAAAGACGCATTCCATCAGTGGTTGGATCATTTTAATGATGGCGAAGTTTCCAGGGCTTTATCTACAAAAGTAGTGCAGGCTATCCAAGCAGAGAACAGAGTGGAAGATCCCCTTTTCCAAGAAATTCTGGCTCGGAAAGATTTCCTAGTCAAAAAATCTCAATGGGCTATCGGTGGGGACGGATGGGCGTATGATATAGGTTACGGTGGTTTAGACCATGTTATTGCCTCGGGTGATGATGTCAATATTCTAGTTTTAGATACTGAAATATATTCTAACACCGGCGGTCAATCGTCTAAGTCAACTCAGACTGCAGCTATTGCTAAGTTCGCCGCTGCCGGCAAGAAGATCCGGAAAAAAGATCTGGGAATGATGGCCATGAGCTACGGTTATGTTTATGTTGCCCAAATTTCCCTGGGTGCCAATATGAATCAGGCTATTAAAGCGATTGCTGAGGCTGAGGCCTACCCGGGACCGTCCTTGATCATTGCTTATGCACCTTGTATAAATCATGGGATCAAGTCAGGTATGGCTACTTCTATCCTGGAGGGAAAACGAGCGGTTGAGGCAGGATACTGGCATCTTTATCGCTATAATCCACTGTTAAAAGAGGAAGGTAAAAATCCATTCCTGTTGGATTCGCGTGAACCGAGTACTCCTTTCAAAGAGTTTATACTGGGAGAAATCCGCTATTCCTCTTTAGCGACCGTCTTTCCGGAAACTGCAGATGAAATGTTTACTGTTGCCGAGTCTCATGCTAAGGAGCGCTATGAATCTTACAAGCGTCTTGCAGAAT
Source organism: Desulfosporosinus sp. OT (assembly GCF_000224515.1). Classification (GTDB taxonomy): domain Bacteria; phylum Bacillota; class Desulfitobacteriia; order Desulfitobacteriales; family Desulfitobacteriaceae; genus Desulfosporosinus. The sequence goes on along the minus strand of NZ_AGAF01000043.1, from coordinate 35,983 downwards.
TCAAATACGGAGAGCAGTAACTCGAGTCTAAGGGTTATAGGTCAGATTGGGATAATTAGGACTTCGGGAGCATTGGTCTCGATTATGATGTAAATTGTGGTCGGTAAGATTCTAACGAAAGTAACACAGTAAAGGAGTCTATCCGATATGCTAGGGATGGACTCCTTTTGCATCTACTAGTTTTAGAGGTTGCGGACATTAAAAATACAGTATATTTATGTTAATTTTGTTGAAAAATGAAGCATAAGTATATATAATATGTACTCATGGAGAGTACTATTGTCTCTCACAGGTGGAATGTGATTTGAACAAGATTTATTTGTATGAATTCTCAAAAGTGAGGAGAATTCAGAGAGGGGTAATGGCAGTGAAACCAGTCAAGATTACGGATACCACCTTGAGGGATGCTCATCAGAGCCTTTGGGCCACTCGGATGCGTACTGAAGATATGCTGCCAATCCTAGCAGATTTGGATGAGGTCGGATTTTTCTCTCTGGAGGTATGGGGAGGTGCTACCTTTGACGTCTGTTTGCGTTTCTTGGGTGAGGATCCTTGGGAACGGTTGCGGCAAATCAAACGCCGAGTTAAAAAGACGCCACTGCAAATGTTACTAAGAGGCCAGTCCTTAGTCGGGTACACACACTACTCGGATGATGTTGTAAGGGAATTTGTAGCGCTGAGTGTGAAAAATGGAATTGATATAATCCGTATTTTTGATGCGTTAAATGATGTTAGGAATATGGTTGTTCCTATTCAAGCCGCTAAACAGGCAGGGGCACATGTTCAGGCGTCTGTTGTTTATACGATTAGCCCAGTGCATACGCTGAAACACTACTTAGAAACAGCCACAGCACTGGCAGAGCTTGGTGCTGATTCCATATGCATCAAGGATATGGCTGGTTTGCTCACTCCGTTTAAAGCCTTTGAAATGGTCAAGTTGTTGAAAAAAGAGTTAGGAATTATGATCCATTTGCATAGCCATTATATTGGCGGAATGGCAGTTGGGACGTATTTGAAGGCAGCAGAAGCAGGGGTAGATGTGATCGACAGTGCGAGTGTTCCGTTAGCTTTTGGAGCAAGTCAACCTCCGGTTGAAACCGTTGTTCGGGCGTTCGAGGGAACAGAGTATGATACGGGCCTGAATCTACATCAGTTGTTTCAAATTGCAGAGTATTTTGAAACACACAGAAAAAAACGTGGTTTTGACCGAGGTATAACTCGTATCTCGGATATGAAAGTGTTTGAACATCAGGTTCCCGGGGGTATGATCACTAATTTTATAACTCAACTGGAAGAACAGAAGGCAATGGATCGCATTTATGATGTGTTAGAGGAGGTTCCGAAGGTCCGGGCGGAATTGGGTTATCCACCACTGGTCACCCCTACTAGTCAGATTGTCGGAACTCAAGCCGTATTAAACGTTCTGAGCGGTGCCAGATATAAACTAGTTCCTGCGGAAGTCAAGGCCTATGTGCGCGGTTTATATGGTCGTTCTCCAGCACCTATCGATCCTGAAATTCAAAAGAAAATCATTGGAGATGAAGAACCGCTGACTGTTCGACCGGCTGATGTACTAGAACCCGGACTGGCTAAGGCAGAACGAGAAAGCGCAGGATTTGCTTGTTCTCCAGAAGATGTTATCAGTTATGCCTTATTTCCCCAAATTGCTAAGAAGTTTTTTGAGGAACGAAAAATGGGCGTTAGTCTTAAAGAGGAATTGCCTGAAACCCCAAAAATTCAGCCTCAGTTATTGACTAAGGAAGATTCTAAACTTAATTTAGATGATATAAAAGAACTGATTAAGAGTGTGAATGAAACTGAAATCAGCGAATTAAACTTTGAAAAAGAAGGGCTAAAGGTATCGATTAGCAAAGGATCTAGTGGAGCTGCTGGTATTCCGGTCATGGCTCCTCCACCAGTGCCTCAAAAAGCAATCGGTATGGAGGTAGGTCCGGCTAACGCGCCAGAATCTGTCGTTTTAGGGGTCACAGAAACGATTACATCCCCTATGGTAGGAACATTTTATCAAGCGCCTTCATCTGATGCAGCTCCTTATGTCAAACTGGGGCTGCAGGTCAAAGTTGGTCAACCGGTTTGCATTATCGAAGCTATGAAACTGATGAATGAGATTGAGGCGGACGCGGCAGGCAAGATTGTCAAGATTATGGTGAAAGATGGACAACCTGTCGAATATGGTCAACCTTTGTTCGTTATCGAGAAATGAGGGAAAGATAAACGAGGCTGTCGCAAAATGAATTTGCAAGAGCAAATGCACAGATCAGTAGCCCCGTAAACAGGAAAATGCGTCTGGATTAGGCTTAATAGGCCATTTCAAGGCGCATTTTTTATGTACTATTTTTTTGTGCGCCTGTTTTGCAACAGCCCCGTTTTGTTATTTGCATCATAGAACCCTAGTAGAACTTTGATTAGGGGAGATCTTACCCTAGACATATTAGAAACGGGAAAACTAACTTCTTGTAAGTTGAACAATAAAAACAGTTATTTTAGGACGGGTGAGTTATTGCTCCGGACTAAACATACAATGACACCCAGTAAAGCAATTGTCCCGGCGACTAAATAGGTATCCCGGATTGCCCAAATAAAACTTTGATTGTTTATCTGGCTAATACTTAGATTCTCTATTTTCAGGACAGTCATATAAACAGCCTGACGGTTGCTGAAAACTGCTCCGCTAACGGCAACACCCATCACTTGTCCAATGGTACGCATTGTCGCGATCATTCCAGAGCCTATGCCTTGCATGCTTTTGGGTACACTGGCCATAATGGCAGCGTTGTTTGGAGACACGAATAGCCCTGTACCGACACCTACTAAAGCCAAACATACTACGATCAAAGGCGTATTGCTTAAGACATTGGTGGTACTTAACATGAATATGGCTAAACCAATTGATCCCATGCCCAATGAAGTCAGGAAGCGGGAGCCAATGCGATCAGAAATGGTACCGCTAAATGGGGCTACGATGGCCGCCGTAAGAGGAAAAACCCCCATGAGTAGTCCGGCATCACTTGCCTTCATATGCACCAAGTTGAGAAGATAGAAAGGCATTAAAAAAATAATGATATATTGGGTAAAATAATTCAACATGGCAGCAAAGTTAGCCGCCGAGAACAGGCGGTTTTTAAACAAGACTAGCTGAATCATCGGATAACTGTGATTTTTTTCGACCAAGATAAAAACTAAGAAAGTGATAATTGATGCACTGAAAAGGGCAAGAATAGACAGGGAGTCCCATCCCCAGTCTTGACCATAACTAAGGCCGAGAAGAAAAGTTGATAAGAAGATAAACGAAGATAGGGCACCGAGATAATCAAATTTCTGAGGTGTACCCTTTTTATAGGGGACGATCAAGGCAACCGCCAGTGTGCCAATGATTCCTACCGGGATATTAACCAGGAATATGGCCTGCCAACCGAATTTGCTCACTAAGATTCCCCCGATGGTGGGACCCATAGCCAAGCCTAAAGAAACGATGACTGCATTCATCCCAATCGCCCTGCCACGTTGGGATACATCAAAGGTCGCTGCGATTATAGCCTGGGAGACAGCCATCAGCATCCCTCCGCCAATGGCTTGCAGGGCTCGGAACGTAATTAGGTAATGAATCGAATAGGACATTCCATTTAAGGCTGAAGCAATAGTAAAAATAGCAAATCCTATCAGATAGAGCGGTTTATGGCCATACATATCTCCAAGTCTACCAAAAGTTAACAGTGAGCTGCTAATAAATAGAAGATAAATCATTACTATCCATTCAACGTTAGCCATGGAGGTGTGGAAATATTGGGTGATCTGAGGAAGGCTAATATTTACGATTGTTGCATCCAAAGAACACATGAGCATGCCTAGCGAAACAGAAACAAGAATGAACCACTTTCGGTAGGGTGAATTATTTAAATTAAGCATGTACACTCTAACTCCCGTCTAAATATTCTCAAGCCTAATTAAGTATAAACTGAGTTGTATAAAATGTCGATAAATATCGAATATTTCCTAAATGATTCCTAATAACACACTGACATTTGAACAATAAAATAAGGGTACAGTACCCTATGAAACAAGAGTTAATTCATTAAGGAGTGGAGCAGGGAATAAAATAGTTTCCTCAAACCTTTAAAATGCATAATTCCTTTGTCGAGGATGGCCGATGAGGCTATTCTCTTTAACTTTTAGAGTTATTATTTCCACTTATATCTTGAGAAAAATGAGAAACAAACTCTCTTAAAATAGTGTTTTGGATAAATAGTAAAGGTGCGGTGGAAGATGATAACGAAGGTATTGAAATTTAAATGAAGGATATACTAATCTCGGCTAAGCTCGCCATAGATGAGTAAATATTGAAACTGAATGTGAGGAGGTATAGGAAGCACATATGGTAGATCCCTATCAAGCGGGTTTTTTTCGTGAGAACCCATATGCCGCTAAAAGGGTGATCAAAGGTAAGTTAGTAGTTATCCTCAGGGGTAAGTTGGAACAGCGCGGACTAGAGTTGATTCCGACGATTTCAAGGGCAGTCTTGAAAGATGAAGTGCATGAATTAATCGTAACGGATCAGGAAAATGCCGGACCCGGCAGTAAAGTCGATAAAATTGCCTATATCGGTTTTATCGAAATTACTGCTGGAGGAGTCATGACTGTTGGTGATACGCTTACCTGCCAGGATAAAGTTTTAGGACGAGTCGTAGGGTTTGATGAGACTCATTTACCAAACCATCTAAACATAGTTCTCGCTTCTGATACTAGGTCGGATGGAGTAGAAAAAAACTTAAAACTTGAATCTGAGATTACGGGTGAGTAATGAAATATGGAGGTGGTCAAAATGTTTGAGGCAAAACTTAAAGAATTGGGTATTGATTTACCCGCGACCCCTAAGCCGGTGGCAGCTTATGTACCCGCTGTCCAGGTCGAGAAATATATCTACACTTCTGGGCAAATTCCTTTTGTCAATGGCGAATTAAAGTATAAAGGAAAAGTCGGTGGCCAAGTCAGTGAAACAGATGGTTATGAAGCCGCCAAGATCTGCGCGATTAATTGTCTGAGCGCGGTAAAAGGGATTGCAGGCAGTCTTGATAACATCGAAAAGATTGTTAAAGTAACTGGTTTTGTCAATAGTGCCGCTGGATTTTCGGCTCAACCTAAGGTGGTCAACGGAGCATCGGAATTGTTTGGACAAGTTTTTGGTGATGCTGGAAGTCACTCCCGATCAGCGGTTGGGGTGAGTGAATTGCCATTGGATGCGCCTGTCGAAGTTGAGATTATTGTCAAATTGAAATGATCCTATAAAGAACCAAGAGTAAGGGTATAAATCAGCATTAATGTTTTTCAACAAACTAGACAAATTTCAAGGAGGTCGAACAATGACAACACCTAAATACAAATTTCAAATGTATAAACAACTCCAGGCCAATATACCCAACATCTACGCCGAGGCTAAAAAAGCTGCTGATGAAATTGGCATTCCCCCCGAAGTTCGTGGGAAGTTTGGTTTAACCGGTGGTGTTTCAGGCTGCCCGGCTCCTCTCCGTCGTGATATTGCAGAAGCTAGCGAAAAAGGTATGAAAGAAGTCGTGCCGCTGGCTAAATTGGTTGATGAAATAAGAGAGCTTGTTAAGGATTATTATGGTGATGAGTATGATGTTGCCTCCACAAGCACTTGTGAAGCAGGGTTGTGGGCAGTTTTCGGTAGTTTGTTTACGCCGTCAATCGCTGGTGTCGGCGATACTTATCGCGCCCGTTATATTGCTCCTTACGAGAAACACTGGCATCACCAGGGGGGTTATGGACGTCCTTTCCCGGCTCGTTATAAAGATCTGATTGCTGACCGTGGGACCACTCCTGGTGAATTGGGATTTTTCGGCAAACGGCAAAACAATACTGACACTGTGGTTGTTCGTCTGGAAGGTGCCAAGTATGATGTCCACGGCATTAAATATCATCCCTCAGTTCTGTTAACTGAGGTTTGTGCTAAGTCCACTGCCCAAGCTGTTGAATATCATGCTGACATTCATAAACAAATGTTGACAGGGATAACCTCTCTTTCCTATGAGACTCCTGGTTATGGTTACGCTGAGAAAGATAGTGATGGTGCGCCGCTTCTGCAAAAGGAATATGCTAGGATTGCCAAGAAGTATGGAATTCCTTATGTGCAGGACAATGCTTGGGGCGTTCCGTTTATTGGTTCAGATCCCAGAAAAACTGGTGCCGACGTGATCATCTATAGTATGGACAAAGCATCGGCGGCTGCTACGAGTGGATTAATTATCGGCAAAGAAGAATACATGGTTGCTGTCCGCCGTTCCATGGGAATGCATGGTGACCGATACGGAACTACCGCCTCTTACGGAAAAGCTGCTTTTGTCGGCTTTGATCCAGGTAAAGAAGCCCTGCTAACTCAAATTCAAACTCTCAAAGTTCTCCGTGACAATCCGGGAGTTTACACTAATGCTGTCGATGCGCTTGAAAAAATCATCAGAGAAGAATTTGCTAAACTCCCGGCTCAACTCCAAGATGGAATTATCATTAACAAATCCTACAATTCTCGTGCGGTTGAAGTTAACTATGAAGGTACCTGGAAGAATGGCAAAATGGGGATTCCTATCTTCTCCATTGAGGACATGTATTCAGGGACTAATATATTTCAAACAGGTATGGGGCCCATGGGAGTTGTACCGACAGTTGCTTATGATGGCAATATTTATATTTCCCCTGACCTGGGAACCACCGACGAGGATGGGAACCTGCTGGAATTCCCAACACGTTGGGGTGTACAAGCTCTTGTTCGTTTGATTGAAATCACCTGTAAATATGCTGGCATTCTGTAAACTTCCTCAGAAACAACGGGAAAAACTGTATGCCTAGTGCTCAACAAAATCAGGATAGGTCAACTAGCTCAATGTTATTGATTTGACAACTAAAGTTCTGGCAGCATTGGCTTGGCTTTCGCCGAACGATGCTGCCATTGTTTTAATTGATTTTTAGGAGGCAGAAAAATGGCCAAAGTAGTAATAGTTGGTGGAGGGTGGGCCGGTACCGGTGCAGCGGTGGCTGCTGTCCAAGCCGGCGCAGAGGTGGTTGTCCTAGAAAGAACGGACATGCTGCTCGGAACGGGTCTTGTCGGTGGAATTATGCGCAACAACGGACGCTGGACCGCTACGGAAGAGGCCATTGCTATGGGTTTGGGAGATATATTCCATGTTGTGGACGAAGTGGCAACTCACAAGAATATCAATTTTCCGGGGCACAATCACGCGACTCTCTATAGTGTGGCGAAGATCGAACCTGCTATCAAGAAAATGTTGGAGGCAAAAGGCGTTCAGTTGAGAATGAAGAGCCGTGTCAAAGACGTTGTAATGGATGGCAAAAAAATTGTGGAAGTGATTCTGGATTCCGGTGAAAAAATTGGTGGGGACGTCTTTCTGGATACGACCGGAAGCGCCGGGCCTTATGCAAATTGCAACAAATATGGCAATGGCTGTGGAATGTGTGTTATCCGTTGTCACAGTTATGGCGGACGTGTCAGTTTAGCAGCTAAAGCCGGTGTCGAAGAATACGTCGGTAAGAAGCCCGATGGTCAAGTGGGTGCGATGAGTGGTTCCTGCAAACTCTTGAAAGAGTCGTTAAGTGAAGACGTTAGGAATACTCTCAACAGCACGGGCGTTTGTGTAGTTCCAATTCCTGAACATCTCCGTAAGAGTTCGGAAAGTTTAGGCAAGAAGGCTTGCCAACAGTACGCTTTGCAGGAGTTTGCAGATAACATCATTCTTTTGGATACCGATCACGCCAAGTTAATGGCCGCCTATTATCCATTGGATATGTTACGCCAGATTCCTGGTTTTGAAAACGCTCGGTACGAGGATCCTTATGCCGGGGACTTGGGTAACTCTGTCCGTTATATGGCAATGTCTCCTCGTGATAATGCCTTACATGTCGACGGAGTGGACAATCTGTTCTGCGCTGGAGAAAAGGCTGGTCCACTCGTGGGCCATACCGAAGCCGTTGTCACGGGAGGCTTGGCTGGGACCAACGCCGTACGTTACGTTGCAGGCCTGGAGTTAGTTATAGTTCCTGAGAGTTTGGCGATAGGCGATGCCATTGCCCATGTCAAGGAGCAAGTTAAGACTCCCGAAGGACTTGGCAAGAAATATACTTTCTCAGGTTCAGTTTACTTTAAACGGATGCAAGACAAGGGCTTATACAGCACGGATGCTGATGCTATTCACAGCAAAGTTGAAGAGTCGGGAATGGGCAAAATTTTTGCTAAGAAACTGGTCTAAGCTTAAAACCCAAACAGCAGGAGGGGATGACTCGTGCCTAGGATTCTGGATCGGATTATGGATGGACTTGATATTGAAACATTCATCGTCTGCAGTAGTGAAGAGGAAGGCCGTAAACTGATCATCCAATTGTTGAAAGATTGGGGATTTAACGATGTAGACATCGTCTTCAGCCAATTCCAAGGCCCAGGATCACGGATTCGTGCCAGGGCGTATGTCCACCGTTCAGGGGACTATTATGGCTGGTTAAAACCGCTGGACAAGGAGGATTCGATGTCATGAACAAACAGAAAATTATGTTAATTCCGCTTGATCCCGTTCATGATGTTGGTTTGAAAATGGTCCGCCGGGGATTGGAAGAAGCAGGGCATGAGACGATCCTTCTGCCTCCCGATTTGCCAGTGGAAGAAGTTATTCAGGAGATTGCCAAGTCCAGCGTGAACACTGTCTTAGTGAGCCGTACCTTAGGTTACGGAGTAGCGGAAATTCTAGCCCGTTTTGTTGACCTGCTCGATGCAGCAGGCATCCGAGAGCGAGTCAAGGTTGGCATTGGTGGGATGGCCATTCGACCTGAGCTGGCGGCTGAGCTTGGGTTTGATGCCGGGTTCGGTCCAGGTACCACTGTGGAGGAAGCTGTGGCCTTTGTTGAGGACAGGGAATATGTTGAAGCCAAACAGCGGACGATTAAACATAAGACGGACTTTACCATAGGCTATAGTTACGCTTATCGTCATCAAGGGATAAAAGAAAAACTCGATCGGATCACCGACATGATTTTGACTTGGGCTCAAGGCAAAACCTCCCCCGGTGTACGGCGGGCTGAAATCAGGGATGAGCTTTGGGATGTTCATCGCTGGCGTGATTATGAGCCGATGGCGAAGTTCGAGCGAGAGTATGTTAAGCACAGCGACGAGATGGTGCGTAACTTCTATGAGAACGGAGTCTTGCATTCCAAGACCCGGCGCTTTAGCAAGGAAGAGGTGGTAGGTCTCGAGGATTATGTCGCTCGGACAATAGAGACCATGAAAGTTCCGCAGCTTTCGGCACGGGCGAAACCCCTTGTTTTCAACCAATATGGTACAGGCTGTCCGTTTATGGATATTGGTCATATTAAGGTTAGTGAAGCTTGGGGTGCTGATGGTGTTGTGCATTTCGATCCTTCCTGGGGAGCGCGCACGGAAGGGCTTTTAGATGGTTTCTTGACCCATGAAGAGGATGGAACGGTTCTGACTCCGGCTAATCTTAACCGAATCAAACGAGCCTTGGAAGAAAGCACTCTGTGGCAGATTAGGGCTCACCGCGGTCTGAATACTCCGGAAACTGTAGTACTTGCCGGGAAGATTGGCGCAGATTTGACCAAGATCAATATCTGTTACGGCTCTCTTGGGGCCGGCACTGATCCCGCCCGTCTTACTGTTGACGCAATCGCAGCCATCCGTTTTGCAGTCAAATATGGTATGCCGTTTGATGTCGTGACAAACGAAGAATTGTGTGGTGTTCCCGCCTTTAAGGCCTTTGCCGGAATGTTAATCACGGCTGCCTTAGGCGTTCGCCTAGGCGGCAAACCAATTCTACAGCCACTTTTCTGCAAGTCGCCAGAGGTTATGGTGGGCGGGCAAATGACTGACAATTACGTAGAGTTTAATGCCGCCAAAATAATGGCTCTCAAGGAAATTGTCGAGGCTCCGATCTGGCCGGGTGCTCCAGTTGGCTTCTTAACTCAGACGGAAGACAGAGTACAATCATCGGCCAGTACAGCTATGCATGCAGTTTTGGCATCAATGCTAGAAGTTGATGCCGTTACAATTGCCTCAGCTGATGAGGCTTATTCTGGTGGTCCCATTACCGTGCCTTCTAAAATAGACACCTTGAGAGCAGTGGCAGAAGCCTTACGATTCTATGGCCATACAACGATTGCCCAGACGAAACAGATGGAAATTTGGCGTGACGAAATTGTAACGGGTATTGATAAAGTTTTGACAGATGTTGTGGCTAAGGGTGATTTTGTCCAGGCCCTGTACGATGGTGTTTTGGGCAGCCGAGAAGACGGTGCCTATCCAGGACGCAGCGGCAGGGACACTGTCGTAAAACAATGAGTCACAGGCAGTTAATACTGGGAATTTCCGGAACTGCTAAAAATACGGGCAAAACAACAACCACAATTTCTTTGCTCAATTATTTCACTTTGCAAAGAATTAATTTGGGCCTGACTAGTATTGGGTACGACGGAGAATCCGTGGACAATGTCACAGGATTGCCCAAACCTCGTTTATTTGTTCCCCGTGGCGTTTTAGTGGTGACCGCCGCACGTTGTCTGGAAGTTAGCAGCGCTAAGCTCAGCGTGATCGAGACTCTCCCTATTCCGACGCCATTGGGGAAATTGGTATGTGCTAAAGTGGAAAGGGAAGGGTTGGTCGTCACCGCAGGGCCAAATCAGACCCGACATCTGCGTACAGTTCGTGAATGGTTATACCGTCACGGTGCTGAATTAATCATTGTGGACGGAGCCTTAAATAGGATGGCACCGATGGTTGAAACCGACGGACTTATTCTGGCCACTGGTGCCTCGTATAAGCCTGACAGTCAACAGGTCGCTTTCGATGCTCAGTATCTAGCTGAAGCTTGTAACTACCTGCCCGTGACTCAGGATCTCGTCCGAGAAGGGTTATTAAATGCGGGCACTACGGTAGTATGGGGAAAGAATCATAAAATTCTAGCCGCAACGACTCAATCGTTACTTGAACCAGGTGAGCTTGAGCCTTTGGAACGAGTTGCACAACAGGCAGTAGGGCTTTATTGCCCTGGTTTAATCACTCCATCGTGTCTGAGGCGATTGATGGAGATTCCTTTTGCTTCAGTAATGCTCTGGGTACTGCAAGATCCGACCAAGATTTTGATCCCCAATGAACCCAGTCTTATTCATGAGTTTTTACTTAAGATAAGGGAAGCGGGAAGTTCAGTCGTTTATCGCAATCCTTTGCCTTTGTTGGCCATCACTGTGAATCCGTTTTACCCTCAGTACCGGTACGAAACAAATAATTACGAGCCGGCCTATGTCGAACGTTCAGAGCTGAAAGAGCTAGTTGCTAAAGCGGCTAAAATCCCTGTATTTGATGTTGTCCAAGACGATTGTTTGGGATTGGCTAGCGTTATCTTAGCCTGTGGTTGTTTGAAATGAGGAAGTTTTTACCGGGCATTTTATTATTTACTGTGAGGGATAATAGTTATGTTGTTCAAGGATTTTGAAGGAGGGTAATGCAATGGGATACAATAAGTTTGAGACAACAAATGTGACCAAAAAACCTACTGTGGGAGCCGTAACAAACGGTGTCCAAAATAATACCATCACTGATACTGAAATGACCCAGCGCGGTTCAGAACGTGCATCTGAAGTTGTTACTGTTGTTGATTAGAGGCATTGAAAAAGCAAAGTTGCTAAGTTCAAAATGGGGCGTAAGAAAATTTACGCCCCTAGTCTATTTATTGTGTATTTACAATCTACTAAACCCATTGACGCCATATTCAAAAAGATAACTAAGCATTGTCAGAATAAAGTCGGTATGAAATGATAAAAAGGGATAAATAAAGATAAAATAAGAAATTTATCGAATAAGCGAGCTTAACACTGCCCAAAGACTGTTATAACCAAATTCACCGGAAAATCAGCGATTGTGCAATATAATAAAAGTGCATATACTTTAGCTAATTACTGCTCATCTGTGATGAGTAGTAATCTGTATTATGATAACTGAATTTATTTTATTTTTAGTTATCATAAAAAAATGATCGAGTTAAAATAACTAAAAATGAAAGGAGGAGATTGTGGTAGAATCTTATAAACAGGTTTTTTAGTGAACCCTTTGGTTGCCAAGACTGTTGTTAATTTTAAATTAACTAGAAAATGGAGATGGTGTATTACAATAAAATTAAAACGCCTAAAACACTTGGTCTTAGGCGTTTGTGTAACCCATTAAAATGATTCGGTCACTCCAGACTACGAATCATCGAGCTTAGCGAGTTTTTCCTTAAACTGGATTAAGCCCATGGCTTATTAATGCTACGTCTTCTCCTTGGTCATGATCGATGATGACTTGCTCAAAAGCTATTCTATTTTCATCTACAACTTCCAAGTTACCTAAATTCTTGTTGACAAGATCATCTACTTGCTGTTTTAACTCTACCAATTTCATAGTTATACCTCCTTAGCATTAATCTCACTAATAAAATGGCAATAAATAAGCGAATCTATACTTGCAACAACAATTTTTTCAAAAACCTGATTCGGAAGTTGTGCTTATTGAAGTTTCAATTTATTTATGAAGTATAATCTGGAAAGCAAAGTTCGAATAAATTGTCTTCTCGAAGTAAAAACTATTTGTGTGATAAGAATGTTAAGGAGGAGAGTATACATGCCAGTAACGTTAACATCAGTTCATTGGTTATTCCTTTTTTGGGTATTGGTCGTAATCGTTGTCATGGCCCTTCGGAAAGATCCTCTAATTCCTTGTATACTTGGATTACTGACTGTCGGATTTGCAGTCAAACATACTATTGTAGGTGCAGTTACGACCGTCTATAATGCTTTAATTGTTGCAGGTAATGAATTTTGGGGAATTATTGTAGTAATTTCCTTAATTGTAGCTTTATCAAAATTATTGAGTGACACAGGATCCGATTACTTAGTTATGAGACCTGCAGCCAAACTAATGGTAAATGCGGATATTGCCTTTTGGGTGTTAGGTTTTTCGATGTTGTTTGCATCATGGTTTTTCTGGCCATCTCCTGCTACGGCTTTAATTGGAGCGGTAATGCTTCCTGTAGCAGTTAGAGCGGGACTTCCGGTTATGGGTGCGGCAGTGGCTATGAACTTATTTGGTCATGGGATAGGCTTGTCAACAGACTATATTATTCAAGGAGCTCCGACAATTACTGCGAAAGCAGCTGGTTTCACTGACCCTGGTCCGATCATGTCTGCTAGTGTACCATTAATTATTACCATGGGTCTTGTTACCACAATTACTGCATTTATCATGATAAAGAAGGATATGAAAAAGAACCCGGAAGCATTGAGGCTTGAGCGTGATGCTTTTTTATCTAAAGAAGTAACGAGAGATCTTGATTGGGTATCGTATTTCTTAGCTACAGTTACTCCATTAGCCTTCTTAGCTGATATTATCGCAATGTGGGTTTTGCAGCTTAGAGGTGGAGATGCAACCGCTCTTTTGGGAGCTACAGCAGTTTTAATTTTAGCAGTAGGCACCATGCTAAAGTACGGTTGGGAAGGACTAGAGAAAACTACTGACTATATCAGAGATGGATTTATATTTGGTATCAAGATTTTTGCACCAGTAATTATTATCGCAGGATTCTTCTTCCTTGGTAAAGGTGATTTAGCCAAATCTATTCTCAGTTTAGATACGGCAACAGGGTATTTAGAAGACTTCGGTATTGCTCTTTCTCAAGCTGTTCCATTGAATAAGGTCTTTGTTGCTATTGTAAATTTAATTACTGGTATGGTGGTCGGTCTCGATGGCTCTGGATTCTCGCCATTACCTTTGGTGGGTAGTGTTGCAGCGACTTTTAGTAAAGCAATAGCCGTTGATAAGGCAACTTTGGCTGCCTTAGGGCAAATCGCAGGAGTGTGGACTGGTGGCGGTACAATTATTCCTTGGGGCTTAATCCCCGTTGCAGCAATTGCAGGAGTTAATCCTATTGAACTTGCTAGAAAAAATTTCTTCCCTGTTATGTTAGGATTAGCGGCAACTACTATCGTGGCTATATTGATAATGTAGTTTTCATTTACTAACGTTGCATACAATTCATGATCATTTCTCAATTTATGGTGTACAAGATCAACTATTCAACTCGTCCGACTTGTGATGTATATTGAAAGGCATATCCAAGTTGGACGAGCTCATATAATGAAGATACATTTGCCAAGGCTAATCATCCATCGCAATCCGGCAGTACTTCTTAGATTTCTTGTCGATTTAGAGAAATGTAACTGAAGTTGCAGATATCCAAAGCGTTTTGCAAACGTGAAGAGAGGGAGGATTATGATGGTTTTATTAGTAACACTATTAAGTATTTTTGCCGTAAATATTCTATTAAGTGGTGATAACGCGCTCGTCATTGCTCTAGCCAGTCGAGAACTACCTCCCAAACATCAAAAAATGGCTATTTTATTGGGAAGTGGTGGAGCAGTTGTTTTGAGGATTATTTTAACGTTTATTGCTGTATATTTACTGCAAATACCATTTCTGAAGTTAATCGGAGGATTGCTTCTTTTCTGGATCGCTGTAAAATTGATAGCTGATGAAGAAAGTAATGGGGAAATTGAAGCAAAGGACAGTCTATGGGGTGCTGTCCAAACGATCATAGTCGCCGATTTAGTGATGAGTCTGGACAATGTTGTAGCAATTGCCGGAGTAGCTAATGGAAATATGATTTTGATAATTGTAGGCTTAGTAATGAGTATACCAATTGTTATCTGGGGAAGCAAATTAATCAGCCTTTTGATGAAAAGGTGGCCAATAACTATTATAATTGGTGCAGGGATTTTGGGTTGGACTGCAGGAGAAATGGCCATTTCAGATAAAAAGATTGAACCGTTTTTAAGTGCCTTTAACTGGACATCGTGGATAATTCCGCTGGCTTTTGCGGTGACTGTTATTTTGGTAGGTGTTTTTATTTCTAGAAGAACTAATAAGCAAGATGAGGCTTTTCATGCTGGCAGCGGTAGACATCATTCAGCCTAACCAAAGTGGTGTTGTAAAATACGAATTCTTTGAGATTTTTGCCTCACACAAAGTGTGAGGCTTTTTTGTACTAGTCAGAAAGTATAAACTTCGTTTGTATACTGCAAGAATGCTAATTCGTGCGAAGACAGTGTCTTCGTCTGGAAGCATAAGTGCAACTAAGGCGGCCGCCTGCGCAAAGCTGCGAGAAGGGTAATTCGTGCGAAGACAGTGTCTTCGGGCGCCAGCCAAGTTTTCTTTATAACCATCATTAGAAAGGAGTCGTATTTAATAGACTCCTTTCTGACTCAAGAAAATTAGAATGATTTGCCCCGTCCGATTGGCATTACTATTTCCAGAATGCCGTTACGAAAACCGTGAATTTTATCATAAAGATTAATAGTTGTGCAGCCGTGAGCAGGATAGAGACTGATTTCATCCCCGATGTTTCCGGCTATGGGTTGGCCGTTCACATGGCGTAAAATTCCGTATTCATCTCCGATGCATTGATAAACCCAGTCGGAATGTCCGATGATTTCCGGTGGGCCATAATCGGTACTGATTGCTTTGCTTCCAGCGTCAACGATTAGTCGCTCAGCCGATGGTTTACTGATTATAGTTGTTACAATTTTTAGAGCAGGTGCAAAAAAAAGGCCCATAATTTTACTATAAGTAGCGTCCATTGTGGCATAAGTTCCGGGCTGAATTTCAGTCATTCCTTCAATTTTCCCAGTGATCAGGGTTGTTCCGGTTCCACCGCCGGTCACGATTTTGGCTGGATAGCCTGCTTCTGCGACTGCTTTGACGACGTTCATTAGGTTAGCATTGGCTTCCTCGACTTGAGTGGTCCGTTCATCTTCGTTGGGGTGGAGTACCAAGTGGCCTTCATAACCTTGAAAACCTAAGAAAGTGAGCTTGGGGTGTTGATTTATCAACTTTATCAAGTCAATTATGGCCGTTAAATTACCTGGATCTATTCCACATCGGTTCTGACCAATATTAATCTCAATCAAAACTCCCAGCTTGACAGGCGATTCTGCTAAAGCAGCACTAAGCTGGGTGACCTGATAGGGATCGTCAACTACTACTTTCAAGTCAGCATGACGGGCTAGGCCAGCTAAGAGCGATAATTTACCAGTGCCAACGATCTCTCTAGAGATCAAAATATCCTTAAGTCCATTATTTACGGCTATTTCTGCTTCCCCTAGTGTTGCACAGGTAATTCCAATAGCTCCGGCAGCTATTTGCTTCTGAGCTATAAGGGGTGATTTATGAGTTTTAAAGTGGGGTCTTAAATTTATTTCCAATCTGCTGGTTATGTCTGCCATAGTTCCAATATTTTTTTCTAGATAGTCCATATCAATTACTGCATACGGAGTTAACATAATATTTCATTCCTTTCTTTGACAAGAACGATAACCAGAAAGTAAAGTTGTTTAAAGTGTTGTAATGCTAGCAAAGCTACTAAAGCTACTACTTCTAAGCGAATTAATGAGCGAAACCACGTTAAAGGCGGCTTCGCTCTTTCTTCTTTGGAATATACACTAAGAGTAACTACGTATTGATTATAATTAAAGAAGAGTTTTATTCAGTGCCCTTTGTTTGGTCATCCTCGTTCCAGAATGCACCACCTGGTCTTAGTGCCTCATTGCTAAGTATCTCCATTTCTCCTTCGCGAAGCGCAGTGTCAAAAAAATGTTCAATTGTGATACCTAGTTTATTACAAACATAGGTGAGACGGAGACGTTTTTCATCTGAGACGGGAATCATAAGATATTGCACATTCAAAAAATATCACCTCTAATTATACAAGATTCTACGAGAAAAAGGAATTTCCTGCACGAAAATTAGCGAAAGAACCTCTTATAAATTTATGATAAGTCAGCTTGTCTGTCCTCGTACTGCGAGAATATTCCGACATAATTTTATTTTTTAGGCATAGATGCGCCTTATTTCTATTCTATAATACTAAAAATTGCAAGAAATGTGGTCTAAAATGGAACACATCTGCAGAGTAAAGTGTATCATACTAAATCAGACTAAAATGAAACTAAACTATGACAATCGAAAAAACGAATAAAAAGGGAATCTTTACGAACGTATAGCGGCTTCTAATGAGTTAGAAGTAGAGTTGTGGATAAAATATCAACGCATTTGATTATTGGCATCAATCTTGCAGTATCATAGTTCAAGTTCAATACTCTTTCTGAATTATTTCTTATACTCTCAATCCTCAAATCTCTTTCCTCTTGGCCCGCCAGAAATGGTTGGGCCTTTTTTCTATTTTCTATAAAACGCCAATCGTTTCAACAACTGTTAATGGTAACCCTGTCCAATCACTCTGAATATATAGAGAAGAAGGGGGATTAACATGAAAGTTTGTCTCGATCCTGGGCATGGTGGTTATGACCCAGGTGCTGTTGGTAACGGTTTGCAAGAAAAAGACATTACGCTGGATGTATGTCTCAAACTAAAACCGATGCTTGAGAACAACGGTATAAGTACAATCTTAACTCGTGATGGTGACTATGCTCCTGGTCACTTAGAAGGAGATCTTAATAGCGAACTTATGGCTCGTGTGGACATTGCTGAGAAGAACACGGTTGACTTGTTTGTGGCAATTCATGTTAACTCCGGTATGGGAACCGGGGAAGAAGTTTTAGTCATCGGTTTAGGTGGGCAAGCGGAAAAAGCAGCCAACCAGGTTTTGCCTTATCTTGTTGAAATAGGAAATTGGGCGAATCGAGGAGTAAAAACACAGAATGTTTTGGTGCTCAAGGAAACAAGCATGCCCGCAATTCTCACTGAAAATGGATTTATCGACACTGCAATGGATGCAGTGAAGCTAAGGGATCCTGATTTCCGTAAGGCGCTTGCGGTCGCTCATACTAAAGGAATTTGCGATTTCTTTGGGATCCAATATAAGGAAGGAGATAAAGATATGTTAGAAGTAGCAGTTTTATTATACACTAAAGAGGATTATTGGGCAGGGACAGATGTAGCTGCTAAGAACGATAATTGTGCAATCTTCATACGACCTGCTGATCATTCAGTACCGAAGGAGGCCATGAACGCTAAAAAATTAATCATTATTGGCGGACCGACAGCAAGCCATCCAAATGAAGTTTTACTCTCAGGATACAATAAATACGATACGGCTGCAGCGGTTGCAAAGTATCTAAGTTAAGTTTAAGCAGGCAAATAGCCTGCTTTTAATTTTGACCATTTGGTACGGTACATCACAAAAAGAGGATCGAACATGTTAGAATTAATTTAGTGAGTGATCATGGTTCCCAATCTTAGTAGTGCTACCTGTTCGGATTCCATTAATATAAATCAGACAATAAAGAAGGAGGGAGAAGTAGTGTTGGATTTTGTCAATAAACCAGTGGCAACATCCGGTTGCTGAGAATCTTCATCGAGTGCCGGGTTGCACTCCGAGGCAAAGGTAGAACAGACTAATACGGAAAATTGCCAAGTCTGTGGGAGTCAGTTGGACTATTTTAGTAAGGGCAAAGAGCTAGCATGCTACGATTGTGGCAAAATGGAGACAGGCAACATTTGTTGTTCAAACGGACATTACGTTTGCGATGATTGCCACGGGAAAGGTTGTTTCGAGATCGTTAGAGACTATGTATTGAAAAGTCGGACTGCAAACCCCCTGGAAATTGCTGAAATCCTTATGGGGTATAAGGACAAAGTACCCATGTTGGGCTGTGAAAATGCTTGGGTAGCTGCAGGTGCCTTAATCTCAGCTATTAGAAACGAAGGAAGTTATACGGTGACCGACGATCAAGTTGTGGAAGTATTAAACAGAACTAAACGGCAAGCTATTGGCGGTTACTGTGGTTTGACGGGAGTGTGTGGCATAGCACCAGCAATCGGGGCTTGTTTCAGTGTTGTCTTAAATGCAGCTTGCCCAAAGGATCAGGAAACTGCTCAAACGATGCGAGTTGTCGCTAAAATAGTGAGTGTAATTGCAAGTGAAACTGGCCCGTGTTGTTGTAAAAACTTTGTGAGGCAGTCTTTACAAGAAGCAACCTATCTTGTTAAGGAGATTTTGAATGTGGCTTTAGAAAACAACCAGCAACAACTAAGCTGCACAGATATTGAAAGGCACCCTCATGGGTGCCGTAAAGAGAAATGCGCATATTTTAAAGAAAAGTAAAAAGGGAAACTATAGAGAAAATATTTTAATCACGTGCATCTACTAATTGCAACTTGTATACTGTATTATGCTTGAGAACTCTAGACATATTAGTCTCGGGAAACTATAATTAGATTACTTGTAGCAATCAAGTAGAGCAACGGAGCTCTGAAAAGCGTTTTAAGTTATTTAACTACGCTTTTTAGAGTTTCGTTTTTTTTATGAAAAAAGGGGGAATATTATGACGGTTTTAAACCCAGGGGATGTTTCTTTTGTATTCTTATGTACTATCTTGGTCTTTCTAATGACGCCTGGACTTGCCTTATTCTATGGAGGAATGGTCAGAAAGAGAAATGTTCTGTCTATTATGATGCAAAGTTTTGCTGCCATAGGTGTGGTCACGGTAATTTGGGTACTCTTTGGATACTCTTTAGCTTTTGGACCAGACCACGGTCATTTAATAGGTAGCTTTGATTGGACGGCACTTAAAGGTGTTGGACTTTCGCCTAACCCGGATTATGCACCGACTATTCCACATTTGTTATTTTTCTTGTTCCAACTGATGTTTGCGATTATAACACCGGCGGTTATCAGCGGAGCAACTGCTGAAAGAATGCGCTTTCCTGCATTTATTCTGTTCATAATCTTTTGGAGTACCTTTGTATATATACCACTGGCTCATTGGGTTTGGGGAGTCGGTGGATGGCTACGTAACCTTGGTGTTATGGATTTCGCCGGTGGTTCTGTTGTAGAAATGGCTTCTGGCGTGTCGGGTTTGGTTGCGGCGTTTGTGGTAGGCAAACGATTAAAAGTTGGATACGAGTGGAACATCCCACATCATATGCCAAACGTACTTTTTGGAGGCGGATTGTTGTGGTTTGGCTGGTTTGGCTTTAACGCAGGAGGGGCGATGGGAGCAAATGGCGTGGCAGTGCTTGCTCTTGCGACAACTCAGATAGCTGGAGCTGCTGGTATGATAGGGTGGTCTCTATTCGAATGGCTTCATCGTCGCCAAATAACAGTTTTTGGTGCTGTTAGCGGCATTATTGCTGCGTTGGTAGCAATAACACCGGCAGCAGGATATGTCTCAACGGGTAGTTCGCTCCTTATCGGGTTTATCGCCGGAGGAGTGTGTTATTTAGCTGTAAGTGTTCTTAAGGCCAAGCTGGGATATGACGATGCTTTGGATGTCTTTGGGATCCATGGTATCGGAGGGACCTGGGGTACGATAGCTACAGGGATTTTCGCGGATCTAAGTCTTAATCCACAAGGTAAAAATGGTTTGATTAATGGAGGAGGAATCCACCCTGTTTTAATCCAACTACTTGCAGTTGTCGCAACGTACTTATTTACAGGTATAATGACATATTTAGTTTTGAAGGCAATAGCTATATTTACTCCACTTCGTGCAACGGATGATGAGCAAGTTAATGGATTAGATTTAACTCAACATAGGGAGACCGCCTATCCGGACTTTGAGCTTAGCGAGAGCATTTCTATTTAAACAGCATCGTCTCCGCGTTCACCTGTTCTGATACGAATCGTATCCATTACATCAAATACAAAAATTTTACCATCGCCAAATTTTCCGGTTTTTGAGGTATTAGTAATGACAGAAATGACCTCATCAACTTTTTCGTTAGAAATAACTACTTCAAGTTTGATCTTTGGTAAAAGCTTTGTCACGATTTCTTGACCACGGTAAATTTGAGTGTATCCTTTCTGATTTCCAAAGCCCAAAACATTAGACACAGTCATCCCTTTTACACCAATGTCAGATAGAGCGTCCTTAACATCATTGAGTTTTTCTGGCCTAATAATTGCCTCGATTTTTTTCATAGAATACCGCCTTTAATTTCTAAGATTTAATGTTAATACTGACAATATTTGAAAAGAATTAGAAAAATCCTTTTCAAAATTATGTATACTCCTTTATATTATATCAGAAAGCTTTCTTTGATGAAATCCTTTCTAAGAAAAAGCCGGGCTTATGCCCGGCTTTGAGGAGTTTTTTTCTTGAACGGAGAGTTCTTCCCTCTGTCTGGTTTCCCTGTTTGCGTTTTGTCTGCCCCTTTATTTGACATATCAAAGTACCTCCTTTTCTATACTAAAATTCCTGAGGTTTCCCTACGTTTAGGTATATACGCCTCACCCTTTATGCGTTGTTTCTTCATCTCGCCCATAATCCGTTCGCCCGTCCAGATCTGGTTGATGGCTATTAGGTAGCTCTTCGCGTTTGGGAAATGGTCGCTTACTCGGTTTGGGCTGATCCATCGTCTTCCTCCTTCAAGTTGGAATACATTTAGGATACCCTGAGTATTGATAATCATGCTTGGAGATTAAATTTTTCCGGTGAATTTGAAGTCTTTTGAGATTCCCTGCATTCCTGGTTGCCAGTAAGCTGGCACACCTAAACCTGATGCTTCTTCATAAAGTAGTCCCTGAATAATGCGGATAATTTCAGCGATGTTGCGCCCAACTTCCGGAGGATAGAGGCAGGCATATTTCACTTTGCGATCTGCACCAATAACAAAGGTTGCTCGGAATGGAAATCCTAATTCTTCTCTGAGAACACCATATTGATGAGAAATGTCATGGGTACGGTCAGATAGTAGCGGATATTGCACAGTGCGAGCAGAGGGTGATGTTTCTGCAAAGATTTTATGGGAATAGACACTATCAGTACTAATCCCTAAAACCTGGACTCCAAGATTCTGAAACGTCTCATAACGGGCAGCCACGGCCGCCAATTCAGTAGGTCAAACAAATGTAAAATCGCCTGCGTAGAAAAATAAGAGAACCCATTGGTTTTTGAAATCGGTGAGTCGGATTGTCACTTTATTACCTAAGTGGTATGCCTCAGCTTCAAAGTCTGGTGCAAGTTGGGTTGGTCTAATCATACAAAACTCAACCTCCTACGAAAGTCGTTTTCTTTAGATTACGTTATCACGGCTTATCCTGACACTTTTTTATACTAGGGCAGAAAGGATAACCATGGCGGCGCTCTAACTGTTCGGGTCTTGGCTACAGGGACACCCGGCCATCCATGGCCTTGTTCTATCAATGCGACTAAGGCGGCCGCCTTAGCAAGCTTGGCTGTTTTGATATACTAAAATTTCATATTGACATGATATAAGACAGATGTTAGACTCAGCGTAATGAATTGAATACTTTATGCTCTTATCCGGAGTGGTGGAGGGACTAGCCCAATGAAACCCGGCAACCCGCTTTGCACGCTATGTTTTGGCTTGCACAAGCATGGTGCTAATTCTTGCAGAAGAGAATTCTTCTGGCAGATAAGAGGAGTGTCGATTTTCGCGTAATCTTGGCCTCTTCTATCTTGGAAGAGGCCTTTTCTATATTAACCATCAGTAGAAGTTTTGAGTTGATTATTTGAAAGTTTAGTGGCGGTAAGCACCTGGGTAAGTTCAATTAAACTTCAGACTGGAGTTGGAAACTCCATCTGAAGAAAGTTTCTTATGTACCTTTAGAAGAGAGTACAAATTGGGAGGTGGAGAAATTCATGAGTGTTCAAAAGACCTACGCAGAGATCAATGCTAAGATTAAAGCGGGAAAAGCAGTCGTTATGACTGCGGAGGAACTCATTGCGCTGGTGGAGGAAAAAGGTCTCTCCAAAGCAGCTCAAGAAGTCGACGTGGTAACAACTGGAACCTTTGCCCCAATGTGTTCCTCAGGTGCCTTTTTAAGTTTTGGTCACACAAAACCACGGATGAAAATGCAGAAAGTATGGTTAAATGGCGTAGCTGCCTATACGGGCATAGCAGCAGTAGACGCCTTTATTGGAGCAGCTGAATTACAGGAAGATGATCCATTGAATAGTAACTATCCGGGAGAATTCAGGTACGGTGGGGGCCATGTTATTCAAGATCTCGTAGCACGCAAACCAGTTAAATTAAAAGCTTTGGGATATGGTACTGACTGTTACCCACGGCGCAATTTGGAAACCACGATTACATTGGATGAGATCAATGAGGCTATCCTTTATAATCCTAGGAATGCCTATCAGAATTATAATTGTGCTGTAAACTTAACCGATCGTGTTATTTATACGTATATGGGGATGATCAAACCTCATTTAGGGAATGCCAACTATTCTACGTCAGGACAACTGAGCCCGCTTCTAAAGGATCCTCATTTTAAAACGATTGGAGTGGGAACGAAGATCTTTCTCGGCGGTGGCATTGGTTATGTCGCTTGGAACGGTACACAACATTTCCCTTCGATGATGAATATCGAGGGTCAAGAACTTAGCGGGGCAGGAGGGACTCTTGCTGTCACTGGGGATTTGAAGCAAATGAGTCCAAGGTGGCTTGTCGGAACCAGCTTTCTTGGTTATGGTGCAACGCTAAGTGTAGGGATTGGCGTGCCCATCCCAATTCTTAATGAAGAAATCGCCCGGTACGCAGCTTTGAAGGATGAAGAATTATTTGCTCCCGTTGTCGACTATGGGGAAGCGTATCCCTCGTTTACACCGGGTAATCTAGGGTATGTCAGTTATGCAGACCTAAAGAGTGGCAAGATCAAGGTTAATGGCAAGGAAGTTCTCACAGCACCTTTGTCAAGTATGCCTCGGGCTCGTGAGATTGCTTCCACCCTGAAAGAGTGGATTCAAAAAGGTGAATTTGAGCTGACAGAACCTGTCAAGACACTACCCTCACCCGCTGATGGCGTAATCGCCCACAGTTTAAAGGAGGATTGATTTAATGTCACCGAAGAGAATAGTTTTGCGTTTTGGGACAGATAGCTCGGTTAAACCGATTGTTTATCGTTTGGTTAAAGACTACGATTTGGTGGTTAATATTGTAAAAGCTGACGTCAACCCTCAAAAAGAAGGTACGATGGTCTTGGAAGTAAGCGGAGAGCGAAATGAGGAAGGACTAAATTATTTACGCAGTTTGGGGATTTCGGTGCAGGACTTAAACCAAGGAATTGTGCGTAATGAAGAAAAGTGCGTAATGTGTGGAGCGTGTACAGGTATTTGTCCCACGGGTGCTTTATATATGGAACGCCCGTCTATGGAAGTTCACTTTGATGGAGATCAATGCATTGTCTGCTTACTTTGCACAAA
Source organism: Desulfosporosinus sp. OT (assembly GCF_000224515.1). Taxonomy (GTDB): domain Bacteria; phylum Bacillota; class Desulfitobacteriia; order Desulfitobacteriales; family Desulfitobacteriaceae; genus Desulfosporosinus. Next base: position 11,716 of record NZ_AGAF01000043.1, on the reverse strand, counting down.
AGTTTGCCCCATGCGGGCCATGGAGGTTCGTTTGTAATTGAATTTCACGGAACGCAGTTATCGGCAGCATCACCGCCAGGAGGATCTGGTGCATTTTCAATTGGTTGTTGAGGAAACCGATTTGGATATTGGGGTTCGTAAAGAACGGTTTTCAACTCAACTGGTAGAGTGGGTTGAAGAGACGATTCGAGCTTGTCGCGGGCCACTTGAAGATTATGTCCAGAGAGACCCTGGTTTTGTGAAGGCCTTAACTCCATACCCGGTTCTGTCAGATGCCCCTTTGATAGTTCAGACTATGGCCGAAGCGGGCCGTCTTGCCGGGGTGGGGCCAATGGCCTCCGTTGCTGGAGCGGTGGCAGAGTGGGTTGGGAGAGCGATTGGGAAACGTTCACGTGATGTGATTGTGGAAAACGGCGGAGATATATATATGCGTACTAGTCGTATTCGTAAGGTTGGGATCTTTGCAGGAGATTCACCACTCACTAATCGTGTTGCAATTGAGATTCGACCCGACCAAACCCCATTGGGGATTTGCACTTCATCCGGTAAAGTGGGGCATTCCTTGAGCTTCGGCAAAGCCGATGCTGTTGTAGTGCTCTCTCCTTCAGTGGCCTTAGCGGATGCAGTAGCAACGGCCTGTGGGAACCTTATTCTGACAGTTGACGATTTGGAAAGAACTCTTGAATTTGCATCAAAGATCACAGGGGTTACTGGGGTACTGCTCATTAAAGACGATCGTTTGGCAGTTCAAGGTAGTGTAAAGTTAATTCCAATGAAAAATTAATAATCGCCGTTATTCTAAAAGGAATGTGGTTATGACGCCCACGTATCAAAGGGAAGGAATTAGCATCTAGTTAATTCCTTCCCTTAAACTTTCTGATAAAAAGAGAAACCTCCCCGTCGGGAGGTTTAAGTTTTTGCGCTAATGTCTTTAGTTTCTTTAGATAACTTGTACAAGACAAATTTAGCACGAATTGTGACGAGATTCAATGCCCAGTTTTTGGGATAATATGAGAGTAATAGGAAGTATGTGTCGAAATCAAAAGAAAATTACAAATAACTAGTTTTTATACATTAATTTAATTAAAAAAAAGCCTTGAAATGGAATGAATTATTTGCATAGTTGTATTCATAAGAGTGCTATTTTTAGAGTTTAATAGATAGGATAAGTTGACAGCGCACTGTTAATAACTCGATGGTGGAGGTCTATAAAGATGGAAAGAGCTCTTAAAGAGAAGTTCAATGGCGTACAAAACGGAGATTTTCTCATAGAAAGTAAAGCCCACCCGAGTTTTCCAGAGGGATGGCTTCAAATTGGTGGAAATCATGAAACGAGCTGGAGGTTTAGGCATGAACCTTTGGAAACGCCCGTTGTGGACATTAATAATTCTACAGCTATTAGAGCAGGTATTGTTCAAACACTAGAGGCTTCTCTTAACGTAGAAAATAAATCGGATTGGCAGATATTAATAATCCTAAGAAGTGGTATGCCTGAATTGCAGTCCTATTTACGGATATACCCCATTAGATCAAACGGAGATGCAGCTATGCCTTGGGAATTTTGTTTTAAGCTGGGGGTAGAGCTGGAGCATTTGAAACAAAATATTAGTGCTGGTTCAGATGTTGTGCGCCTGCGTTTGGAAGCAGGAGTATTAGGGGCGGGACATTTATATATATATAAATTAATCGCCTATCCCCTTTCTCCTAACCGTATTAAGAGGCGAGTGAAGAAAGTAAAAAAAGAGATCCAGCCGATTAGTCATATTCAAACTATTGGAGAAATAATTAAGCCGATTCAGCTTGCTATGCCAATTCCCTTGAAGATTCCGGTAACTGTTCAAGCAAAGATTGATGCTGATATACGAAACCTAAATCCGACTCGTGACAGGGTTCAAATTTGCGGAAGTAGTCAAGCTCCTTTAGCCACATCAAGTTGTGGTCGCGCTCAAGTCGAAATCTTTGGCCATGGATTTCATGAAAGCCTTGAAGATGTGACTGCGAAGCAGACAATGTCAGTGACAACAACCCGCGATGTTTCGGCATTGCCGCGCTTTTCTTTTGCAGTTTATAATTTTGGAGCTCTGCCGGCTTATGTACAAGCAGAGCTAAGTCCGGATGGCGTTCATTGGGCGTTAGAGGGTGAGCAAAGAGAAGTCGGTTCCGAAAAGTTAGTTATTGTCTCTCCTGGAGTTTTTCTGCGCTATACTAGGATATCTTATTGGGCGGATGATGTAACAACACTAAGAATTTGGGTTCAGGCGCAAAATTAGTTTTTTAAACATAATATATTAAAAATCTCATTGGGAAGCTATGTAGACGCGTTTCACTTTAAGTTAAATACATATTACGTGTTACACCTTCTTTAGGAAACTTAATTGATTAGAGAAAAGGCATTTATGAACACTTTGATACGAGGTGGATGGAAGTGACTGAAACAAACCAGGTCTATAATAGTCATTTCCTATTAGGTCAAGAATATAATTCGGATTTTCCAGATGGATGGGTTAGAGTGGGAGGAAATAAGGAAACAAAGTGGGAGTGGTGTAGCAATCCAGACGGTCCAAGGTCGATCAAGATTGTTCATCCTTCTGGATCGGGAGCAGGGATCACGCTAGGAAATGATGTCATCATACCTGCAGGAGAAGGGCAGCGATGGGAAATATTAGTTGTTCTTCAGGCAGAACCGATGGGGGTCCCTTGCTATATTCGAGTATATCTTGGAGCGGTGAGCCAAAATTTATTTACTGTGCGACCAGGTTCAGAACCGGAAGCATATACCCGAGTTGTTTCCACGCCTGCAGGAGTGACTGGACTTCGAATTGAGGTTGGGATTCTAGGAGAGGGAATAATTGTAGTTCATGAAATTCAGGGATGGAGGCTCTACCCCAAGCAAGCACTAAAACTTGATGAAAAAGGACAAATATACGTCCGTCACGTCGATTCCATAGGAAAGGTTCAAAGTCCTGTCTCTGTAAGGGTGGTTAGCCCTATTCCTATACCGGTTGATGTAAGAACATCGGCAAAGACCGAACTACGGGATTTGACGCCTACTCATGATGGGGTAAAAATTTACGGGAGTAATGGAAATCCTATTACTTCTACTAGTGATGGTTTAGTAGAAATTATTATGTCAAGAAAAAAGTATATCCATAGCTCAGAAGTGGTTATTGCCTCTAAGGACATTGCTGCATCCGAACCTAAGGATGTTTCTGAGGTAAGTGTATATTCTTTTGCAGTTCATAATATTGGGACAGAAAGAGTGTCAGTACAATTACATATCAGCCCAGATGGAGCAATCTGGGTGCCAGATGATACAGAACGTGAGATATTGCCAGGAGCGCTTGCAGTTATAGTCCCGTGTTGTTTCCTACGTTATGTCTGTATAGTTTGTCGTTCTCAATCCCCCAATCCTCTTCAAGTTTGGTTTCAGGCTCAGTGTTAGGGACTTGTACGACAGAGAACAGACGGGACAAGGGACGGTATTTGGGTTGCTTAGTTATCTCAAGGTTAGAGAAAGGGTTCTTTTGAAAGAACCCTATTAGCCGTGTGGAATATAATGGAATATACAAAGGAGGAAGTTGGAGCTATAGAGGGGAGATTGTTTTGGACGGGCTTGCTTTAGTGTTCTTATTAGCCGTTGTGGTAGAAAAATTAGTTGAGATTTTTAAAGACATTGTTTACTCTATTCCCATGTTCCCAGATAAATTTAGGCCCCTTACTTTGGAAATATTGAGTTTGGCATGTGGAATACTTCTTGCTTTTCAGACCAACATTAATGCTTTTGATCTGCTAAATGTTAAGATCTCAACCCCTATCATTGGTATAGCTACAACTGGATTGGTGATAGGAAAGGGAGCTAACTTCGCGCATGATTTTTTCCAGTCGTTTAGTAAGGTGAAGAAACACTAAGAAGGGGGACTTGTATGACACAGCGCTCAGTCTTACGAAGCAGAGCAAACTACCCGTTCAAGCTACTTTCTTTGGTGAGCGGGGTTCCCGCCAAAAGCGCCATCCTTGGCGCATTGGCGGCAGCGCACGTCCTTGTGCGCTACCCCATGTCGTGCGCCACGCATGGCGATTAACTAGACGATTATGCAAAGTAAATCGCTAAAGCTACCGTGGTTCAAGTGATTCATCATAATTTACTTTGCATAATATCTGGACTACTTAAGATTCGAAAGCCAGTCAAGTAATGCAGCATCTTTATTCCAATCAGGAAGATAACTATCTACTAAATCTGGATAGGCGTTCTCAATAGCCTTGCGTTTCAACTCAGAATCACATTTTGCATAAATCTCGGTGGTTTTAATATCCTCATGCCCGAGAAAGTCTCGGATATAAATAAGGCTAACATCAGTCTATAGCAGGTGCATGCTTTTCGAATGGCAAAACATATGGGGCATCACTTTCTCCGGCACAATAGTAGATATTCTTCTTGCTAAACTAACATACTGAGAAATAATGTAAGCCACGCCTTCCTTTGTGAGCTTGTTACGCTGTTTATTAATAAAGAGAGGATAATCACTTTTCCAGAGTTTATCCAGGGAATTCTCCAGGATATAATGCTCCAATAAAGTAAAAGTGTTTTTCATCAGTGGAACCCTGCGTACCTTATTACCTTTTCCTGTAAGGATAAGTACTGCCGGATTGCTGAGTACAACATCACACACCAATAATGAGGCCTCCTACCCGATTGGGGTTGTTCGCTTTAACGGAAGTTTGCTGATTCTGCTTACGTAAAGACGTCGCGCTCGTGTTATACTGCATCCTGGGCTAGGGAACGGAGGGGACTAAGGACGGTTCTTCTTGCATGCTTTTTTTGCAACAGGGTCTGGGCAAGGCAGCACATTTCATGTGCAGTCGCCTGGTCGATTGAGGGTTCTCGTTTGCATGGCGGTGCGAACAAGTGATATTCAGTTATTTTTCCATGGAACTAGGGTGGGGTTGGGATCGAGGATTGATCGGTATTGTTCCAAATTGCCGTAGGTTCCATGGGGATCAAGCTTTTTATATCTGTAATATTTATCCAAGCGGTCATGGGGTCTGAGCCAGCCCAGGTGTTTTAGGCGAAGAGGGCTTGTTCCTCCGCGTAGGTCAATAACGTTTTTGGGAAATCTCCCGCAATGTTGGGGGGTTTCTTGCCATTCGGCACGAAATTTGGGAATATAGCGAACTATAAAAGGCCGATACCATTTGTGGGCTTGCCAAAGCAGATCATCTCGGTAGTGGGTTTCTGTCCACATGTCAAAGAGACGAAAAGAATAGTAATCGATATTTGAAGATTGTGCTAAAAGCTCTCGCAGCTGTTTCGGAGCGTTTTGTTCGAACATTTCATCTGCGTCTAAAATGATTATCCATTCTGGCTGCGTACTAATGGCCATTTCCCAAAGTTGCTTTCGTAGAAGTATTTCGTTATGAAACAGAGGTTCCTTATTCGAATGGAGAGTTAAAGGAATTCGTTGAAGTATCTCTTGGCATAGCAGAGTGGTATTATCCTGACTGGCATCGTCTAAGATAACGGCATGGTCAATGTACTCGGTAGCCTGTTTTAGTACCATTTCTATGTGGCGGCCAGATTCATTGCGGACTAGCATTGCAAGAGTAATTTTACCTAAATTTGGGGTAGATCCCTTCTCGCCATTCATATCTGCTGGGACACTTGACCATCCATGGCCAGAGTATAAAGAGCAACCAGAGTCTTCCGCCAGCGCCTGCAGCTGACAGAATGAATAATCCGTGCGAAGACAGTGTCTGCAAGAAGGGCTAATACGTGCGAAGACAGTGTCTTCGTGGACGCAAGCCAGGTTTTCTTTATACTCTTGCAGTTTTTCAAGTTCTGACTCTCGATAAATATGAAAAGGTGGGTAATGCGTGTCTGCATAAAGCTCTAGTCCTAAGGCTGCAGCCCGAACACAGAAATGACGGTCTTCACCGGTAAATCCTAAATTGTATATTTCTTGAAATGATACTCCTCGTTCTAGGGCAGTGCGACTAATGAGTGTACAGGCACCTAAACCGCCGACTTTATAGGTTCCTGGATGGGAAAGCATTTTAATAAATTCTTTGGTCCGTTTGTTCATTTCCTCTTCACTAAGAGCTTCCCCTCTGCTCGACACATACAATGTGTACTGATCCCTTATCCAGACCTGAGGAAGAGGGATCAGTTTGGGATTCCAACGTGTCCAATAAACTTCGGATACAATATCCTTATTTAGAGAAAGCAAATGGGGTAGGGTATTGGGATCTAGGTAGAGATCGGAGTCGACGAGAAATAGGTAATCGTACCCTTCGTCGAGGGCTATTTTAATAAAGTAATCTTTATAGCGAGCAACCTTCCAAATTAAATCTTCATGCCAATAATGGGTTGACTCGTCACAATGGTAATCTCCCTCGGTTGCACCAGGGAAAACTCGAACATTCTGTCGTTCCAAGGCAAAGCGGGAAAGCAGAGTGTGGTCATTATGGTCATCAATAAAGGTAAAATCAAGCTCAACTTGGCTAGCCTTTAAGTGGGAAAGTGAATCTAAAAATTCAGATAGAATTTTTTCCTTTTGTTTAACTGGACTAGCTATGAGAACTTTATGCTTCATGTCTTCTCGACTCCCTTCATGGAAAACTATTTTCGCTGGATAAAGAATAAGAAGGCTTCTTTCAAAGCACCATTAATTTTGTTCTTGGCTTTGGAATGCATAGGCTCTAGCGCTTGTCTCTTTAGCGCTAAACTACAGAATTGGATTTCCTTAAGGGCGAGTGTTAAAAAGGTATAGGAAATATTCTTTGCATTATCCGAATTAGACTTACTCGTTCTAGTCCCTAAAATCTCTAGGAGATGGTTGAAATCCTCAGCTGCTTCATGGTAATTCGCTTGTGAAAGGTAAGCGTTTCCTCTAAGAAAAAGGAAATCCGATTGGTCTGGGTACATAACCATAGCTTGACTTAAAAAGTCAATTAATTTGATTGTTTCCTCAAGACGGAGATAGCCAAACGCTATATTGTGGAGAATATCTTCAAAATAACCCTCGTTACCTGACATGCGAGTTATAGCTTTTGTAAGGTGTTGTAGTCCTTCGGTTATAAAGTCCCGTTGGTAGTATTCGAGCCCAAGGCAGTAGTGGAGAAACGGATTGCTTGGATTCTTATCTAGTTCCTCGAAAAGGATATTACAATTTCGAGAAAATTTTTCTTTAGATTGTAAACGATTGCTTAGGTAACCAAAGTGATTAAGAGTGAGAAGGGCAGAAGCTAAACTACTGCCGTTATTTGCTCTCAGAATAGAAGGGGCTATCTGTTCATGGATTGCGCCCTCAAATTGGTAAATTGGCCTATTTCGAAATAAACGCACAACTTCATCGTAGGATTCACCCAAGGTTGGGCCAAGAATATTTTTAATGCGCAGAAAATACCCTTCAATATGGACATTGTTTAAGAGTTTGTTGAAGATTTCAGGGACAATTGGTTCAAGAACTTCATCTGCGTCTAGGAATAAGATCCAATCAGAGGAGGCTTGTTTTAGGGCGAAGTTCCTAGCCAACGAGAAATCTGCCGTCCAATCTAATTTAAATAGTTTTGCTCCCGCTGCTAGAGCCAATTGGGGAGTGCTGTCGATACTCCCCGTATCAATAATAATAACCTCATCTGTTAAATCTTGGACGCTTTGGATTGCGGCTAGAAGGCAGTCTTCTTCATCTTTAACGATCATGCATAGGCTTACAGTCTCTTTGGTCTTCATAGTTTATCCATCCAGCTGTTCCCAAACTTAGCAATAAGGCGGTCATTGAGACCCTGTACCCGTTGGTTATAATCATTAAACAACAGTTCAAAACCTTTTTCTGAAGATTTAATAAGAGTCTCTAGGGCTTGGTTCCAGGCCTCAACTAGCGGATCGTAAGACATTATATGAGATCGATAGCGCTTACAGTCAAGAAGCATTTCGGTATTAGTGGCTAAGGTTTCTTTACCCCGTACTCTAAGTGGACATGGCGGAATGGTTTGCTTTTGCATCAGCCTGATCAAGCAAAGGAAAATGTGTGCTTCACACCGGGTCGGTTGATTTTTCCAAAGCATGATTGCCGAGGATTTAGCTTTAGGAAAATCACCTAGTAGAATAAGCGCAACAATCGATAGTGCTTGCGCAGATGGGTAACAAGAGCTCTTCGTTGGAATTTGGTTTAAAGACTCAAATCCAGTGTTTGCTCTTCCGGAATAGATACAATATTTGCCATAGAAAAAGAGGAACCGTTCATCACCTTGGAAACAATCTTTATGGTTTTCCAAACAGAGATAGGCTTGTGCCACATGATCCGCAAGGAAAAATAAATCTGCAGTGGTAAGGCAGAAAAGGGCGTCATCGAAGTAGTCGCGATCTTCTAGATATTGATAACAGTAAGCGGCTCCTTCCTCACTAAGCAAGATCAAAAAGAGATTATATAGGGGGTAAGGAAATCTTGGGTTAAGTTCAAGAGCGGTTTCATAAGCTTCTCTAGCTTCAAAGGTTTCCCCGACCTTTTCATAACAAAAGCCTAGGTGATAGTAAGCTAAGAAACTTTCGGACCCTGTTAGATGGCTGAATAAAGCGGGTGGTTTACCGCAATTAATAGCGTGGTTAAACCACTTTAAAGCAACATGGTATTCTTCCTTTTCTTCGAGGAGAAGTCCACCCAGATAAAAGATATCGGTAAAGTTGGGGTAGTGCAGGCTTGTTTCGAGACAAAGGGAGAGCGCTTCATCAAGACGACCTAAAGCTCTTAAGCATACGAGGAGATACTTTAGAGTAGGTGCACGAAAAAGCAGCTGATCATCGCTTAGTCTGGAATAGGCTTTTTGCAAGTAAGGCAGAGCATAACCAGCCTTACCAAGCATGAGCCACTCCACACCAAAATAATAATGTAGGAAGGGGTTATGAGGGTCGTCTTGTAGAGCTTTTTTGAGCAGGTGAAGGTTGCGGTTTCTTTTTTGATGTCGTAGCTTTAAGGGTAATAATTTATGCTTTAAAATGGGCTCCACGGCAAGCCCGACTTTTTGTTGGTCTTGGATCGTGACCTGTTCATGAATCTTACCGAAATATTTATAGTTCCCGTTATTTCTGAACAATCTGAGCACATAAAATGAATTATATTCTTCCGTTGAATCTAAAATCGGATTAAGAAGAGGAAGTAAGAAAGCTTCTTTGTCGTTTTCTTTAGCTATTAAGGAGTGAAAGCTAAACGAAGCTTGGCACTGAACTTCCTCGTCGGCATCCAATGCCAAGATCCAATCACCTGAAGCGTGTTCAATGGCAAAGTTTCGGGCGTCACTAAAATTGTTGTGCCATGGATAGGTAAAAACATTTGAGGTATAACGCTGAGCGATATTTAAAGTATCATCAGTAGACCCTGTATCAATAATGATTATTTCATCAACTTTATCTTTAACGCTTTCCAGGCAATTGGCTAAATGAGCGGACTCATTTCTTACGATCATAGTGAGGCTAATCCGTTCCTTCATGTTTGGATGAAACCTCCCTTGCCAACTTCTGAAAAATATTGTTTTCCGGGTATTTTGCTAAGGCTTCCTTCAGAATGTTTTGTCGCCAAGCGGTATAAAGGTTGATAAGACGAATATAGGAGCGAGGCCTATCCGGATCTAATTGGAGGTCATGTTTATAATATTGCTCTGCATCAGTAAGCCGTCCAAGGTGGGAATAGATTTCTGCAAGTTGGAAATAAGCTTCAGACGATTGATTTCTTTCAATAACTGCTTGCAAAAATGGAATTGCGCTGCTTTCCTCATCATAATCTATAAATATTTGGGCAATCTTCAGGTTGTAATCGGTCAAGCATTCCGCTTGCAGCGCATGTAAGAAATACATAGCTCGCTTGATTTCCTGCATGGCGACCAAGCGTTGGACAATATCAAGCAAAAGTAACATTCCTTCTGAACCTAAAAAAATTTGAGGGTGAGGTGCAATTTCCTCTGAATAGGTTAGAAATAGGGAGATTACATTTTCAGTATCCTGAGCTAATCCGAGAGAATGAAGCTCATTCCAAAGGGCGCGTACTTTCGGGGATTTGTCCTGAAGCCAGAAGTAAAACAGCCTATTTACTGTGGCGATAGGGTATTCAGAGTTTCCAGGGATGAACTCTTCAAGGAGTCTTAATGCTTCAAAGAATCGCCTTTCCTGAATGAGGCAGATCCCTTTTCGCAGTTTGATATCGGTTGAAACTGGAAAGCCGACTTCTGCTTGGTCGAAATAGTGTAAGGCCAAACCATAGGCCCCATTTCGATAATATATATCTCCCATAAGGCGATTGGCCTCGGGCGTGCAGAAATCACAAACCTTTTCCAGGCATTCCATCGTATAGGAGGGTTCCTTGGTAGGCTTTAAAATCCTGACAATACTTTCTAAAGAGTGGGTAAAGTGTGCGTTATCGCGCAGGCTATAGAGGTAGTACTTGAGTGCTTCTTCTTCATCCAAAAAGGACTCCGCGATTTGAGCAAGATAATAGTATGATCTAAAGCCCCTGATTCCACCAAAAGAGGCGTAGTGTGGGGGTTGTTCAGGCATGGATAGGGCCTGGAGAAAGGCATTCCGCGCTTGAGCATAATGTTTAAGGTCGAATAGGATGAGACCAGTATAATAGTAAAGATCTGCATAGTAAGGGAAGAGCTTGAGGCCTAGGTCAGCGGATTTGAGAGCTTCATGGAGTTGGGATGAATACTGCTGAGCTATCACAATATAGCGTAAGAGCTTTGGGAGGTAGATTGTATTTGGATCGATATCTGTCGCAGACTGGATGAGGACGGCGGCTGCTTCCACATATCGTTCGGCTCGAAAAAGCTCTACGCCATAATGATATTGAAGTAATCGATTATTAGGATGAAGCCCCAGTTCTTTTTCAATTAACTTTAGGTTACGGTATTTCTTGTCTTTCTCCTCAATTACTTTATCTAAATAACCATGATGAATGATTATTAGCTCTTCTGCGACCTGATAACGGGCCTGGGAGTTCTTTTCCAAGATCACATCGGCAATTTGTTCGTGAATCGCACCACGGAAGCGATATTCCTTTTTGTTGCGGAAGAGCCTAAAGACCAAATCGGGAACAATTTCAATCCAACCTTCTTTTCCAAGGCGATTTAGAATCTTTACAAAATATCCTTCAATATCTATATTTTCAGTTAAGCGGATCAAACTCTCCCGACTATCAGGCGACAACTCTTCATCAGCGTCTAAGAATAATATCCAATCACCATGAGCGAGTTCCAAGGAGGCGTTCCGGGCATCACTGAAATTATCGTTCCAGAGGAAATGATGAATGATAGCACCATACTGGTGAGCAATTTTATACGTTGAGTCAGTTGAACCGGTATCGACGACAATAATTTCATTAACTATACTAGATACGCTATTTAAGCACCGGCTTAGGTTTTGCCCTTCGTTTTTTACAATCATGCACAAACTGATTTTTTCAGCCATAACTTGTTTTGCCTCTCATCTCTTTTTCGTTTCAATAATATATGCATATTAAATTGAAACTTTCAGTCGGGTTAGAGAATAACATGTAGTATGTAATCTGGGTAATTTTGGATAACGGAAGAAGGGAGGCAAAAAAAGAATGGCAAACTTTAAGATTTTTCAGGACAATCCTGATCAGGCAAAGGTTAAGATTTTCGGTAGTAATAATGCCGCGTTAAACACAGATTCCTCAGGTAATCTGACAATTACGTCAACGGGTTT
>NZ_AGAF01000044.1 GCF_000224515.1 Desulfosporosinus sp. OT | reverse complement strand
CGTTTAAAGTTAAATGTAATATTGGGAAAAGGCATTAGATTGATTAGAGTATGCTAACCAAGACTTAGAGAAAAGTTTATCGACAAAGTTAGAAAAACGATAGGAAATAATTAAAGGAGACAGTATATATGCCAAAAGTATATAAATATCATGTACCTCCTGAAAAATCATTAATTTATAAAGATTTTGGGAGAATCGATTACTGTGATTCATATCAAATCGTAAAAAGCACGGATAAAACGATTGATAGTATCACAACAGAAATATTTAGGACTCCCAAATGGGTTGATTTATTGATGAGAATTAGAGGTTCTTTAGTTGGTTTGTTTGGATTAAATACAGGAAAAAAGAAGGATATTACTGAATCTATTTATTATCCAATTGGTACAAAAGCAGGTTATTTTACAGTTATCGACAGAAACGAAGATGAAATTGTTATGGCTGAAAATGATAAACATTTAAATTTTAGAACAGCTGTTATGAAAAGGAAATGCGAGCAAGATTGTTCTATTTATCTAACAACGATTGTCACGTTCAATAATATCTGGGGCAAAATATATTTTTTACCAGTCAAGCCATTTCACCAAA
>NZ_AGAF01000045.1 GCF_000224515.1 Desulfosporosinus sp. OT | reverse complement strand
CTCCAGAGCAAAAATCCGCTGAAAATCTGGAGTGCAGGCTGTTCAAGCGGCCAAGAACCCTTTTCATTAGCCATGACTCTGATGGACTATTTCCCTAATGCCCGTTTTAGCATCCTGGGTACAGATATTGATGTCAATGTACTACAACAAGCCAAAGACGGCCTCTATAAACAAAATGATTTTGCGAGTACTCCACCTGAAGTCCTGCAAAAGCATTTTACCCCATCTGACAAAGGGTATCAAATCAAAGACCAAGTTAAACGCCAAGTCACCTTCCAACACCAAAACCTGCTAACTGATCGTTTCCAATCGGGTTTTGATTTTATCGCCTGTCGAAATGTCGTAATCTATTTCACGGACGAAGCCAAAGAAATGCTCTATAAAAAATTTACAGATGCCTTACGTCCCGGCGGAATCCTTTTTACCGGGAGTACTGAACATCTCTTTGGGATGAATCACCTAGGCCTCAAACCTGTATCCTCTTTCTTCTACCAGAAACAATAACCTTTTCTAAAGCAAGAGTCTCTAACTCCGCTGAGTTAGAGACCCTTGCTTTAGACTTTCTCATTCCTCAAAACAACCAGACGATTGCGTAATAATTCTACCAATTTCCGGGTCTGTCATGACGAATATCTAATCTTTTATAATGCTTATCCCATGTCACTACATCCTCAGGAGGGTTAGCTTTTGCATGTGCCGCAATGTAAGCATCCACAAAATCAACCTTTTTGGTGGAAAAATCATGAAGTGATTGTTGTACGACAGATTTTTCATCAGTTTCAACGCCAATAGCATTAGTAAACTTCAACAAAACATCCGCTATATCTGATGGGTGTGCTTCGTAGAAGGACTCTAATACCCAGCAACACTCGGCTACAACTAAGGCAGACAAGCGTAATACTAATTCTCCCATCTCAACTTTTCGAATCATTTCTTCAGCTTCTTGGGCTAACTCTTTGGGATCTCCCGTAATAATTCGGATGATTACGTTTGTGTCCAACCAAAGTCTCCTCGCCAACTATTCTTCCCCCCCGTCCTTTAACTCCTTTTGGGCCATCTTTTCATACGCCTCTCTCCTGATTTCATCAACTGGTTTAAATGATTTATGTGTTTCTAGAATGCCAAACAGTTCTGAAATACGTTGTCTCTTAACAACTTCAACCTTAACTTCACCGTTTTTCTCAGCAATAAATGTCAGCTGATCTCCCTCACCAAGACCTAGCATTTTCCGTATTTCTACAGGAATAACTATTTGACCACGACTAGATATTCTGCTAGTAGCTTTTATCACGTCATGTGCTTGATCGCCAGAAAACTCCATTCCGCTCATATTCGATCCTCCTTACTTCATCCATTTTCTTACTCAAATAATAATCTTACCACTTTACATTGTCAAATATATATAATAATCTTACACGCTAATAGCAATAAAGCGAATGCAAACGCACAGAGCCTCCGTCGGACCCCAGCCCAGAGGGTGTTTCTCTGCTTAGAGAAGCACTTTAGTGGAATTGCGTCAATGAGCGCAGTAGGATACACAGAAACTTCCTCCCCACTAAAAAAGGGTCTCTCACTTCATTAAGTGAGAGGCCCTTGCATCATCATATCTAAACTAAAATTCTTATTTCGAGTCTAAGTTGTAGGACAAACCCTTTCATACTGTTGAATAAATTCTTCTAGGGGATATGTAACCCCTTTACCTTGTACTTCCAACGATACCTGTTGTGCCTTTGGATTATAACCGATGAACTTCATTCCCAGCAGTTTGGCCATTTTAGATAATTCAATCCGTGCGCCTCGCCCAAAGTCCTTAAATATCATCCAACACACGCCCCTTTTTTTGTCTTTTATGACTCCAAAAAGATATAGGATTATAATTATCATATCTTATTCAACGTGAGCTTGCAACTTTCTTTTCAGGATATAAAGGTTTACAATTTCAAATAATATCTAAGTATTAAACCTCTGGTCTCTTGAGAATTTGAACCTTTTACTTCTCTGGCTATGACAATTTCTTATTTCTTATTTCTGGCCTCTGACTTCTGACCTCTGTGTTATGCCCCCCATAGTCCCAAAATGCTAATCCCTGCTAAAATAAGACAACTTCCCAGTATCTTGGCGAGCGTAAGATTTTCGTGAAGCAGAAGAGTCCCATACAGTATGGCAATCACATAGCCTAATGCTACAAGCGGATACGCATAGCTAAGCTCCCAGCGTGAAATTACTACAAGCCAGAGAATAGAGCTCACCCCAAAGCACATAAAACCCAGGAAAATCGCCGGGGTTAAGATAATCGATCCTAGTTGTCGCCAAATCCCTGTTACCGATACTTTTCCATAATGCAGCATTCCCAGACGAAATAGAAATTGCCCTGAGGCCCCCAACACTATTGAAACCAAAGCAACAAATAACGGACGTACTTCTGAAATAAGATTCATACAATTAGAACTCCTGAAGCCAAATTCTTTAAAAACTAAACTTGCCTATAGTTTGATACGATCTATATTGATACGATTTAGGTTTCTCGAAATACTGTTCCTTTATGCAATGAGAAGCTTAATCAAATCAAGTTCCAATGCCTTAATCGATTTTCACATTCGCTCCAAGATAGCTTAAACTATGAATTCACTCCATGGTTTAATCATATAAACCTAGAAAATTAAAAACTGGCAGGTACATACCTGCCAGTTTTTGTCAGCTTAAAACGTTGTTTAGTTTCTCATAAGTAAGCGAAGTCAACCTATAAGCCGAGTTCTGTTCCTCCGTATGGAGGTGATGATCATCTGTCTCGAACCGCCGTTACCGACGGCCTCTAGCGACCTTACCCGGGAACGAAAACGGGCCGTTCATAGTTCCCCTATTCAGTCTTGCTCCAGGTGGGGTTTACATGGCCAGCCAGTCACCTGACTGCCGGTGAGCTCTTACCTCGCCTTTCCACCCTTACCTACTCGGAAGTCAGTCGTCGGAAACCTGAAGTCGAATTAAAATCAACTTATTCTGACCTCCGGCCTCTGACAACTGACCTCCGTTATCGGCGGTATCTCTCTGTTGCACTTTCCTTGGGGTTCCCCCCACTGGGCGTTACCCAGCACCTTGCCCTATGGAGCTCGGACTTTCCTCAGAGGCGACCTTTCGGTCCTTACCTCCGCGATCATCCGGTCGGCTTCGCTTATTTATCTTACTAAAAAAATTCGCTTAGGTCAAATGGAGAGTATTGGTTAATAGACAGCTTTGAGCTTATTCTCTGCTATTTCTTCCATTTCATCGTCAATGTCCATTAACACGGTTAACCATTTCGCACGGTTAGCATTATCTTCTGTTAAGTTCACCAAAACCTTTTCACGTTCGAGGCGTAGAATTTCTGTCCGATTCATGTTCATTCGTCCCATCACGCTCCTTTCTTTTGTTTATGAAAATTGCACTTACTCTTCGAAATACGCTTAACTACTTTCTTGAAAATAGTCTATTTTCCGACTATTCTATCTAAACTAATACTACAATATTCGACATTTAAAGTCAAGTGTTAATCCCCACTTTCACAAAGTTTTTTTTATTATTTTTTAGAGCAATGAGTATTTAATAAATTAAACGTTAATAGCCGTGAGCATTTATACGTGTGAGCAATTTTCAAAAAAAGTCGGCCGCCTTTTTACAATAGCCAAGGCGACCGATTAAATGAGCTTACTCGAATCTCAATACCTTGCAGAGCTTTCTCTGCGGTTAGATACTGATACATTGCTTGAAGCATAGGTGCCTCACTAAGGAAATGCCCAAGATCGCCGACTGCCATACCGCCTTCTAGAGCGTCAAGGACAGCGTGATGGTCAACGTCTCCAGTAATCAGAAGATCCGCGCCCTTAAACAACGCTTTGGGTACAAAGCGACCTCCGCTGCCGTTGACGATGGCCACTTTTCGCACTTCCTTCTCTAACGAACCCGCCAGGCGAACTCCCGATAACTCATAGGGTTGTGCATAGATGCCGGGCTGGCTTAGATTGTCCAAAAATCTCTTCCATAAAAGACCTAACTTCTCTGGCTTTTTTAGATACCCACTTACGCCATACCCTCTCGCCGCCTCATCACGCTTGGGAATTGGAATAAGGTCATATGCCGACTCTTCCAAGATCTTCATTTCCTGCAATCCCAAGACTTCGCCAAAGGCTCGGCTGGAGGAAACAATCGATTGATCCAAATTCGTGTGAGCAGCGTAATAGCTGATCTGATGTCCTAGCAGTCGCAAAGGGACTCGAGCCGCAGCATTATCTGCTCTTAAGTTTTTTAGCGGGCGAAAGATAATCGGATGATGGGCCACGATAAGTTGGGCACCATAAGCTTTCGCTTCTTCGACCACTTCCAGGGTTCCGTCCAAGGTGATGAGGATGCGTTCGACTGAGTCTGATCCGCTCCCAACAAGTAAACCGACATTGTCCCAATCCTCAGCCCATGATTTTGGAGCTATTTTTTCGATAATCTGAGCCACTAATCCAACCGTTACTGCCATATCCGTAGTCCCTCCACTAAAGCCAATTCATCAGAAACTTCTCTGATTTTGGCTATAATCTCTACGCTCTTTGACTTTTTCATTTGCTCCTGCCGCCTTAATAACATGCCACTATATTCGTTTAAAAGGCCCCTTAAGAGGTCCGGACGCTCTTCCAAGACCAGTAGCCCAAAATGCCAGACAAGCCTATGTACTAAGCTTGAAAACTCTGCTTCGGTTGCAAGGATAACCCCGCTCTCCAGGAGTGGACGCAAACGTTGATTCCACACACGTTCTTTTTCCAAAAGTTCAGCTCTACCCCATCCTGCTTCCTTAGAATAAGCCATAATGATATATATGCGATCCTCTTCTTCCACCAATTTCTCAGCCTTGAGACGCCAGCCGCCATCCAATAATGCTAAGCGTAAGACGCCTTCTGCACCTTGCGGTTGCACAATGAGGTCGGCCACAGACTCTAAAACGTCCGGCCGGGCTGAAAGAATATCCAGCATGGTTCTTCCACCCATCCCCGCAAGGGTTAGGACATTGACTTCCTCAGCCTCGAGCGGCATTAGCCCATCACCAAATCGTACGTCAATGACAGCTTCCAAGTGTCGACCTTTGACGGCCATCAAGGCAGATTGATACGGCCCTTCATGGACGTCAACCGCCACTGCTTTTGATATCTGATCAGTCTCATAGAGGGATATAGGCAAATAGGCATGATCTGTTCCAATGTCTCCTAGTTTTGCACCCTTGGGAACAAACGAAGCGACCGTTTGCAAACGTGGACCGATACTAACTGATATCGTCATTGTGCACCTCATTGGCCACAAAACTGTTAATAGCTAAAGCTGTACTCATAAATACTCTTCCTTCCTGTATTTCCGCTCTTTTTACTTTATAGGGTAACCAAAACAGCTTAATTGGAGTAGTTTGTCTGAGAATACAAAATCAAGGGTAGTAGTTGACCTTGCGATCCTACAACCCTTGGTATATCCATTAGCTTGGTGGGCGATACTGGTCTCGAACCAGTGGCCTCATCCGTGTGAAGGATGCGCTCTACCGCTGAGCTAATCGCCCATATCGTTGTTCGTGGTTCGTGGTTCGATAACCATACAAACAAGAACTTTGAACCTTACATTTCGTTTTGTTTTCCACCGATTCGAATTAAGCTTCGAACTTTAACAATAACATCTTACATCCTATAAAAAATACCACAGTTTTTGGTGATAGTCAACATTAATCACTTATAAATCGGTACTCTCTAAGGCAACACGAGAACATTTTTTGCTCTTGACCCACTCAACTAAGAATAGACTATCTTCCGCCATAGTGCAAAACTCTCGATTTGCTTATTACTTAGATAGATCGACCAATTTCGATTGGACAAATATAGTAGCAACTAATCTTTAGATGCGCTTTCCTATATCTAAGGAATTGGAATTAACCGTCAAATTTACGTTTGGGGTTATTGTGAACCGAAGGATTAATCTATCATTTTTTGATAACCATAAAAGGGAACTAAGTGCAGTTCCCTTTTATGTCTCCATAATCTTATTTACCTTCCCATTTTTCCCTTGGAACCCATCATGGTTCTGACTCTTGAATTTTGGCCTGATTGTTGAGTTGCACTAGAAGTATTCACCGGATTTGACCTGTATGTTCCACTCATTACTTGCTGTGAATTAATCATTGGTCCATTCATGGGAGTACTCACAGGCATCGTCTGCATTTGAGTATACCCCGGCATGTTTTGTATCTGATGATTGGGTTCGTTAGGACTCGTTGGAGTACTAGGGTTTATCTGGTTAGTCTTAGGAGTTGTTCCCTGCAAGTCTCCTGAACTTGTGACATTGGTAGGAGTCATATATGAAGTTGCGCTGGAAGGTTGCGGCAATGTGTTGTGGGCATTGCTCCCCGTGGTAGCAGCATTCACGATCCCCGCCACCCCTAATACTAAAGCCATTGACAATGTCGCCACTAATGCTTTCTTTTGCATGCTACAATTCAATCCTTTCTAACAAGATTTAGATAATGTTTAAAATTTAACGCCATTGTAATCCAGTATTATTTTCTGTTTGCCTCTCACCTCCTGTTGTCACCACAGTATTCGCAGTCCCCTTCGATTCTCGGGGGGTAGGTTTATAACTAAACTTTTTTAAGGTACCCCCTAAAATTCAAGATGCCTTTACGAAACTTTGTACTAGGTGGAGGGGTTGAAGTGCAAGAACTAACAATTCAGCAAACTTTACAAGCAGCTAAAAAGGGAAACAAACTTGCTAGAGAAGAATTTATTGAAAATCACAAACCCTTGATCTTGAAAATCAGCTCAAATTTATGTAAGCGATATCTGACTTGGGGACATGATGAAGAACTAAGCATCGCCTTAGTAGCTTTTAATCAAGCAATCGATGACTATGACCCTGCCCAGGGTGCCTCGTTCTACGGGTTTGCTAAAACTGTCATAACACGACGACTAATCGATTACTTTCGCAAAGAGTCAAAACATCAATTACTCTCGCTTACCCCTTCAGAGTCTGACAACGACATCGATCACCATTATGCTTCCGAAGCGTCTTTGGAGATATATAAAGAGAAAGAACAGCATAATGATTTTGCCGAGACGGTTAAGAGCTATATTATCGTTTTAGACGAATATGGAATAACCTTAGAAAATTTAGTGGAAGTCTCCCCTAAACACCGTGACAGTAAAGCAACACTCTATAAAGTGGCCCAAAAACTATGTTCTCAACCCGATTTGCTGCAATACCTATCCAAGAATAAATGTTTGCCTCTCAAAGAATTAGAGCTTCTTACCGGAGTAAAACGCAAAGTCCTGGAAAGAGGGCGCAAATATCTGATTGCCACAGTTCTAATCCTATCCGATCCTGAATTCAGATCTTTAAAAAACTTTACACAAATAGACTCGATAACTACGCGAAAGGGGTTAGCGTAATGGCCAAAACCAGAGGCATTGTCATGAAGACCTCCCAACATAACACTATCCTTTACACTGAATACGGTGACTATTTGAAAATCAAAACACCGCTTGCTGCTCCCCTTCTCGGACAAGTTATGGAAGTGGATCTGCCTCTACGGAAAGCTATTAGTCCAAGCTTCCTAAAAATAGCTACGATTGCAGCTATGCTGCTTCTTGTTTTGGGTGTAAGTGTATTTAACATTGTCTCCGGCGCCAATACCGCCGTAGCTGCTGTTGTAATGGATATAAATAATAGTAAGGAACTTTTGGTTAACTCTGATGCCAAAGTTCTTAAGGTGATTGATTTAAATCAAGGAACTCAAACTTCACCATCTGAGCTTAAGCTTCTAGGAAAAGACATTTATACATCTGTTGCCCTAATGGTAGATCAGGCCAATACTCAGGGAGGCTTTAAACAAGGCAAAAACCCGGTCATGGCAAGCATTATCCCCCTTGACAACCGTCAGGCAGATATCGTTGATCAAGCTAAACTCCGTGACTCTATTAGACGCCTCATGCTTGAGAAAAATATTTCTTCCGACTTGATGGTAAGCACGACAGATGAAACCACACAAAAAACCGCTCAAAACCTAGGGATGAGTGTGAACAATTATTTAGTGTATAAGGGTTTAATGGCTAATGGGTTCGTTGTCAATCCAAAAGGTTCAGGTTATAACAACACTCTTCATATGTTGACAGAGGCAAATACTACCTTAGACTCACTTTTCCCAAAAGAATGTGTGACAGTAAATCCTCAAAGCGAGACACCTCAAGAAACACCTAACGCGATGGGAACTCCGATGACTGGCAAAAATATGCCTAACACCCCGCCCCCTACCAGTTACCCAATGCCCAACAGTTCTCCAAAGAACATTACACCCTCGGTCCCCCTACCCGAGCAAGATAATATGCCTGTTAACTCAGGCTCCGGAAGTCATGGTATGATGCCTTAAATTTCAAACGAGAGTCTTTCACACACAAATAGTGAAAGACTCTCGAAATTCATCAGAAATTCATAACTCATTCACAGCAAAATCGAATTGATTTTCTATACTTGAGATATGAAGCAAGGTTATAATTAGAGGAGGAAAAATAATGAATAAGACAAAATGGATTATAGGACTCTCAATAGCTAGTATAATTGCCCTTTCAGGTACTGTGTTCGCTATGAACTCTGGGTCATATGCCACCAAACCAGTAAGACAAAATACCGTTTTATCAAATTCCGTTAATAAAACCGCCAATCTAGGAACAGGCACTGGCACTGATACCGACGGAAGCAGCGCGATTAATAATAGTTCGCCAACAACAAGACAAGCCCCAAGCACTTCACCATCTTCAAGTGACAGTAGGCCAAATAACATGATTACGTCAGGTTCTAATGGATTCGCCGGAGGTTATGGAATGGGTGGTTACGGTACTAATGGAAATGGTGGAGGCAACGGTATGATGGGCGGCTACGGTGCTAACGTAAACGGTGGAGGCTACGGAATGATGGGTGGCTACGGCGCTAACGGAAACGGTGGAGGTTATGGTATGATGGGCGGTTACGGTTCTAGTGGATACGGCGGAGGATATGGCATGATGGGCGGTTATGGTTCTAATGGAAACGGTAATAAGTAATTACCCAAGTACGATACATTCACTGTTGGTTTCTTGGTTACAATGATGTACCATGTACCATATTCTTGATAAATGGAAAAGGAGTTTGTTTCTTGATGAGAATCTTACTCGTTGATGATGAAAAGAAAATCATCACAGTTCTTAAAGCTTACCTGCAACAAGAGGGTTTTCAGGTTACTACTGCCTTAAACGGGCTGATTGCCCTGACCCTATTTAAGGAGAACCCTTACGATCTAATTATCCTCGATTTGATGCTGCCCGGTATGTCCGGTATAGAGATTTGTCGTGAAATCCGTAAAGTATCCTCCGTCCCTATCATAATGCTCACTGCAAAAATCGAAGAAGAAGACCGTATTCAAGGCTTGGGCATTGGTGCAGATGATTACATTACCAAGCCCTTCAGCCCACGCGAAGTAGTCGCTAGGGTTCGTGCTGTTTTACGTCGGGTGAATAACGAAACCACTCCACTTGCAGACATGATTTCCTATAACAACGGTCTGACTATAGACAATATTCAACATGAGGTTCGCCTTCATGATCAAGTAGTTCCACTCACGCCAACCGAGTTTAAGATCCTGGGGGCCTTGGCTAAGCATCCTGGACGGGTATACTCCCGTGGACAGCTGGTTGAAATTGTTCAAGGACATGACTTTGAAGGAGATGATCGCGTGATTGATGCTCATATTAAAAAAATCCGACAAAAAATTGAGCTTTCCCCAAGTGACCCGCGTATTATTCTCACTGTTTACGGAGTCGGCTATAAGTTCAATCCCAATCCGGAGCTGTAAGATGCGCAAAAAACTATTTTTGTCCACAATCATAATCGCACTGATTACTGTTACCCTTAGCATGCTAGCTGTTGAATTTGTCTTTCAGCAACAATTTAGCAACTATCTTACTACGACGAATGAGAGAACTATAGAGCAGCTGCCTTCACGCCTAAGCTCCCTCTATCTGAGTAAGGGTTCTTGGAATTCTGCCTCTTTAGAGGAAATCAGCAATACCCTTCCAGCTGGCACGACGGTTACCTTAACCGATCCCAATGGGCGACTCATTGCCACCTTAAATAATCCTATGGCAGGAATGATGCAAGGGCAAAGCAGTGCAGGAATGATGGGTATGATGGGCACGATGGGTTCATCGAACAATATGAGTTGGAAAACAAAAACCATCACTGTGTCTGGATCAAATGGAGTTATTGCAACAGCTCTCGTACGCTACCCGTCCACGGCCCAGATTCTAAATCCCCAAGATGTCCTCTTCCAATCTTCAGTATTTCGTTCACTTTTAGTTGCCGGAAGCTTGGCCCTATTATTAGGAATGATCCTCAGTTACTTTACCAGCCGCCACCTTGTTACTCCTCTTCTGAGCTTAACCCGAGCGGCGGAACGAATAGGACAAGGACATCTCAAAGAACGAGTTTCGACTCGATCACGTGATGAAGTTGGTCAATTAGCGAACGCCTTTAATATCATGGCCGACAACTTGGAGCGGCAAGAAACCCTGCGCAAACAATTCACAGCCGACATCGCCCATGAGCTCCGTACTCCTTTAACTTCCATCAAGAGTTTTATTGAAGCGTTTCAGGATAACGTTCTCCCGGCTAGCCCGGAGAACCTCACCTCCATTCATGAGGAAATTGACCGTTTAGTTGACTTGTCCAGTGACCTAAAAGACTTAAATGTGGCGGAAATGGGCACTTTAACACCCATCTTCGAACCAGTAGACTTGAATCATTTGCTAGAAAAAGTGATTAATAGCCTTTATCCGCTAATCCAAGAAAAGCAATTAGCCCTGAATTGGAACGCTCCTCCGGAGCCCGTGACAATATCTGGAGACGGACGGCTTTTAACCAGGCTTTTTTACAATCTTATTCACAATGCCTATCGATACTCAAATGATAGCGGTAAATTGATCGTCAGGCTTACATCAACACCAGATTCTGCGGTAATCGCTATTAAAAACACAGGCCCCGGCATTCCGGAAAAAGATCTGCCCTATATCTTCGAGCGATTCTACCGCGCCGATAAATCCCGTACCCGGGAAACCGGGGGAACCGGAATTGGTCTGGCCTTGGTCCAGCAGATTACAAACCTCCATAAAGGCACCATCACTGTGCATAGTAATGTTGGGCAAGAGACTGAATTTATTGTCAAACTCCCTAATGAGATAAAAGTGGCTGAGAAATAGATACTCAGCCACTTTTATTGAAACATTTATATCGAATTAATTACACATGTCAAAAATATGGTGCTTTAGGGTAAAAAAGGTCAGAGTCTTAATTTTTTCGGCCTAATTCTAAGAGCATAGATTGTACATAATTCTGATCACTACAATGAAAGACAAAAAAATGACTGAGCTGCCTCTAATTCGTCAGCCCAGTCTAATTATTATGTAGCGCCCTTCGGCAAAATATGGCAAATCCAGCAGTTAGGATTTACGGCTGTATGATCATGGCATGAAACACAGAACTGATCAGACGTTTTTAAAGCCGGATCATAATGACAATTTAAGCACGTTTGAAGATTATTTTCGAATGACTTACCTTGACTATTAATATATACCCTTTTGCCCTTGCGTACGGCTTCATCTCTCCATTGGTTCAGCAGAATCATATGATTAGCCTTCATCCACTCTGCAGGCTCAACACACTGCTTAACCGCTAATTTCTGGATAGCTGGAGTATTCATATTTATTACAGGTCCCTTGCCTGATTTCCTTATGTTATAGAGGAACGGTAAGCTGACTATAGCAACAAAGACAACAAGTGACGCAATGATTTTTCCCAATTTGTGCATTATCCATTAGCCTCCTCGTATTTAGGTTCACACTTAGTCATTAGTCGATGCCTCTCTTTCTACACCCACAATATAAATTAATGTCTCAGCTCTTATTTCCTTACTTTACATATTATCTCTGACTATGAGGCCTACTATGTGGAATTAGTTTTCTAGGTGCGATAGCCTAAAAATAAGTTCTCAGCCTCTGTACGGACACACACCTGCCTTCTGTGATCTTACGGACTATAACTTTTACAATTAATGGCGTTGTTTTCATTACACTATGTCGGTAGCGGTTTACACCGTGGAATGTTTGTTTAGAACCCTCTTATAAAGGACCTATGAAAAACTTATGAATTTCCTACACTCCCTGAATTGCCATGCCTCCATGCCAAATCATAAAGACTTCGGTGGGATGGAGGGAATAATAACCCTATGCTAAAATGAAAGACACCCATTGCCAAAAATGTACAGATATGTGCCGTAAGTAACTATTAATTCCGGATATTTTCCCTATAATTGAAGAAGATAAATAAGATTAAAATTATAGTTAGAAATGGAGGATCATTAAATGCCTATTGTGACTAATGCCACTGCATCAATTCAAGCTTGTATTGATGCATGTAACGCCTGTATGCAAGCCTGTGAGGAATGTTACACCGCCTGTTTTAACGAACCTGATGTGGAAGCCCGCATCCGGTGTATCCGAACACTTAGGGATTGCGCTGATATCTGTTCCATGTCATCCCAATATATGTCCAGAAACAGTGATTTTTCCGCTCAATTGTGCGCAACTTGTGCCACAATCTGTGATTCTTGTGCTACCGAATGCTCCAAAATGAAAGACACCCATTGCCAGAAATGTGCAGATATGTGCCGTAAGTGTGCTGATGAATGCCGAAAGATGGCATCCCAATCCCAAGCGGCGAGGTAAGTCTGATTGTGAGAATCCGGCAATTTCCCTCCCTCAATGGGCATAGTCTCCACCTTCTAATGTAAGGATTCTACCTCAAGGTGGACACCCGTGCTCTTGGCTATTGGTTGGCAATCGCCATGCGTGGCGCACCTAAAGAAGGACCCTGAATTGAGAATCAGGGTCCTTCTTTACAATTGAGGTTCTTGGAAGAATTTATCCTTTACTCAGGATATTCTCAGAATCACAGTGCCGCCCTTGCCCGAATCGACAAAAACCGTCCCCTTGACATGGATATTTTGCAATGTTTCGTTATCTGCTTTCAACAGCCGAGTCCGACATTACAGATGTTCCTCCAAGAATTCCAGGATTCTTTAGAACTATGTCTGTCTGGATAAACCCTTTAGTACCGTCTGGAACGGCTTCTTTATTTGCCAGCACAATCCACCGCCCGATTTAGCCGCCATAGGAGCACCTGTCAGCGAGTCTAGGTAATAATAACAAATGAAATATTCGATACTCAAGAACAGCAAAAAAATAAAGGGGACAGTGACTCTCTAAGGAGCCTCTGCCCTTATCTTGTTTCTGCTGGCAGTCTTTCTTTTACTTCACTTCAACTGTATTTAGTATCGGACCGTGCCAGTTTTCAAACCACACTTGGCCTGTATATCCATTAACGTCAAGTTCTGCATAATCTTTGCCATCTTTTTGAACCATATATTCGCCGCAACTTCCCTCCTAAGAAAAATGTTAAAGGGCAGTTCACCCTTTATTGAGCTACTGCCCTTTTGAAATATAATTTATACTCATTTCCCTTCTAAATCTTGTTTGCGCATTTGATATTCCGCTGAATCGATCTCTCCACGTGCATAGCGTTCACGCAGGATGTCTAAGCCACTATTGTGCCTACCCAATCCACCGGTATGAACTTGAGATGTATTACGACGAAACAAATAGATGCCTAATAGAATGATCCCTATTCCGAAGATAAGCGGCATGATCATTCCCATCCATCCATAACCACCATATCCGTAACCACCGTTTCCCCAGCCACCCATCATATTTCCCCATCCACCCATCATGTAAATTCCTCCTTCAAATAATTTTTACCTAAATTACAGCTAGAAAATAATCTTTACCAAAAGTTAATTTCTATTCAAATCAATCCAAGAACTATATTATAGCTTTTTCATGATAGTATACTTTTGTCCCGTCAGTTCTTGCTTTCTCTCAAGATAGTCCTCACTATTAATCTCGCCCCGGGCATATCGATCATTCAAGATATCCATTGGAGTATGCACCTGAGATTCATGGTTCATGTGGCACGCCCCTCCAGCATTGGATGAGTTAAACAAATAATATGCTACGAAGACTAGTATAATTAAACCAAACATCATTTGTGACTCCCCCTTTCATCAGTTATTCCGTTACATTTGACAATCACATCATATTGCCACCCTTGTTCAGTCAATCTTCATTTTGACGTTTTGTAGCTTTGCTTCATTAATTTACTGACCTTCTATGTTCTTAGTGTAACTCAGGGATACGATCTTCTCATGAAAAAGTTGTGAATTTCTCATGAATTTTGAGGTGTATCGCTCATCTAAGCCAAACTTTGTTTACTATTTTTAATGTAACCTCGTATTGGTCACTCTACAACTTGCTTGCCTCATGGTATTATTGAAAAAACTAAATAGTTTAGAATAAGTGATTCCTTCTTGAGGGAAGGAATTGAAAAGGAAAGATCCTTCCGAATAGAACTCGGAAGGATCTTTCCTTATTTTTCTATGTAATTGAACATCTTGAACATTTAATTACATTTTAGTACGGTAGGTTGGTGGGCCCACTAGGATTCGAACCTAGGACCAACCCGTTATGAGCGGGGGGCTCTACCGCTGAGCTATGGGCCCGTATAAAGGCAAGAGAAAAATGGCTCCCCGAGTAGGACTCGAACCTACAACCTACCGGTTAACAGCCGGTTGCTCCACCATTGAGCTATCGAGGAATGTCCTTTGCACGGATTATTATACGTAATTCAGACCTCATAGTCAAGTCTTTATCTAAAATTTATTGTTTCGCGCAATATTGAACCTCAATAGAGCTACCTCTTTGTCGCGATTGGTTCACTTATTCCAAGTAGTCTTTTAACTTTTTACTCCGGCTTGGATGCCGCAATTTTCGCAATGCCTTAGCTTCAATTTGCCGAATTCGTTCTCGAGTAACGCCAAATTCTTGGCCTACTTCTTCCAAGGTCCGAGTTCTTCCGTCATCAAGTCCAAAGCGTAGTCTCAGTACTTTTTCTTCACGGGGAGTTAAGGTTTCCAGAACTTCTTCCAATTGCTCTTTTAAGAGTATAAATGAAGCGGCCTCAGCCGGTGCCGGCGCGTCATCATCTGGAATAAAATCTCCAAGATGGGAATCTTCCTCTTCCCCAATTGGCGTTTCAAGTGAAACAGGCTCTTGGGCGATTTTCATAATTTCGCGTACCCGTTCGACCGGAATATCCATCACATTGGCAATTTCTTCAGGGGCGGGTTCTCTCCCTAACTCTTGCAACAATTGCCGAGAAACACGAATCAATTTATTAATCGTTTCTACCATATGCACAGGAATCCGGATGGTCCGGGCCTGGTCAGCAATAGCACGAGTAATGGCTTGACGGATCCACCAGGTGGCATACGTACTAAACTTATACCCCTTGGTATAGTCAAATTTTTCTACAGCCTTAATCAGTCCCAGATTCCCCTCTTGAATTAAGTCCAAGAAAAGCATGCCTCGGCCGACATATCGTTTCGCGATACTGACCACGAGGCGCAAATTAGCTTCTGCTAAACGGCGCTTCGCTTCCTCGTCGCCGTTCTCCATCCGTTTCGCTAATTCAATTTCTTCCTCAGCTGAGAGCAGCGGAACTCGTCCGATTTCTTTGAGATACATGCGAACTGGATCATCAATCCCAACGCCTTCCGGCACGGAAAGATCTACTTCAGCCTCTTCTTCGACTTCGTCATCCACTTCATCGACTATATCATCATCGTCATCATCCTTGGATTTCTTCAAGACTTCTTGCTCGACTTCTCCAGGCTCTGGCACCACATCTATTCCCATTCGACCAAGTTGCTGGTAGATATCATCAATTTGATCCGCGGAAAGCTCAATTCCTTGGAGAGCATCCATAATTTCTCGATAGGTTATGGATCCTTTCTTTTTGCCTTTCTGAATGAGGGCTTGGACGTTGTCCATTTTTTGCTCATCGTTCATCTGTCCCCCACCTTCCCTCGGATCATTCTTTTGGGTGCCTTTAACCTTGCTATTCGCCACGTTTCAACCGCTCTCCTATCTCTTTCAACAGAGCCATGGCCCCTGCCATGTCACCGGATTTTTCTAAAGCCGCCATGCGGGCTTGAAGATCCTCTACTCTTTCTTCTGCTTGCGTAGAAAGAATCTCCTTGATACAATCATCTAAGAGCCGCTCGGTTTGGGATATATCTAACTCTTCCAGGAGCAAGCTAGCTAATCGGCTTTGAACCGTTTCATCGCTATGCGCAGGCAGTCCACCATCCTGATCGAGATAATCAAAAATTTGTTGATGTGTCAAAACCTTCCAGAAGGACGCACCCAACTTAGCCTTAATTTTTGGCAAATGCGCAATGTCTTCTAATAGCATGCGCAGAAGAGTACGCTCTGCTCGATAAACACCTAAATTAACTGTCGGTATAGTGTGTGCCAGATTATCTTTACATATAATGGTATCAGTAATATTATCTCTATTTTTACCAGAATTAATCGGTTTTTGTGGAGAATATTCCTGTACACGGTCTTTTTTAGGTTTTTTCTGATCCTGAGTGGCAATCTCGCGTTGCACCGCATCCAATGTAAGTCCAAGTTCCAAACTTAATAACCTCTCATAACCTTCCCGTTCAACTGGACTGGCAACTTTCAAAATATCTGGAGCGAGTTTAATGACTAATTCCGCCTTTTCATGAATGTTTTGAGGTGGTGTTTCCCGGACTAATGTCCGATACTTGAATTCGACATAGGTTAAAGCTCCTTTTAAAGCTTTGTTAAAATCCTCGACACCGTAACTTTTCAAAAACTCATCTGGGTCCTTTGCTCCAGTTAATGTTAAAACATCCACGCGAATTCCTGCATCACGGAGAATATCTCCCCCCCGCAAAGCAGCTTGAATTCCTGCTGTGTCGGAATCATAGAGGAGAACGACCCGCTGTGTATACCGTTTTAATAGTTTTACCTGATCTCGTGTTAAAGCTGTCCCCAAGGAGGCCACCGTATTCGGAAACCCAGCATTCTGGAGTGCAATAACGTCCATATACCCCTCAACCATTATGGCAAATCCCGCTTCACGGATTCCTTGATGAGCACGATGCATCCCATAAAGGTGATGCCCTTTATTAAAGAACGGAGTCTCTGGAGAATTTAGATACTTAGGAAGTGAATCATCCAGCGCTCTACCACCAAAGGCAATCGGACGGTTGTGGCGATCCAGTATACTAAAAAGGACGCGATTTCGGAAACGATCATAAAATTTCCGTCCATCTCTACCCTGCGTTTCCTTTTCAATAACTAGTCCTGTTTCCGCCAATTCATGCGGCTGAACTCCGCGTTCCTGCATGTAATCTAATAACCCATCCCAACGTTCTGGAGCATAACCTAAACGAAAACTTTTCATCGTCTCCAAGTCGACTCCGCGCTTAGTAAAATAGAGACGTCCAGGTTCTCCTTCTGGTAACCTCAGCAGAAGGTCATGAAAGTAACTTGCAGCCCATTCGTGAATTTCTTCAAAGCGTCGTCGCAGGCGATTTTCTTCTCTTTCACGAGGAGACATTTCCTTCTCAGGAAGTGACACTCCACATCTGTTCGCCAAGTTCTTAACGCAATCCACAAAGGACCAATTTTCCTTTTTCATGACAAATGTAAAGACATTTCCTCCAACGTGACACCCGAAACAATAAAACATTTGTTTCTCGGGGGTTACAGTGAAACTAGGCGTGTTTTCGGAATGGAAAGGACAAAGTCCCCAATAGTTTTTCCCTTTACGCTGCAAGCCGACATAGTCAGCTATAACCTCAACGATATCCGTGCGCAAACGCACTTCCTCGATAACCTCTTCCGGGATAAAATCGTCATGAATTCTATTGTCCACGTTTTTTCGCCTTTCGATTCTCAGCCACAATTAATTTAGTTTGTCAACCCTTGTCATATACAATTCTTCGCCGAAAATTCATAAAATCCTCTTTTTAAACCTCTTATCATTGAATCAGTTTTTAGAAAGGGTTAAAATACTGTTTCGGAGTATAAATTATTCTCCTTATTCGATAACAATACCTGCTTTCTTCGACAATTATTTTACTAAGAATTTGCCGGACTCTTTTCCAAAGAGAGAAGAATACCCTGCCAAACCCTTTCCCGTACTGCAAAAGCATGTTACTATATAAGGAATAAACTGTGTCCTAAGAATGAACCGAATTCTGATGATTAGGCAACTTGTGCTCTCCAAAACGTATACATTCTGACTGATACAAATAAAGAACTTTATGAGAAAGGTGAATACTTTATGTCTAGACGTACATTTAAAACGCTCGCCCTAGCAATCGTCTCTCTATTACTTATCGGGACTTTTCTGATCAGTTATAATTTTTCTAAAACACAAGCTCCCAAACCATCGGATAACACTCCAACTCCAAGCTCTGGAACAACCCCAACGCCTCCCCAACAGAACAATTCCTCTGAGACAACTCCGCACTCCGTAAAGTTAACCCTTTATTTTCCCAATTCGGATGCTAGTGGATTGATCTCCACAACTCGAACGGTTAAAGTGGCTGATGAGGAAGTTATTAAAGCAATGTTTACAGAGCTGGCCAATCCTCCTTCCGGATTGCAAAAACCACTTCCTGAGGGGACGACCCTGCTAAGCGCGTCTGTGAAAGATAACGTAGCAACAATTGATCTATCCTCAGAATTTAGAAAGAACTTTGGCGGAGGATCCGCTGGCGAAGAAATGACTATTTATAGCATTGTAAATACCTTAACGACCCTTCCTAACGTTCACAGTGTGCAATTTCTCTTAGACGGGAAAAAACTTGATGGAATTCTCGGGAACCTTGACACTAGTGTACCGCTTCAGCGAAATGATGGCTTACTTACCAAAACAAACTAGTCAACAAAAGAACGTCTATTCGAGTCAGGCGCTCCTAAAGAAAACTTGGCCGGTGCCCACGAAGACACTGTCTTCGCACGTATCAACCCTTCTTGCAGACACTGTCTTCGCACGTATTAGCCTTCCTGTCAGCCTTGGCGAAGGCGGTCCCTTCTCGCCATCCATGGCTACAGGGACACTCGGCCATCCATGGCCAGCGGCCGCCTTAGTTGCACATATGCTTCCAGAAAGTATGGAACTAAAAGTTATACTTTCTGACTAGTCCAACGCTAGACTTTCATGTGTCGTCTCTTTAGTTTACTTCTGTTACTCGCAACTTATACTTTCTAAGGGTCATTGGTATAAAGAAAAGTGGTTGAGAGCCTAGCTCTCAACCACTTTTTTCTCCTGTTATCTACAACTATCTATTGTTAGAAAACTAGCGCGGAACAAACAATCTCTGAAACAGATCAATCGCATAATTATCTGTCAGCCCAGATATATAGTCAGTAACCGCCTGAGTCTCGTCTCCGTTAGCCCAAATCAAAAAATCTTGGGGCAGTTTGGACGTATTTTGTCGATAATATTCATAAAGCGCTTGAACAATGTATTGCCCTTTACGCCGCTCTTCGCGCAAGGTCGGGCTATTATATACTCTGGCAAACATAAATTGCCTAAATTCGTGCATCGCACCACCGACCTCGCTGGTCTGTTCAATATGGTTTTGTCCATGAGACGCCTCAATCATATCTATAACCATCGTAGTAATCATATCGCTTGGTTTAACCCCCAGCGTGTGCTTAACAATCTCCGGCAGGTCACTTGGGAGAAGTAAACCGGCTCGCAAAGCATCATCGTAATCATGACAAAGATAAGCAATGCGGTCTCCAGTTTTCACAATCTGCCCTTCAAGAGTCTTGGGTATACCATCTCCGGTATGATGTAAAATTCCATCCAGAACGGGTTCGGTGAGGTTCAACCCCTGACCATCACGAGCTAGTACTTTCAAAATACGAATCGACTGCTCATTATGCTCGAAGTGCTTAATGATTCGCCGCAAAGCCTCCTCCCCTACATGCCCAAAGGGAGTGTGCCCCACATCATGCCCTAAAGCAATTGCTTCGATGAGATCTTCATTCAATTGCAACCCCCGAGCGATTGTCCGGCATATTTGGGATACTTCTAAACTATGCGTCATACGAGTTCGATAATGATCCCCCGAAGGAGCGATATAAACCTGAGTTTTATGTTTTAGGCGACGGAACGGCTTGCTATGTAATATCCGGTCTCGATCTCGTTGGAATTTAGTACGAATCGGACACTCTTCTTCCAGGCGCTCGCGCCTGGCATCCTTGCTTTTAGCAGCATGAGGCGAAAGGCGCTCCTCATCTTTCTCAGACCGCTCACGGATGTTCTGAACTTCAATCATCTTCCCCCCCTTTCCTCATGCAATCCCTCAACCCATCATGCATTAAGCGTTCACTCAAAATTCATTTATACTCCTTAAGATATTAATTAAGATTATACCAAATTATGGTACGATGGCAATCACTTTTACTCTGCTATTATATTCTACCATGCTGAACAAACAATTAAGGCAAGAACTCAGCTTTTTCAAGCTTGTTCTTGCCTTAATTTAGGTGCTCGTCCTAGTTCCATAATTTTTTATACGGTGTTTCTATATAGTCACCTTGTCGTCTTTCACTTGGATAACATGCGTACCTTTGGAAACCCACTGCCAGAGGAGTAAACTTAAAAGTCCGAAAATCAAGTTTAAAGCTCCCAGGACCCATATCCGATTTGCCCAGCTAAAGGAAATAAGCATCATGCCCACGCTTCCCATAATGGTAATAGAACTACTCATCAGAGAAGAGGCTGATCCCGTATCTGTCTTTTGCTGTTCAAGCATTAGATTGGCACTGGGCGGACCGATGACACTTCCTGCCAATGTGGACGGAAGCAACGAAACAGCAAACCACCAGGGGCTTAGATTTCCCAAAATGCAAACAAGCAGCCCGCTTAGGGAAAGTGCCAAGTAACATACACTTATCATTGTCCTGCTATTAAACCGACTGGAAAGCCTCATATAAAGCATAGGGCCTAAAACCATGAACACAGCATTCCCAGCAAAGAAATAGCTGTATACTTTGGCACTTAAGCCAAATTGATCGATATAAATATAGGATGACGTTGAAATGAAAGCCATTAAAGGTATTGAGCGCAGAGAAAAAGTAACTAACAATGAAGTAAATCCAGGATTCTTTAGCACTACCCCGAGTCGGGAAAGGGACTGTAGAGTGTTTCCCGTGCTGCGATGCTCTATAGTTTCTTCCATGGCAATGGCACAGGCCAGCGCTAAAATTCCTGCGCCGGATAAAGTCCAAAAAATTCCCCGCCAGGATGTTACCCCTAAGACAAAGGCACCGATAACCGGGGCGATAATTGGAGCAATCATCATCATGGAAAACACAAGCGCCAAAACAGCTTCCCGCTTTCGCCCCTCGTAGACATCCTTAACAACCGCTGAACCAACAGAAGTGGCGGCCCCACTGGCAACAGCCTGCAG
>NZ_AGAF01000046.1 GCF_000224515.1 Desulfosporosinus sp. OT | reverse complement strand
CGGGCAAACCCAAGCCTTTGATAATTTTCAGATAGGTTCTGTCATCAAGAAATATCAATCAACGCCAAGTCAAATTTATTCCCGGCAAGCGCGGCAAGAGCGTCACCCCGCGTAGGGGCGTGAGTGACTGTAAATCCCTCCGAGCGGAGCAAAAGCATAAGGTTTTTAGCGATTGCCTTATCGTCCTCCACCAAAAATATCCGTTTCATGTATTTTCACCATCTTTTACTTTACTGCTCCGATATCGTTCATCAGAGCAATGGTACACTACCATTCTGTCTGTGATTCTACAATTTTTCGCTGTTTCTTTTATCGTTATGTAATCCACGCCTAAAACCTCCATAGCTCTATTGTGTTTCTTTTGACGGAAATATACAAGCTGAGGTGCAAAACAAAAAAATGTGAGAGCGTGGAAAGAAGTTCCCGCTCCCGCAGAGGCTAAATTGTTTATTTTTAGATTTCTTAGCAGATAGGGCCTGACATATTGCGCACGATAACGCTTACTGAGATTTTTGGGAACTATGGCTATATTGCTGCAAATTGCGTCGCTGCCCGGCTCTTTGGATCATTAGATATCGACCAAAGATAGCCATATTGAGCAGCACTTTCTATAAGTAGAAGCCGATTGCAAAGTGCAATCGGCTTCTACTATGAACTATTATTTAATTTTCAGAGTCCAATTACCGTTTACTACAAACGTCGGCCAGTTCACGTCAAACTTAGCCTCTTTCAATTTCTCATCAAAATTGATACGCATTGTACATTCGTCACCTTGCCAAATGCTGTCGCCGCTTTGCACATCTTTACTGTAAAGATCAGCCTCTCGAACAGTAACCCCTGGGGTATTTCCTGTATTCAAAGCAAATTTCAACTCGGCAGTCGTTGCGGAGGTTCTTTTAATACTTTCCAAGGTGATTTTTTGCAATTTCAGGTCGATTACCTGGCCGATTTGTTTTTCTTCATTCAACGACGGAATTCGTACCTCAAGATGACCAAGGGTCTTTTCGTAACCAACAAGCAGACTTGGTATTTTTAAATCTATTTCTTGGCCGGCAGGAACCTGGGATTCGAACTGAGTGATAGGTCTGCCGACAGCGTTTTTAGCCTGGGTGTAAGTATAAACATGGTTATCCTTGTCATAACCTAGAAGAGGGTTGGTCCTCGATGAAGTCCCGCCGCTTGTAATGCCATTTTCATTTTTAAAGTGTTCTTCAACCGTTTTTTGTGCTGGTTCTCCAATGCTTTCCAATTTAAGATCCTGGTCATTAAAACTCGTTAAAATCTGCACACCCTTAGTCGTTTTTTGATAACCAACCTTTGCCCAATCTATATTCGATTTTTCAGCAGGTATAATTTCCCCGCTGCCGACTACGGACGCACCCCCTGTTAACTGAATAGTATAACTTTTTCCGCCGATCATTAATTTTAGTTCTTGCGAGGGCGTGAACACGTAGTTCTGCTCCGCTTCATTCCAAAAGCTGATGGACAGTTGATCTTTGTCATAACTGTAACCACCCGGTTTATATAGTTTGCCGTTTGGCGCAGTAACCGATATCTCCGGAAGTTTATCTTCTTTTAAAGGATAGGTTAAATTCATGTCCAACTTATCCTTTGTGAAAATAACGTTCTCCAGTTTGCTTTCCTTATCCAATTGCATAGGGGATTTCAAATAGTAGGCACTTCCGTCGGCAACCGTTGAATAAATAACTTTTTGATTGAAAAAAGATTTGACAAAACCCGAAATCTCTCCGGCATAGGCGGTCGATGCACCGATCGCCATAATTAAACAGGCTGCTGCAATAGGATAAATTCTTTTTCTTTTCATTTTCATTCTTGACTGCTCCTTATTTAGCTTAGCAAACGCTTTTTTAGTAATAGAATCCAGGTCAATTTCCATGCCGCTCATTAACTCATCCAATTCCTCAGTCAGGAGATCATTATCAAGATTTTGCATCAGGGCTTGCATCTGCTTTTCAGTCATAAGCTAAAACCTCCC
>NZ_AGAF01000047.1 GCF_000224515.1 Desulfosporosinus sp. OT | reverse complement strand
TTATCCATGACTCTCGAAGAGCAGTCCACCATCAGACGCCAGAAGGTAAACGATTACCGTGCTTCTGGCCAGACCGCTGCCGCATGGTGCTCAGAAAACAACGTAAGTACCAATAAACTCCGGTACTGGCTGACCAAATGCAACCGCGAAGATAACGCTGACCCTCAGCAGGAAAGCTTTATCGAATTGAAGCAGACATCCGTTAAGGAAGTTCCGGTTATTGTTAAGATCGGAGCGGTCTCCATAGAGCTGTATTCTGGCTTTCATGCGGAGACTCTGCGCGAAGCTATTGCTGCTATTCATTCCAAATGAGTCTAAACGCTGCTGGCCTCAGAATATTTCTTTCCTGCAAACCCTGCGATATGCGGAAAAGCATCGAAAGTCTTACGACATTAGTACAAACGCAACTTCAAATGGATCCGTTTGAAAAGTGTCTCTACGTGTTCTGCAACCGAAACTGTGACAAATGTAAAATCCTTCATTGGTCGAATAACGGCTGGTGGTTGTACTATCGAAAACTGAGTCAAGGCGTCTTCCGATGGAAGTTTCGCGAAAACAAGCAAGTCCTTGAGGTTTCCGAACAGCAGTTTAGGTGGCTTTTGGATGGTTTATCTATGGATCAGCCATCGGCACACAAACCAGTTAAGCAGAGGATTATACTTTGATCAGATCCTCGAAAATCTTAAGCTAAATTTGCTTAAAACGCCCTATTTTCCCCTATTTCAGGCCTTTTTTCCGCTATTATCCTGTGATCCTCGGCTAGTCTATTATATAATGAGGATATGGATAACGAGATAAAATTACCTGAAAAACCACAACTGAATTACAGGGAAATGTCACAGGCAGAACTGGCTGCGCACTGCGAAAGACAGGATAAAGCCATTGCCGAACTGACCCAAAATTTGAACCGGCTCATTGAAATGATCCGGCTGAATACTCAGCAGAAGTATGGTACCAGCGGTGATTCCGTAGCCTATCCTGAGGGCATGGAGCAACTCAACTTCTTCAACGAAGCCGAAGCCACTGCCTGCCAGGGGGAACCGGAGCCAACCTTTGAAGAAGCGACCGCGAAGACCCCCAGAAAACCCAAACAAAAGGGTAAGCGTGAGCAGGACTTCAGAGATTTGAAGGTTACTGTCATCGAGCATGAGCTTCCAGCTGAACAACAGGTTTGTCCGGTCTGTGTCAGTCCTCTGCATGATATGAAGGTCGAGGTTACGAAAACACTTAAGCTTGTACCGGCCCATTTCGAAGTCGAGGAACACCGCCGTCATGTCTATACCTGTCGTGCGTGTGAAAAGACCCAAGGCGAAGGCGATAAAATCCCCTTCGTTCGTGCTGACATGCCCAACTTTCCGATTCCAGGAAGCTTCGCCACACCGGAACTTATCGCAGGTATCATCAACAGCAAATATACCAATGCGATGCCGCTGGCCCGGATCGAGCGTGAGTTTGACCGGATGGATAGCGTCCGGATCTCTAGGCAGAACATGAGTAACTGGATACTCCAGTGTTCAGAGGAATACTTTTCAAGGATCCACACCCATATGAAAAGCACTCTTCTGAGTAAGGATGTTTTGCATGCTGACGAAACTTGGACGAAAGTTGTGCAGCAGGATGGCAGGGAACCTAAGAAGAAATGCTATATGTGGGTTTACTGCAGCGGAGCGCATGACGAACCGATTGTCTATTATGAATTCCACGAAAGCCGGGCTTCGAAATCGGCTAAGGAGTTCCTCAAAGACTATACCGGTTACTTGCATTCAGATGGCTACGAAGTTTACCATCGACTGGGCTCTGGAATCACGGTGGTTGGATGCCTTGCCCATATAAAACGCAAATTTACGGACGCTATCAAGGCATTAAGTCCAGAGGAGCAAAAGAAGACTGTTTGCTTCAAGGGGCAGGAGTACTGTGATTACCTGTTCCATATTGAAAAGAAATACAAGGATGCCGAACCCGAAGAGCGTCATAGGAAGCGCCTCACCCTGTTGAAACCGGTGATGGATGCCTTTTTAGCGTGGCTTAAAGAGACGAAGCCTCTTACGGTTCCTAAATCCCAAGCTTATGATGCCGTTAATTATGCGCTGAACCAGTGGCCGTACTTTGAAAACATCCTACTGGACGGACGCTTGGAGCTGACAAACAATCTAGTCGAGCGAAGCATACGTCCCTTTACAATAGGCCGGAAAAATTGGGTGACCATGAAAACGGATCGTGGCGCCCACGACAGTTCAATGGTCTACAGCATCATTCTGACTGCGCTGGCTAATGACCTGAAGGTTTATGATTATCTGGTTTATTTATTGAAACAGATGCCGAATACCGATTTCAACGAGCACCCGGAACTGATTGAAAAATTTGTTCCTTGGTCGAAAGAGCTTCCGGCAAACTGCTACAAAACTAAAAAATAGGGAATTGGTGTCCAACCTTTGTGTTGGGCTTTTTCTTTACTCAAGTGCATAGGTTTTGACAATTA
>NZ_AGAF01000048.1 GCF_000224515.1 Desulfosporosinus sp. OT | reverse complement strand
TGTGCAGAACTGTTGTATCAAAACCAACGGATCATCCGATTATTCCCTATTCTAGCTTCAGTGATTGAAGCGAATGTGAAGCCAACAGAATTGGTGGCATTTAAACATAATCAAAATAAAAGTATCGAACGTTTGAAAACAATCAGTGCAAAATTCCTTCCTGATCTATCAAACGAACAGCTTTATCTCTTTATCAGGTATCAAATTCTTTATGCTTTGAATTTGTATCCTGAAACGGTGCTTTATGAAAAGGGCTCACCTGGAGTCGAATTGCTCAATAGAAAACCTAATTTTATCACGGATTTTTCGGATTATCTGGAGATCATTATCCTCGGCATTCGAGCGAAGAACGTATAGTCCGTAAATGTTCATTCTGAACCGGATTTTGTCAAGTCTCGAAAAGATCATAAGGGCGAATATTTACCTGACAAATAACCCCGCAAGGTTGAGTGAATTCAATCTTGCGGGGTTATTTTTTTCGATAAATGGGAAATGGAGTGATAACAGCAATTTCCGCACAAGCGAAAATTGCATTGAGGAATATAAAAATGAGTTGCAGCAAAAGTAACCATAACAAAGGATCGTCAGACAAAACAGTACCTCCTAAAATTTGTTCCGATTTGAGTTCTCATGGCAGTCAAAACCCTGTTTGGATGGGCATTTGATAGGATACGATGGGATACATTGCCCTTACAGCAACAAAAAAACACACAACAAAAAGGGCAGCATGCAATTGCCCTCTGCTCTGTGCATGAAATACTTAAACACCTGTTCTTGTCCCCTAAGTAAAACTAATTCTGCGCATCGTCGATTAGGCGGCTCTGTATCAGAATCAGAAGAATCGCTCACTGTAGGTACACCTATCCTTTCAGAAAGTCTATATAATCTATTTTAAGGCATTTGTCAATTTTTTTTCAAACTGTACAGAAATGTCAACCGGACAAGATTCGCAAAGGGGGGCAACACATTGTTGCCCCCCTTTGGTCTATGGGCATAATGTCGCTATTTTTATCGATACTACTGCAATAAGAATAGCCCGCTCATTATTCTTGACCGCCAGAAGCTCTGCCTTATGGGTAGGAGAATCTATATATCTTAAGGCTTCATAACTACTTTTTACAGCCTCTTCCTGGACCCGTGGGCCAGGTTGCAATTAATCAAGCACTTCAAAGTAATGAATTAATGAACATGAACAAAGGGTTTGTGATATAATAATTTTGAGGTGGACTTTATGAGTACAGCCAAAAAAATCCTCTATAAATTAATCGAGGAAATTCCTGAAAGTCAGATTCCAGAGGTTATAGATTATATTTCTTTTTTAAAAAGTAAAAAAACAGGGAAACTTTCCAAGAGTTAACTTCTGCAAATGAAAGCAGCATTGAATTTTGGGATAATGATATTGACGATACGGTGTGGAACAATGTATAAGCAAGGTGATATTTTATTAGTTCCCATACCCTTTACTGATTTATCATCAAAAAAGAAACGTCCTGTTCTGGTATTATCCAATGATGATTACAATAGCAAAACAGAAGATATTATTGTTGCTGCTATTACTTCAAATATTACGACTAAGAACTACATTGTTATGTTGCAAAGCCAAGACCTTGACGAAGGGACGTTGAAGGTAGACTCTTGTATAAGGGTTGACAAAATCTATACGTTGTCCCAAGCTATCATAATTAGTAAGTTCGGAAGGGTCGGGAAATATATCATGGATGATGTGAAAAAAAGGTTGGATGAGTTGATTTAGGATGATAAAAACCACATGAAGAAAAACAGGTCGGCTTAATGTTAGCCGGCCTGTTTTTGCAGGCAGATCAGAGCGTGTCGTAGATGATAGGGCTTTAGATAATGGCAATTAGACGGATTTGCATAGTAATGAGGATAGCCGTGAAAGGTTAGTTTTTTAAACCTTGTAAAATTGACTCTGCTAGAGAAGAGAGATGAGACAGCAATGAATTATCATGAATTCATGAAAGCCGTCGATAAAAAGCTCCTGACGATGAGCGAAGCGGAAAAAAGCCGCTGGATCCATAACCGGGCCAGAACTGCGGAAGAACACCAATCATAGTGAAGATCAATTATCATCTTGAAATACTTCCAAGATTATTAACCAATGTTCTTTTTTGGTATAAGAATAGATTATTCGTTTAGGAATTCTCGAACTACAACTCCAGTTCTTTCATTATAGGAGGTCAGCATTTGACATTCACAAATTGAAATATGAGCAGCACATTATGCTTATAGTCGCGTTCTAATAAACGTGAATAACATCTTACTACGTTCAGATTAGGATTCCGTCGCAGTGATCGATCTCATGCTGAATGATCTGCGCAGCAAGGCCGGTAAAGTTCTGCTTCTGCTGCTTGAAGTTCCGGTCAAAGAACTCTACCTCAATGGACTGATAACGGGTAGTTTTTCGTACGCCCTCCAGTGACAGGCAGCCCTCCTCAGTTTCATACGGGCTGGCACGCTTTATGATGACAGGATTGATCATGGGTATGTTCAGCGGCCCGATGCTAAACGCGATGATGCGCTTGTTGACACCGATCATGTCAGCCGCCATGCCGACACACCGATCCGCATTTGCTCGTAAAGTATCCAGGAGGTCATCTAACACCGGCATATCCGCCTTGGTTGCCGGAACCGATTTCTGGCTTAAAATAATTATGTCTTTACAAATTGGTCTGATCATACTAACTCTCCC
>NZ_AGAF01000049.1 GCF_000224515.1 Desulfosporosinus sp. OT | reverse complement strand
CCAACATCCCGCTTATGGTTGAGTCCCACCATTTTGTGTTTCCAGTAACAGTTTTTATCCCATCCTTCATTAAACCTTTTATAATCGCATTGTAACTTTTCCCCTCTAGGTATTCGCGGAAAACCCTGCGAACCAATTCTGCCTCTTCTTCATTTATAACAAGCTCGCCGTCTTTATTATTATCGTATCCTAGAAACCTAGTGGTATTGACAAGCACCCTGCCACTTTCGAACTTTCGAAGAATCCCCCATCTCGTAACATCCGATTGGTTTCTGCTGCTATCCTGCCTCGTCCACGGAAACATATTCTTCATTTCAGTCTCTAATTAACAACCGTATATCCGATGCAAATTTTTGCTGGAACGAAACGAAATACACATCTAATGACTTAACGACAGTCTCTCCACAACATTTGCTTTATCCTGCTCAGACGGCTGAGTATATATCCTTGTCGTATTTAAGCTCCTATGCCCCAGGATCTCCGCGACCATCTCCAGTCCTTCTCCAGTTTTTAGAAGGTTCCGAGCAAACGTATGCCGAATGAAATCCAAACGTTTGGATTTGTTTCGACACACGTATGCCGTTAAAATGTTAAACGGTGGCGCAGATATTCTAACCGTACAGGATCTATTAGCCCATGCGTCCCCTGAAATGACCTTGAGATATGCAAAACTATTGGATGACAACAAGAGAAAAGCGTTTGAAGCTGTCATTAATCAGGGTGTGTTTTAGTTTTGATTTAAATGGTCATGTTCAAGAAATCAAGGCTGATGAAGACATCCCTACAGATATTTTAAATACCTTATGGCTAGACCAAAAGCTGAATGCGATGGACAACCCTTACGGGACGTGTCACGTTCGTTTAAATGGCAATTGTTCTTACATGGAAACACCACCTTGTCTAATATGTAACGCAGGCAATCCATGTAAGGACTTAGCCATTGGCTTTTCGGAATTAGATCTGCAAAAGTATGAATTACTGATTAAAACAACGTCCAGAGCCATCGTTGTAGCAAAACAACATGCTCGTGAAGATATTGCGGAGAAACACAGAAGGAATTTAGAGCGATATAAGGGTATCTTAAGTACTATTCAAGGGGGCAACATTATCTTTGGTCGACAAGATCGTATGAAGAAAAAGCTGGGTGTCCCAAATGCCTAACTATGACCGTAAAGAGCATCTAAAAACCATTCACGCTTCAAGGAAAGCCCTTACCTATAAAAAGGTCGACGAAGCCGTCAAAAGGCTAATACGAGCTAATGAGAGCATTAACTTTAACAGTGTTGCAAGCGAGGCAGGCGTGGCAAAAGCAACTCTTTACAACCATCCTGAATTACGCGAACGTGTTGAAACATTACGTCAAAAACAAGCACACACCCCAACTGCAAAACAAGTAAAGCGAGACATGAATGATGCAAACAAAGCAGCGCTTATAGAAACATTGAAACGAAAAGTAAAGAAATTAGAGAGTGAAAATAAAGACCTACGAGAACAGATAAAAGTAGCATACGCTCAAATTTATGAGAAAACATAACGGACAAGAGTCCAACATATTAGACATATATAATATGTTGGACTCCTTTATTTTTAATCATTTGCATAAATTAGGTCTTGATAAAGGTAGTTTTGTTACATTAGATGATTCATTGAGTAGCCCTTACGTTCTGTTTTCTCTTCCTTCTCAGTCCGAAAAAAAACGAAACGGGATACCTTTCGGCATCCCGTAATTGTTGAAAATTGAATTCCCCAGACATCATCTAAATGAAATATGCAATTCCTTCCCTAATCCTGTGGCCAACTTTTTTAAAAATCGCAAAGAAGGATTTGCTTCGCCAGCTTCTAATCGACTAATATTACTTTGTCGAGTACCAATCCTTTTGGCCAACTTTCCTGTGTTAACCCCTGATTGATTCTGGCTTCAATGATTTCTTTTATAATTTCAAGAAGTTTCCTCCCTACTTAAAAGCTTCACTTTTAACCAAACATCTCCCTGAAGTGTTAGCATTTCCCCTTCCAGGGTGTATTCGGTACCCAAGCCTGTTTCATCCGTCGCCAGTTCGTAGACTTTGCCGATATCATGCAAGATAATTCCGGAATACAACAGGTCCGTATTACAGGGATAGATGGTCGTTAGCTTCTCTGCTGCAAGGAGCATGGTCGTGATGTGTTGGAGAAGACCGCCCAGGTATGAGTGATGATTGGATTTTGCGGCTGGGTAGTACATAAGTCTACCTTTATTCTTCTGAATGACTGTTTGGACTGCAACTTTGAGCTTGTCGTTTAAGCTCAGTGATGTTTTGCGTTACGAATTATTGTGACATTTCTCACAGGTAGGAGCATTGGTTTCTACTGACATATTCACCATTCCTCTCTTCTTCCCTTAGTGATAGTACATCCCTTTTTAAGCAAAACGAAAGGAAGCTCCCCCTAAAGAGCAACTTCCGAATATTTACATATTTTCAGTAGGGATTTACCCCACCACAATTAAGATAATTTCACCTCGTTCGTGAGGAATTTGTCAAATGACCTTAGCTTATTCATAACCTCCTTTGTTCTCTGTGGCTCAGTCTTGCACTCCATTACTACATTAAGTTCACTGTCCGCAATGGAGCAGGGGCGGACACATATTCCCGTCTTTATCGACTGTGTAAGAACTATTGATCATTCTGTTGCTGAATTTGGCGATTGAATAATGAATTGAAGCTCTCTCTAAGTGCTGGGAAATCTAATTTTATTCTAGTCCTTGTCCGACTTTTTCATTAGCATCTCTTGATACTTATCTAAGACAGCATCTAACTCTCGACTTGCGGCTACAACCTTCAGATCGGTATAAGATCTGCCTTCTTTTAATTTGATCATGTTTATACGTAATACTTCGATTTGCCTTAACAATTCTTCGATTTCAGACATACAAATCCTCCTTTTACTATTTGTGTTCACAAAAAAAGAAAGTCCCCGGCAACGCCGAGGACCTTAAGGTAAGCTTCCATGATTGAAAGTTTGACTGATATAAGGATATTAATCTCCTTTGTTTGTTCTTTCTACGTGTCTATTCTCTGACACATTACATTGAAATTCTTAGAACACATCTCTCTGGCTACATTATTAAAACTTTTTTAGTGCTACACCATGCTTAACGTCCATATTATACCATATTAAGACTGTAAAATAGGGCTCCCACCGTTTCTGATAAGAGTCAATGAGTAGGACGAGCGATTTTACAAGAAGTATCATGCTCTGGATCAAATAATGCAAGTACGCCAGACCATTTCCCTCCATATGATATTTAAATAAGCACAAGCATCCAAATGGTTTGCTTGTGCTTATTATAGTACCAATGGTAAGCTGGTCTTTTACTGGATATCCTGCGTTTAATATGAAAAATGTGACATACCCTAGACTCGAAGGTTGGTAAATTTTTCAGCAGCCTGTACTTCGTTGGCTAAGAAAAATACGTCCTTTCCTTTGTT
The DNA here is from genome assembly GCF_000224515.1 of Desulfosporosinus sp. OT. Lineage (GTDB taxonomy): Bacteria > Bacillota > Desulfitobacteriia > Desulfitobacteriales > Desulfitobacteriaceae > Desulfosporosinus. Next base: position 9,859 of record NZ_AGAF01000049.1, on the reverse strand, counting down.
ACTTTCGTAAATAAAATCTTTTAAGCTATTACTTGTATAACTAGAAAAATCGCCGACAATAGCCATTTTAATATGATAGTTAACAAACTTCTGTAGAATATCTCCGGCAAGTTTTGTTTTTAAATCAAAAAAATCCTCACATATTGCTGCTTTATCCAGGATTATGTAATTGCATCCTGTTTCATATTTTATAGTTGCCATAAAATCTAAAGCCGATTGAACATCTCTAACCAGAACCTCATCGCTTTTAACAACAGCAATTTCAATGTTACTTTGTTTTAGAGTAGTAATTTTCATTGTCGTCCTCCATCCACGATTTTATTGGTACTAAGTATAACAGCAAAGTGATTTTTCCGAAATCCGCGAAAATGCACGGTCATTTGTGGTGTCGTATAATGCTACAAATGCGTCATAACAGTGTAGACGGTAATAAGCTCATTCGCCTGTTGTTTTATCACTCCATGCCTGCATCAGCCTAGTCGCCCTTTGGGGACAAAGTTGTCGGTTTTGTCCAATCCTGCCCTCAGGATTATATACCGCGTTCTCTTGCATTTATTCCCTTTCAAGAATACTTCAGCTACTCCTGCTCTGATCTCAAAGATTCAAGGACAGCCGGTAACTTGCTTGATAATTGACAATAATTTTTATCCACTTTGACGTAACCTTTTACCAAATAACATCTCTAAGTTAATGAAAAGAGTTATAAGGGGGTTATCGTATGGACATCAAACAACTTACCGCCATTTGTGGCCTGGATTGCTTCAACTGCGTTTTGTATCAAGCCAACATCACACAACAAATGACTGATTACATCGTCGCTGAAGCGAAACTTAGTCCAGAACAAGTGGCCTGTCAGGGCTGCCGATCAGGAGGGTGTCTGGTCGCATGCCGGGATTGTGCCACTGAGGCATGTGCCAAAGAACACGGTGTATATTTCTGCTCTGAATGTCCTGAATTTCCATGTGCCAAATTTATTCCCAGCAGCCAGCGTTCAGACACGTATCCTCATAATTTTAAGCTATACAATCTGTGCCGCATTAAATTGATTGGATTGGACGAATGGGCCAAAGAAGCCAAGGACATACGAACAAAGTACTTTAAAGGACGGTTTGTACCAGGACTAGGTCCTATTATTGATTAATGGAAACCTACTCTAATATCATAAGTTTCTTTTCCTGGAGTAATTGTTTCAAACGCAGCACTTTACTATAATAACCGTCATGATTAGGTTCATTATCATATAACCTGATCACTTTTTGCATGAAACCTAGTTCGGCGAAGGCCCTATCCCTTAAAGAGGGAGTGGAGCGATTGACCGGGTTAATGCGGGTGATCAGGTTTTCTTTGCCCTCGACTTTTAGGTAGGTTACCCAGAGAGAACAACTACAAGGGTTCGACGCTTTAATCAAAGAACAGCGGCCCTCTATGTTTTCCTTCATGTGACTACGTGCCCGGTGTACGTTTACTTTAACCGCCCCTTGGGAAATTTCCATAATATCTGCTACATCACCGCCCGGTAAATCCAAAAGAATCTTAAGGATAAATGCGATCCTCTGTTGCTTTGGCAGGCAATGCATGAACATTTGCAGGCACGACTCCCGCATTTCTGCTATCAAAACTTGGTCCTCCACTGGGGTCATGAGCTTCATTTTGCTAAAAACCTCTTTCTCATTGATCCCCATACGGGCAGCTAAATCTTCTATTGGGAGACGTTTTTGCCTTTTTTTAATGAACCGATAAGCACAACGTAAGGTTATTTTAAATAGCCATGTGTACTGAGAACTCTTTCCCTGGAACTGAGCTCGGGAGCGATAGGCATTAAGCCACGCTTCTTGTACAACATCCTCAGCATCTTCGCGATTGCCCGTTAGCCGATAGGCAAGCTGATAAAGTTTTTCATAATTATCGGCATACAGATGATCGAATTGATCGGCCAGGGCCCCCAAGGTTTCCAATTTTCGCTCTGTGTCCTCACCGCTAATCATTGTTTTCCTCCACCGTTGTTATTCATCTATGTTACCTAACCAATGAAGAATTTTAGGCTCCAAAACCACCCTACTGTATACCCTCTCATTATGGCATAACGCTTGTTCAAAATTTGGCGAACGGAGTCACAGAAACAAAAAGCCCCTACCTTCAGGTAGGAGCGATACATAACAAATCAGTTAGTGTTTCTAATGCCCTCAGCAATGAGGGCTTACCTTATTAAAAAAAGTGTCCCCTCACAAGGAGGGGGAGTGAAGGAGGATAAGGAATGAAAAAGCAAGATCTATATTAACCGTTATATTAACGGGTGTCGATTGAGTTGATGCTTGTTTCGCCTTTAGATCCACGCTCTCGATTAGGAAAGTGTAATACCGATCAACAACAGTTGTTATGACTTTCTTTAGTTATCATAAACCATATTTGTTACCCTTCCATGAACTATGTATGAAGAATTTGTTAAAAAACGCTAAAAGGCCCCTCTTTCGGCAGGGGCTACACTTGATAAAATGACCCATTCTATCAACTTGATTCAACCTGCTTCAAGATCCCCGGAAGCAGTTAGCGCTTGTCACCTGCCCACTTAACAAACGGCTGAGGTGTGATGCATTCTTTTCCCTCCGTGAAAGTACGCGCTGAACGAGCGTTAGTTTGACCTAGGCGAGAGGGTTGCGGGTACAACTTAATCAAGCGTTGATTTCAAGATTCCATCATAACTACTTGCTCACAGGCTTCGGCTGAGTTGATCATCATGGGACTAAGGACAGAGCATGAGTTTTGCTCCCTTCTTCTGAATGAGTGTTCTGCCTGGATTTAGCGTTAGTCTTAAGCGTGAACGAAAGCATTTGTTCGTGTTTGATACGATGCTCCTAATCGAATTCGTTTCTGGTATCGGCTGAAAACATAGTATTGTTTGGTAATCGCGAGAATGAACGAGCGTAAACTTGCTTGCTTTAGGTCTAGCCGTTAATATGAATTGAATGAGCGTTTAAAGTAATTGCTTATTTTAGACGCAGGCATACTATGATTTACGTTCTTTGTTAAAATGGCCATTTTACACTCACCCCTTGCTGCTTGATGTATCAGCTCGGCTCCAAAACGCACGCCAAAACAAATGAACGTTTATCCTGAAGTATTGTTGCCCCCGCAGGGAGCTATTCTAGGCATATTGCTTAATTTAAGTTACTTGAACAAAGTTTTGTTTAGCCTTTGTTTATGAGAGACTCTACAAGAGACGAAGTTAAGAAAAGCACACCAACACAAACTAACGTTTGAATTGGTGTGCTTCGTTTTCATCAAAGATAATTCCCTTAACCCTCTCATCTTATTTTCTTTACTCCACCTCTACATCTTTAGCGCACAAATATCTTCCAGCTAGGGTTATATAGCTTCATCTGCCCCAGTGGAACCAAGTAATGCAGTGATTACAACCCCATGAGGGAGCATACCAGTACTTTCCTGTCCGTGCCAAAAAATCCAAACTCTTGCCTTATTTCATTATGGCACGCTACGGGAATGACTTTGCTTACGTGTGAAAGCTGGAAACGAAAATCATGAAGAAATTGACCGAAGGCCAGTAAGAAACATTAAGAGGTGAAATGGGTTTGGAATGGACAGAACGTCAACAGCGAATTGTGGAAATAGTGAAAGCCTAAGGGTTCCATCACTGGTGAAAAATTTAGGCAAAGCTGGATTTGACGCGAGCCACTCTCCGCCCGAATTTAACCATTTTGACGAGACCCGACTGCGAGTTGGAATATTCTTACCAGGAAAACAGCAACCCTTCCCCAAACATGGAACGAATGCTTCAGCTGCGGGTTTGTGCGTTCAATTCTATGCCGATCACCATACTGGAAAAGCGCAAGCGTCTATGAAGCGACGGTTACTATGTTCACGAAAAACGTAGGGAGCCTAGCGGTTGCCGGGACGGATCGCGTTCTTTTTGGAATGATTCCACGCAAAGATATTATGAAGGCCTCTTTAGGCAAAGGCGACCTTTAACAAGTAACCGTCGGTGTCATTATGACGCGCATGCCTAATATTTATACGACGACCAAGATAGATCTGCCTTGAATGCGGCAAAAAGACAGTGCAGCAGTCCCCTGATGAACAGTATTTCGATAAACCGAAGCCATTGAATTCACTGTAAAAATGATAATTGTAAAGATCCACGAGGGGTACATTTGTTGATGTTGTTCTCTAGTTAGTGTTTCACGGACATCAAAAACTCCCCTCAGTATGTACTTAGCCCACAAAGGAATCAAGCCCGTAAATATTCCGTTGGTCCCTATATAATCAAATTTCTTAGGAAATTGATTGGTCTTATATGGAACGTCCCTTTAGGGCCATTATCGGCGGTGCCAAAGTGGGCGATAAGATGGGAGTGATTGAAAACCTCCTAGAAAAGATCAACGCCTTGATCATCGGCGGAGGGATGGTGAATGTGGTGGTTTCTTTCCTCGGTATACTAAGGTAATAATAAAGGGCCAATGACTACGTAACTGCCAAAAATAACTGGAGAATGATTCTTGTAACATACGTACATGCGGAGTCGGGCAGGAAACCGTTGTTTGGTGGAGAATTATCTTAAAAGGGGGTGTAATATATGATTCGTACTAGCTCCTTAGTAATTTATTAAAAAAAGTTCAAGCAATATTTAATATTTCTTTACACAGTACCACTAAAAACATTTAAGAAATAACCTTGACATAATCTTTTGGCAGTTTTAACCCTTTTCTCCTACATACTATATTGATGGAGGTTTTAGAATATGAAACATCCATTTTACACTTTTTGTATCACCATAGTTTTGATCGGATTAGCTATAGGCTTGCTCTGGACAGGAAAAGACCATGACGGTCTTGCCTCGACCATAATCATTACCACTTCTGGCTACTGGCTTGGTCAAGCGAACATTGAAAAACCAGTTACGAAAAGTAGGGGCGCTTAATGCGCCTCTTTCTCTTAGGAAAAACAACAATTATTTTGCCCAGAGAGAGTTCATCTCAGATTATTGATTTATTAAATGCTCGATTTCCTTTTACACCTAAAGGGTGCATTAATTGGGATAAAGTATTAAAGAAATATACAGTTACGAAACTTAACGAGTTTACTCATTTCTATGAATCAGGGTGTTCATTTAGATAGCACTTCAAATTGCTGCACATCATAAATAATCCGAAAAAGGTCAGCCTTATCTTTTGCTTAAATTTATAAGTACCTCGACCTAAAATAGGCTCTTCACATCTTCAACAAGGTCATAACCTTTGTTTTCAGAGGAGGAGTAGTATGATCAGCGTGGGGATTGATGTTTCAAAGGGAAAAAGTATAGTCTGTTTTCTGAAACCGTATGGTGAGATTTTACATAAGCCTTTGAGGTAAAGCATACGGAAAGTGATTTAAAAACTCTAGTAGATAAGATTAACACTCTTAAAGAGGAAACCCGTGTCGTTATGGAATCAACAGGGGCTTATCATTATCCGGTACTCACATATCTGAAAGAGCATGATATTTCTGCTTCTGTTATTAATCCGCTAGTAATGAACAAGTATGTTAATGTGGCCATCCGTAAAGGAAAGACGGACAAGCTTGATGCCATCAAGATAGCGAATTTTGGTTTAGATCAAAATCCAATGCGAACTACGCCAGGCCATTTTCCCCTTATTATAAGTAAATAAGCACAAGCATCCAACCCGATCATCGGATTGTTTACCTGTGCTTTTATAGTACCAATACGTATTTGGGAGTTTTTGAAAAGTAGTAGTTTTATTGTCCCAGTTGATTTGATTTCAGAGATAAATACATAGTAAATCGACGAAAAATGAGAAAAAAAATGACTTTTGCATTTTAGCCAAAACATGCTTCCAAAAAGTTGAAATAGACAACGCCTAAATCGTCGCTCAAGGTCAAAGATCAAAACGAGGAAATTGCTTTTGAATATGTGGACATAATGGTCATTCGCTCCTATAAACACCAAATTCATAAACAAAAACACACACTAAAGCCCATAGACCACCTACAGTCAAACTAGTGACCATCGCACTAGGAGTATGTATGCGGAGGCAAATCGGGCTAAGAGCTAAAAAAACCAGCAAGACAATTCCGCCAATTAGTATAATAATCTGAGTAAACCACGGTTTATTTCGCCCGCTAATGTATCCCAAGACAGCATAAAAAGAGATGGCAGCTATTAAGAATCCAGAACTTGGGGCTTGAAACGGCGTAACGTTTTCAAAGACGTTGATATTTTCGCCACGGAAGAAAAACCGAAATAAGAGGTCAATCACTGTACCGCCTCCCCACGCGAAGGCTAGGGGAAACACATGTGACCAGTTCTTAGTTGTGACTCGCAGAACAATCACTGCCAGCACAAACCAAAGCATTATTGTGAGATGAGTTCCAAGGGCGTTAATCCCTCTCATCAGATCAATAACCAAGGGTGAAGATGTAACGTCCAACCAAAATACAACGAGGTTATCAAACTCGCCGACCTCTTGGAAAACGAAATCCTGAATTAAGCCCATCAGCATAATGAATAGGGCAATAAAAAGGAGACCAGCAACTGTAACAAAAAAACGTTGCTTACCTAGGGATAAATAACGACTGGGCAGTTGCGATAGCTGTTTCTCTAGCCAAGCCATAAAATGCTCATGCTTCTTATATATAAGGTAGAAAATTATAGAAATCACGGCAGCCATGGTTCCCAACAATAGAGAATAGCGATGGAAGATAGGTAATATGGTTTTCCAACGACTACCCAAAAGCCGACCTAGGACTATGAACAGGGTTGTCCATAAAGTTGCTCCTAGATAGGCAAAGAATGCAAAGTTTCGGTAACTCAATCGGCTTAAGCCTGCAATGTACCCAGAAAGATGGCGAACACCGGGAATAAAATATCCAACCGTAAGAAGTTTTCCTCCATGCCGTTGATACCAAACCAATACTTTTTCTAAACGTTGGCTTCCTGCATGTTTCTTCAGATGTACCAAGATTTTCTGCTGAAAGAATGTTCCTAAAATATAGGCGATCGTAATACCTGTAGCACTGCCTGCAGTTGCTGAAATGATGGCAAGAAAAGGATTAAGCTGACCGGAATAAGTTAAGGAACCAACAAAGGTCAATAGAAATTCATCGGGAATAGGAATTCCCAAAATAGACGTTGCTAAAATTACAAACAATCCTACATACCCATATTGGGAAATATAGTGAACTAGAAGCTGTAAAGTCATGATTGCTCCTTTCACCCAAAGCTAACGTCAAGTTCAAGATGTTTTGTAACGCCTAAAATGTGTCCAACCTACGGTTAAAGCAAGTCCTAGGCCAGTTAGCCCCATAACAATGAGAAAAACTAAACCGATAAGTGGAAGGCTAACCAAGGCGACAAATAATGTAGATTGAGCTAAACTCCTGGTAATGGCAGGGTACTCCAATATCCTTGATGACAACACCTTGGTTCCAATAAATTGCATAACAGGAATCAGCCCAAGCACCGCTAAAACGATACCCAAGATGATAAGGAGAGCTGCTAACGGAATACCAAACACCGTCAGGGTAAGCAAAACCGCCAAAGAAACGAGTAACATTAAAAACGCTGTACCTATCCCAAATAAACGGAGAAAATCTGTAGAAAGTAAGTATTCGGATGAACTTAAACGGTTTCTCATGAAGTAACCCAACCCAGTAAAGAAAACTATGCCTAAAAAACCAACCACTACTCTTAGAGCCCAGATTCCCAAAAGAATTACTCCCCCAAGCAAGGAGTCATTAACTAGCTTTTCCGAAAAGTTGATTTCAAAAACCCCCGTCTTGGGACTTTTTAAGGCTGAATTGTAAACATGTCCACCTAGGTCAACGACCAAATCAACCTGGGCTGTTGGTTCCAAGTACACATTACCATTAATCACAAGAACAGCATCGGTCACATTTCCGGCAATCCGTGCGTCTGTACCAACACTAAGAACCGTTTCAACTGAATGACCTTCGGGGACGGTAATGGGATAGCCCCCCATCTGCGTTACAATCGCATCGGCTAAAGCATAATTAGGCAAAGAGAGCAGTAATACGGAGATAAAAATTATGCCTAAGCTTAATCTGTACCCGAATCTCATAAAGACACCTCTTTAAAACGGCTTCCCCGTAATAATGCTCGAATCATATAAATACCGATAACAGTTAAAAAGAAAGATGTAACCCCAATTCCCCAACTGGTCGTCGTTGGCAACAGCATCATTAGAACCGTTTTTATCCGCCAAAATGCATAACCCGTGGAGTAAAACAAATGAACGATTCTAAGAAGGAATGGTGACAAGAGAAGAAGCGGAATCCCCAGCATAACTAGAGCGATGAGCGTGATAACTCTTTGCTTGCTGACTTTTTGCTGTTCTCGCTCGATGGCGATAAGAATACGTTGTTCTAGGTCAATCGGTACAGGAGTGTTCTCTAGTGATTGCTGAACCTTTTCGTGAAGCATCTGAAATTCCCTCGCCACGTTCTGGCAATTCTGACAGGAAAGCAGATGAACCTTAATTTCTCCATACTCAGTATCACACAGCTCTCCGTCAATGTATTCTGAAATCCGTTCCAGGGATTCATGGCATTCCAACTTTACCACTCCTTTACCGTTCTCCTTCAGAGAGTATTCTTCTTAATTGCATCCTAGCAGAATAAATTCTTGACTTTACTGTTCCGACTGGAATCCCCAGAATGTTGGCGATTTCTTCATAGCTATACCCTTCCCACTCTCGGAGCACTAATGTTTTCCTATACTCAGTATTAAGACTTCTTAAGGCTTCCAAAATGTCTAAGTGCTGATCCCAGTATAGGGAAGTATCGTGGGACTCCGAATCAAGCTCTAGGACGGGGATTGGTGTCGGTTCCTTTTTTTTAAGTGGTCAAGGCAACTATGAGTAATTATTTTCTTAAGCCAGGAATTAAAGGCATGTAGGTCATTCAGTTGCGATATGGAACGGTGAATCTTTATGAAAATCTCTTGGGAGATATCTTCAGCCTCGACAAGGTCGTGAAGGAAGGCAAAAGCCGTGCGGTAAACATAAGGTGTATAGGACTTTACAAAGATCACAAAAGATTCTTCATCCCCAGCACGAACTTTAGCAATTAGTTCACGGTTAAACTCGGTCACAGCGTGATACGTTCCTCTCGTATACAAAATCGCAGAACAAGGATTCACTGTATCCCATTTCCAAGCACCTCATATCCTATCTCTAACCCCTTTCTACTACGCTCTTACCCGAACTGATTCTTTCGTTTTCTGCCCGTGGCCAACTAAAAAATAACACGTATTGCTCAAAGCCCAAAACACTTTGACCCTCTTCTCTTCTTGATGATCTTTTTAGCTAAACCAAGGAAGAATTAACGGAATCGATGTCGTCACAACCAATAAATCAAAGTCAAAAACGCAACTCCAATTATCAAGATATCAAAACGGTGAAATAAAGGCTTAAGCGAATTCTACTTCTCACCTAATTTTGCCCCAATAACGATTAAGATAAAACACCACCGAAGTGATAGCTTTTTGACTTTATGATCTCAAAATTAAAGACGAATAAAAGAGGCAAAAAGTTCGCGAACTTTTTGCCTCTTTTATTCGTCTTTTTAAATGAGGGGTTTTTCAAGCAGTTTTCATTGTAAGAATAATTGCAGAGAGGAGACCAAAAGCTTGGGGATAATAACAGATAGGGGCACTCGTGTTGCCTTTTTTACCTTAGTGTTTTTGGCATCCACTTGGTATCACATAAAGAAAGTTAAGCAACAAGACAATGAATCTAAAAATAAATGCAAAGACGCAACTCAACCTTAATAAGCGCGATCAAGCCCAATTCACCCCGCGTTCATTGACACGGGGCTGAATTGGAGTCAC
>NZ_AGAF01000050.1 GCF_000224515.1 Desulfosporosinus sp. OT | reverse complement strand
AATAATACTTATTAACAAGCTTGCTATAATTCCATACGCACCCCAATAATTTATAGAGTCTGCAAAAAATTGTGAAGACATAGAGCTAGTTCCTTTCAGTACTAATTTTTAAAAACATTGGTGATGGTTTTTAGTTGTTCATGCTAGCCAAAAATGGGCAGTTTTTCACGATCTAATTATTTTCTGACCAAGCTCTCTTAAAGGCTAAACAAAGTGGTAAGACTTTTACTATATCAGAAAAGTACCCGAACGGGCTTATTTAACAAAATTGTTAGAATTCCGTTAACTTCATGTATTAATGTTAAAGTACAATGAAATGAAGCACTTTAAGATAGAAGTGTTCCAACAAGTCAAGTAGTGATGGAGGAAAGACATTGAACACGGGATTAGGGCTTTCTATAGTTAAAAAAATTATTGAAATGCATGACGGAAAAGTATTGGCTAAAAGTGAACCCGGTCAAGGAACTGTACTTACTATATACTTGCCATCTGCTGAACAAGCATAGTTTAAACTAGCTCAACTCAATATAATAACCAAGTGAAGGCGGTCGAATTTACCTAACCTTCTCTTTTAATATTATTATCATGATTGGTATCTACTTTAACAAAAATGTTAAAAACCTGTGACGTGTACGTAAAAAAACAACGCTATACTATACTTATCTGGGAAATAAACAGGTAAAGCTCGAACAATCGGCAGTCCGGTATGGCCTGGAGGTGTTACTTAAACTTCCTTGTCACAATAAGACTCCTTAAAATGGAGTCTTATTTTATTCTAGACTCATGAGCAGATTATTTATATCTCTTGCTTACTCTATTGTGGACTACTCTATTTGGAAAGTTAATGAATTGAAGATATTTTTTTTGCCGTTATATGAATTTCACCATTAAAGGAGAGTAGGAATGTTTGACAAGCAAAATTTAAGGAATATGGATCTACCGTTTGTAGTGGCGGTGCTCTTATTATTAGCGACGAGCCTCTTCGTGTTAAGCACTGCGTCTTATAATCTTGTGAAAGGGCAGCAATATTATTATGTCGAACTGCAAAGCATTTGGATAATAAGCGGAATTTTCTTAGTTATTATGGTTAATCGAATTGATTACCAAAAGTTGCAGAATTTTAGCTGGTATATTTACGGGTTTAATATCCTATTGCTTTCGGCAGTTTTTATTTTCGGGAGTGAAGCGAAAGGAGCTACTCGCTGGATACCCATTGCTCCAGGTATCGCGATCCAACCTTCGGAATTTGCAAAAATATTTATTATCCTTTCGTTTGCAGATTTTTTAACAAAGCGTCAAGGCAAACTAAATCGTTTCAGAGATTTTATTGCGCCTTTTTTATATGTATTACTGCCTATGCTCCTTATTTTAAAACAACCTGATCTAGGGACAAGCCTAGTGTTTGTGGCAATATTTATAGGGATGATGTTTATTGCAGGTGCGAATATTCGTAAGTTCTGTGGGTTATTACTTACAGGGGTAACCGCTGTCGGTATGGCACTATGGCTACATTTTTCAACAAACCTTCCAAGCTGGCTCAAATTCGCCGAAGGCTTGCCTCTTCCAATGAAGGATTATCAATTGAAAAGACTGACTGTTTTTATGAACCCGGCTTCAGACAGTGCAGGAGATGGTTATAATATTCTTCAAGCGATGTCGGCAATTGGCTCAGGTGGATTTTGGGGTAAAGGGTATCGTCAAGGAACACAGGGACAACTAAGTTTCCTTCCAGAACATCATACCGACTTTATTTTTGCAGTGTTCAGTGAAGAGTTTGGATTTATAGGAGTAAGTATCCTACTATTTTTCTTTGTAATTTTCCTGCTGCGTGGCATTTATATTGCCAAGCATGCGAGAGATTTGTATGGTTTGTTAATAGCATCGGGAATAATAACTATGATTTCATTTCACATTCTTGTCAACGTTGGCATGAATTCTGGTATTATGCCAGTTACTGGGATACCTTTGCCTTTCATTAGCTATGGTGGAAGTGCAATGTGGGCAAATATGATCTCAATAGGGCTCTTACTAAATATTAATCTGAGAAGTCGTCGGTTAATATTTAAATAGTTCACATGACTTAGGGGGAGTTAAAGATTATTCAGTCCAAGCAAGAGTATAGGCTCTATGTTACTGCAGACTTAGCGGCTCATTATCAAACTCGGTATAGATGGTGGTTTAGGTTTACTAGACCACTCATACATTTTCAACTAACGTTAAGGAAAGCGGAATATTATGAGAACTGCAGAAAGGATATTATAGGTAAAATTTATTTAAGTTTTTTAAAATTTAAACTTATAAAATTGTCGACAAATCTAGGCTTTACAATTCCACGGCACGTATTTGGACCTGGACTTAGTATCGCCCATTGGGGAAGTATTGTAGTACATCCCGATGTGCGGGTTGGGAAAAACTGTAGAATTCATTCAGCGGTAAACATAGGGGTATTTAATGAGAAGTGTCCAATCATAGGAGATAACGTCTATATTGCCCCCGGTGCAAAGTTATTCGGAGGTATAATTATTGGTAATAATGTAACTATAGGGGCAAACGCTGTTGTGAATAAAGACGTTCCAAGTAATGTTACTGTTGGAGGAATACCAGCAAAAATAATCTCAGAAAACAATTCTTCGGGATTAATTGTAAAAGGGTATGAAAGAGCATGCCGAAAATAGTAGATGAGAATTTTACAACAGGAGATTCGAGGGGACGCATTTGATAAGTAGAAGTAAATGGGTTCATTTTTCGCGTGATTGATGGATCTTATTGGTATCGCAGTTAATCCAATTCTTAACCTGGGTAAGGTAGGATAGGTTGTTAGATTAAGTCAGGATTAAACTTTTGATCGGAGTTCGCACCTTTCAGCGAAAGGAGGTTAATAGAGATGAATAAAAGAGAACGAAAATTTTATGTGAATAGACTTTGGGGCTTAACCTTCGTAGTGGTCCTCATTTTTACGGTTTTAGGTGTAAATATCTGGGGTTTGCAAATTTCCGAAGGTGCATATTATTCTGCCAAGGCGGAGGGGAATTACATGAAGCTTGTGAAGGTGCCTCCTACACGAGGAGATATTGTAGACAAAAATGGAAAGATTCTTGTAACAAGTGTTCCAGAGTTTGTTCTTAATTTAGATTTAATGGGTTTGCAACAATCTAAACCTAGCGATTGGAAAGATGTTATTAAGCGATTAGCGGGGTACATTAAGCCGTACTGGACTAATCCCAATCAATCGATTGAGTCGATTACTGAAGATATATTGGCTAATATTCAGAATCATCAGTGGGAACGTTATCGCCCTGTCATGATTCTAGATAAGGTTCCTCAAGAGCTCCAGGCCATTATAGCCGAGCATCAGAACGAGCTCCAAGGCGTGAGCGTTGATGCAGTTCCGCTTCGCTCCTACCCTCAAAAAAATCTTGCTGGTCAGCTCCTCGGGTATGTTCGTGAGATAGGGGACAAGGAAATTGAACAGTTCAATCAAAATGCGGATGCTCAAAAGGCGGGATTCGAGTACGCTCAGGGGGATATGATTGGCAAGATGGGGGTAGAGAAATCCTATGATTTCTGGTTGAGGGGTAAAGAGGGCATTCAACAAGTTGAAGTAGATAATCGCGCCCGCCCAGTTTCTAAACAGTTAATCCAACCACCGGAACCGGGAATGACAGTCCAACTGACGATTGATGCTGATCTGCAAAAGGTTGTGGAAGAAAGCCTCGATCAAGTTATTGCAGATGTTCAAAAGAACACTAATCCCAATGCAAAATCTGGGGCTGCCGTGGTGATGGATGTAAATTCAGGCAAGATTCTTGCTATGGTCTCACGGCCCGGGATGGATCCTAACGATTTGACCGGAATTATCTCCGATACAATGTTTGATAAGTATTTCACTAATGAAATAGCGCCGGCTGCTTCCCTGAATAGAGCGTTGTCCGGGTTGTATCCACCGGCATCAACCTTCAAGATGGTGACAGCAATGGCAGCCTTGCAACTCAAATTGACGACGCCGACTGAACTCATTGATGATAAAAAGTCCTCATTGGGAAATCTAGCTGCTCAGCAACAAGGTACTGCTGAATGGGGAGGGAACGACTTTGGTCTTGTCAATCTTTCTCGAGCGCTGGCCAAATCTTCTAATATATATTTTCAAGTTATCGGTCGCCGAGTGTTCGATTCTAATCCAGAAATTGTGCGCCAAATCGCCAATGAATTTGGGTTAGGTGTCGAAAGTGGTGTAGATTTGCCGGGAGAAGCAAAAGGAACCGCACCCTCAGCAGAATGGAAGAAAGCGTATTTTGGTCCTACTTATATTAAGGCGCGTGATAAAAAGTTGGCAATAATTGAGGCCGATTACGCGACCAAACTGGAGCAGGCCCCGGATGCGAAAAGCCGCCAGAAGCTGCAAACAAAGAAAGATGCTGAGAAAAATGCGGTTGACGTTGAGTATAAGCAAAAGGTTTATGAAAATGTTGACTGGAAGCTCTATGACAGTTTTAACAATTCCATTGGGCAAGGATATAACAGCTATACCCCTTTGCAATTAGCCAATTACACGACGACCTTGGTGAACGGCGGAAAGCGCTATACTCCGTATGTGGTCGATAAACTGTTGGATCCGATCACTGGGGAGGTAGCTCAGCAGTACCAACCCAAGGTTATCAACACAGTCACAATTTCTCCAGCTAATTTGGATGCGGTCAAACAAGGGATGCGAGCTGTAGTTACTGGTGCAGGAGATGATGCTGGGACGGCTTCGGGAATTTTTGCAGATCTGCCGGAATTTTCCGGGGGGGCTAAGACTGGAACAGCCCAGATCGGAAACGTAAACACGGCGTTAGAGAGGACCTACAATGGGGTGTTTGTGGCGTTTGCTCCTTATGATAATCCTCAGATTGCCTTCGCTGGGGTTGTCGAGTTTGGGGAGAGCGGTGGGAGTACAGCAGGCTATGTGGCAAAGGCGGCTTTTATGAAGTATTTTGGTTGGAAGTCCACGAATGGGAACTGAAAAGCGTGGGTGAAATTAATTTTGTGATACTGATGAGGAGTTAAAGGAGAGAAAGTATGCACAAGGTATTATTAACTAATGCACAGCTAAGAAAGACGCTAGCAGTCGTTAGGTCTTTGGGTAAAAAAGGCATTCAAACAATAGTTGTAGAAGAAACAAGGTTTTCGCCCACAGCTTTTTCAAAATATTGCACTAAATCTTTGGTTTGTCAAAACGCATCAGAAAACCCAGAGCATTTCTATAATTTTATAAAGAGTAAAATACAAGAGTATGGATGTGATGTGTTTTTCCCAATGGATGAGGACACAGTAGCAGTCGCCATGAAACATAAGAAAGAATTGGAGAAGCTGTGTTCAGTGCCATTGCCGTCTAATGAAAGCTATGAAACAACATCCGATAAGGGAAAAGCATACAAGCATGCCATGTCTGTTGGAGTTGATATCCCAAAAACCGTTTTTCCAAACGGAGCATACAAACTTCATGAAATAACAGCACTTTTAAAATATCCGTTGATGGTGAAGCCTGTAAAAAGTAATGGCGGAAGGGGTATAAAAATTGTATCTTCCAAGGAAGACCTAGTAAAAACGTATCTTGAGGTACATAAGCACTATCCTTACCCTGTTATTCAGGAACATCTGGGAGAAGGAGAGGTATACGATGTTGTACTTCTATATAATTCTTTCAACGAGTTGAGGGCTTCATTTGTGCAAAGGCATGTCCGAAAATATCCTCTAGTTACTGGACCAAGTACTGTTCAGGAAAGTGTTGTTTACCCTGAGATGCTTGAATTGGCACTTAAATATATGGAAGGACTCAAATGGTACGGTATTGCAGATCTTGAGTTTATGGTTCAGAGGGAAACCGGAGAAATCAAGTTTATCGAATTAAACTGTAAGTTCTGGAATTCGCTTCAGATGGGCATATATGCAGGTGTAGATTTTCCATGGCTATTGTACAAAATTGTTGTAGATGGTGACGTTGAGCCTGTTGCACAATACAAAGCAGGAATCATGTGTCGTAATCTTTTTCCGGGTGATATTCTTCACTTTGTTTTCAATAAGGACAGAAAAAGCATGAACCCTCCTTTCTGGAGTGGAAAAGGTAATAGATTTAGAGACGATATCATATCTAAAGATGATCCTATGCCTGTTGTTGGTTTCCTTGCAGCGTGTATGCGCTATGTTTTTGACATAAAAATGTGGAAATTTCTGTTAAGGCGATAACATCTTGAGTGTGGGGGATGAATACTGGTGCAAGAGAACTTTAGAGAAACGCATAAGCACAATGAAGATAGATTTAAAGAGTTAAAAAAATTTATCCGGTTGGGTACACGGGCTCCTGTTACACTACCACAGAGAATAACTAAAAAGCTTACAAATATAATAAAAAGGTATCACCCTATATATATCAACACACAGTTTAATCATCCCTTAGAGATAACTAATGAGTCCAAGGCTGCTTGCGAAATGCTTGCAGATGCAGGGATTCCTCTTGGTAATCAAATGGTTCTTTTAAACGGGATTAATAATGATAAAAACATAGTAAGAAAGCTTAACCAACAGCTTTTACTATTAAGAGTAAAGCCATATTATATCTTTCACCCTATGCAGGTAAAGGGTACAAAGCATTTCTGGGTAAGTATTGACGAAGGTCTTGATATAATGGATGGATTGAGGGGATATACATCAGGTATGGCAGTCCCGTATTATGTATTCAATGGACCGGATGGACTCGGCAAAATGCCAATTCTTCCTCAATATTTGCTCTATACCCATAAAGATAAAGCAGTATTCAGAAATTGGGAAGGCAAGGTTTTTGAAGTAGATAACATATAAATTACAAGGGGGTAGTTAAAAATCTATTTCCTCATTATGGGGTGGGTTCCTATGATAGTCGAAGCTGTCTATCACTTCGTTAAAAGCTAAAGAGCAATGCTGAGTTGTCCTTATAAGTTCCTCTCGTACGAGTGGATCACCTCTCTTGGCTGATATTAAGATATCTCAAAAAACCTAACCTATGGTGTGATTTTTTGATAATTAGTTCTCATTTGTATAACGTCCATAGTGAGTTCTCAGGCAGAGGATGGAAACAGAGCGTTAGAGATGTAGATTAGCACAAGTGGCAGAGAAGGGTGTACTGTGG
The DNA here is from genome assembly GCF_000224515.1 of Desulfosporosinus sp. OT. Lineage (GTDB taxonomy): Bacteria > Bacillota > Desulfitobacteriia > Desulfitobacteriales > Desulfitobacteriaceae > Desulfosporosinus. Next base: position 22,213 of record NZ_AGAF01000050.1, on the reverse strand, counting down.
AAATTCCAAAGAAGAAAAAATGGAAACTGGCCTATTTTTCCAGAGAATTCTTAGTATACATTCCTCTTGTATTTATAGTTATCTGTATCGTTGGGCGATTGTTTTATATGCAGGTCTATAACTCCGATACCTTAACTGCTAAAGGGATTTCCAATCGAACGACAAGTCAAACATTATTACCTGAACGAGGGACTATATCTGATAGCAAGGGAAATGTCTTAAGTCGGAGTGTGTTGGCTCAAGAAGTTTATGCAAATCCAAGGGGACTTACAACTCTTATCCAAACGAAGAAGTTCACCAGAATGACCAAAGAGGAGATTGCCAAATCGTTAGGAGAAATTCTAGGTCAAGATTCGAAATCTATTCTCGCCAAACTCAACAAAGATGTGTTGTGGATTAATATAGCTCGTCAAGTTGACCTTGAAAAAATAGAACAAATTCGCAAACTGAAACTTCCAGGCTTTGGTTATGCTAATGAATCCAAACGAATCTATCCCTTAGGTACATGGGCTTCATCTGTCCTAGGGTTTGTCAATCAGACGGGTCATGGGATAGGGGGTATCGAGGCTTATTATGACAAAACACTCTACGGCACTGCTGGGCAATCCATGTCGGAAAAGACCACAAGTCGTCAAGAGATTCTCGATGCTAATTCTAGCATCGAACCGCCACGGCACGGAAACAACTTGGAATTAACACTAAATACTAAGATTCAAACGATAATAGAGCAACAATTGGTCGCTTTGCAAACAACGACTCAGGCTGAAAGCGTTACTATTTTAGCCATGGACCCTCAAACGGGTAAGATTTTAGGAATGGGAACAACCCCATCGTTTGACCCTAACAAGTACGGTGAAGTCGCTCCTGAGCTTTGGACAAACAGAGCCATCAGTATGAATTATGAGCCTGGTTCAACTTTTAAAATAGTAACGGGGTCAGCTGGTCTAGAAGAAGGGCTAATCTCGCCTAATGAATTATTTGTAGACCCAGGATACATAACGTTGGGAAACCGAACGATTCGAAACTGGGACTTTGGAGTAAGACCTGCTGGCAGTATTACCTTTACCCAAGGAATGGAACAATCGTCTAATGTTGTCATGTCTCAGATGAGCTTAAGACTTGGAGCGACGAATTTTTATAAGTATCTAAGAGCCTTTGGTTTTGGTGAGAAAACGGGTATTGATATAGCCGGAGAGGAAAGAGGCTTACTCGTTCCTCAACAAAGTGTAAAAGATATCGATCTGGCAACCATGTCGTTTGGACAATCTAATTTGGTAACCCCCATTCAACTGCTGACGACTTTGTGTGCTATCGTTAATGGGGGTACGCTTTATAAGCCTTATGTCGTGGATAAAATTACCACGCCAGATGGGGTTCTTGTTCAGCAAAATCAGCCGACAGTGATTCGAAAGGTTATTTCCAAAAGCACATCGGACGAGATGGTAAAGATGATGGAAAGCGTTGTTATCAACGGAACGGGAAAATTAACGATCATCCCAGGGATTAGAGTGGGTGGGAAATCAGGAACTGCCCAAAAAATTGACCATGTAACTCGTAGTTATTCCCCTACTTCGTTTATAGCATCGTTTGAAGCCTTTGCCCCAGTCGATAACCCAAAAATTGCAGTGTTAGTGATTGCTGATAGTCCAAAGGGTGTGGAATATGAGGGTGGACCACTATGTAGTCCTGTTGCTAAAATAATTCTTCAAGGGGCTCTTGAAGAATTTAATGTTCCTTTTTCTAATGATACAAAAAGCACCATACTGGTCACCGAAAAGGATGTTCCTGTTAGACCTGTTACGTCACCGAGCGTCCCTGAGCGTCCACCACTAGCAAGCGAGGTTGTTGTTCCTAATCTTATCGGAATGACGATGAGACAGGTTGGAGAAACGGTAAGCAAGTCGGAATTGCATTTCAACTTTAATGGTAGTGGGCTTGCAATTGAACAAGACCCAGTAGGAGGCAAGGTTGTGGCCAAGGGAGTTATCGTTGAAGTTAAATTCGCACCGTTGCCACCTGCGCCCCCTCTACAAACTCCGCCTCCGACCCCGTAATAACAAAGACCAAATAAGCGAAAACCCCCCGTCTTATCGATAGAAAAGTCGGTGGGTTGTATAAAGATGGCTTTGTTAGTAAGATTTGTTGCTTTCCAGGACATAGTGTATAGCGTAACAGCAAGATGTGAGGTGGCACAAAATGGATATTATGGACTTGCTTAAGGAGTTTAGACCTTAGACAAACCCAAGAAGATGGAGCTATACGAGCTCATAAGATAGCACATGTTCCCCGATAACGCTAAATTGGGAGATTTCATTATTGACCTTCTCGAAACTCGATTCAGCGAAGGGATTTACTGTCCCCATTGTGACAGTAAAAGGGTTAAACGGAACGGTAAGTACCGTTCTCGTCAGCGTTACCTCTGCAAAGCATGTGGTAAGAGCTTTAATGATATGACCGATACCCCAAGGTGCGTAAGACGCGCCTGGCGGAGCAGCGATATGTAATCATGTGCTATAATATGTGAAACTCTGAAAAATCTTACTTTTCAAAAAGGCACTTTAGATTGTCTATTTAAATAACACATTCACCATGAGGGTTTGTATATTTTGCTAAGGAAGAAATAGATTTTAAGATTAATATTTAATATGAAAAAGGAGAAAAGTGCATGTTAATTATTTTTGCTGCGACACAAAATAAAGAAAACCGCAGCAGACTAGAAGCTTTGTATGAAGAACATGCTTCTCGGATGTATAAGGTAGCATATAGGATTTTAAATGATGAACATCTGGCTCAGGACGCTGTTCAGGAAGCTTTTATCAATATTTCCAATAATCTTGAAAAGATCATTGGAACTGACTGTAACAAAATAAAGGCTTTATTCGTTATTATTGTTAGAAACGTTTCCATTGATATCTATCGACTGAGGAGAAAGCAATACAGCGTTTCTATTGAAGAGATTGAAGAAGATTTACCCGAATCGGGACCAAGTGTTGAAGAAATTCTCATGAATAATGAAACTTTTACCAGAGTGGCAGAAAAAATTAAGGAATTACATCCGTCTTATGCCGATATTCTTTCGCTTAAATTTTTTTATCACTATGAAGATGAGGAAATATCCCGGATTTTAAATATTACACCCGAAAACATCCGAACACGGCTTCACCGGGCCAGAAAGAGTCTGATCAAATTATTATCTCAGGAACAGGAGGCGACAAATCATGAGTGAACACGAATCAGCGAAGGTGCAAGCAAAGGAAAAAATGCTGGAAGCACTCTTCGAATATGCCGCTGCCTGTCATGTCGAAAACATAATCGCTGAGAATCCGATTGAGGATGATTCTGCTCCTGATTTTGCCCTTCCACCCGAATTTGACCGAAAAATGAAAAAGCTGATTGCCAGGCATGACAGAAAAGAAACATTTAACAAAATAAGAAAAAGGACCGTCAGGTTCCTGTCAAAAGCAGCGATTTTTTTACTGGTCTTGTTTGGGAGTTTTACTATAGTTGTGGCTAGTGTTCAAGCTTTAAGAGTGAAAGCATTAAATATCATTCTGAATATCCAGAATCAATACACCAGCATCCAAACGAAAGATGAAAATAACGGTCAAACAAAACAGGCTACCGAGCAAATCCCGCCGAACTGGAGTGGATATGTTCCCAACTACATTCCCCATGGTTTTAAAGTTGTTAAAACAGAAGAACGTGATATGTTAAATGCTATTTATTATTCAAATGAGCAAGGCCAAACCATTCGATTCACCCAGTATCGAAGTAGCGACACAGACCTAAGAGTAGATACAGAAGATGCCACTGTACAAAATATTTCGATACACAACAGCGATGCACTTTTAGCCGAGAAACAAGGACTTGTCAGTATTGTCTGGAAGGAAGAATTTCTGTTTTCTCTTATAGGAGAAGTAGATAAAGCAGAGATGATTAAAATGGCTAAAAGTATAATCCGAAAATAAATGAAAATCTTTCCAAAAAAAAGTGTCACAAAAAGTCACCGTCTTTCGTTTATTTGGATGTAGGGATAAATGAGGGAGGTGATTTTTATGAAAAAGAGAGCAGCAGTACTCGCCCTGTCACTTTTAATTCTTTGCCTGGTTCCCATGCAGGCGTTTGCCCTTGAGACTAATCAAGTAACCAACTCAGAAATTGGACCATTATGGGTCAGCATCACGGAATTCACAAATTCCTTTGAAATTTCCGGCAGCGGACTAGCTCAATTTGATACAAGCCTTTATGCCCGAAGCAACATAAACAAAGTAGTCATTAATGCCAGTATCCAACAATACACCAATGGCAGTTGGCAGACAATCAAAAGCTGGACGAGCACTTCTTACAGCAACAGTGGATATCTAAATCAAAAGTGGTATGTCGTGAGCGGTTATTATTACCGCCTGGTTTCAACCGGAGCAGTTTATCAGGATGATGTCCTGGTAGAACAGACTTCTTACACGGGTCCAAGTTATTGGTATTAGGAAAATTTACATGCTTCAATTTCGAGCAAATAGCTTACAAACGATTTAAACGATTAATTACAAGGAGGAGATTAAATGTTTAAAAAGGTTATTACCCTGGCCATTTCTTTGTTGTTAGTAGTTAGCTCGGTTAGTACAGCATTTGGTGCACAAGATACCAATAGTAGTTCTCAAAAAACCAAGGAACAATTAGTCCAAGAGATGTTAAACGACGGGTTAAGTATTGATGACGCCAATTACTATGCCGATGTCTCCAAAATGTTCGACAAGTGGAAAGATGAAGGGAAAGTCCTGGATTTAGCAAACGTTAAAGAGGATTTAAGCGATGAATATGTTAATAGCAATCCCAAGGATTTCAGGGCCCGGATTTTATCGGGTGATATGGTTGCTATTAAAAAAGCGTTTTTTTCTCAAGCCGAAAAGAATGGCCAAAAAGACATACAGGAGTACTTAAAGAAGAATCCTAATGTTTCATCAGTTAAAATAGCTTATCCAGATTCCAGCTATATTGTTGCAGTTGGACATACCACTAAAGCAGTTAACAAAGAGGACAAAGGAATTCAAACGAACTCATGGATGCCGGGGCCCTGGAACAGAGACTATGACGGTGGTTATGATGCAAGTGTATTTAACGAGCCTGGAAGTTACGCTACTTATTTCGAAGAACAGACTTTTAGCGGAACAAACTACTTAAAAGTAAAATGCTTGATAGACTGGACATTAACCGGTTACGATATTAATACTTGGAGGGCTAGGATTACTAATGCTTCCGGTGCTGCCTCTTCGGTTGGATTGGCCGATATTGTATTCAGAAATGGAGTAAATCATTATAATGACACAGACCTTTACGATTATGCCCAAGCTTACTATTACGCCGATATGAACACGAAGACTGCTTACACCGTTGGTTCGGGATTTTCAGAGTCCTTCTCAACCAACCACTATTATACACAATACTCCATTATTGAAATTACTCGTGCCGGTGCATTGCAATTCTGGTGGGGATTTTACGATTAAAGCCAAGAATTAAATTTGTTTGGGGCATTCGGCATGTATTTAATACCAGAATGCTCCAATGTCTAATGCGAGGAGAAATATATGAAAAAACGTTATAAAGTTATCCTTACATTTTTACTAACTTTGATATTGGTTTGTTCAGTTATTTTTGTTACTTCTCTGCGCAATCAAACTTATGAAATAAAAAACATTGAAGAAAATAAGTGGGCTTTTCAAGTTGTTGGTGCTTGGAATTTAAATGTTACATACCCGTGTATCAATATAAATAGAATCAAAATAGGAATAATTGATACATATCCCCCAGATATTGCGCAAATTAAAACAATCGGTAACCCGAAAACATATGATGATCATGGTGTTATGGTTTCCAGCTTGATCGCTTCGATCTTACATACTAACGGCAAATCAGATATTCCGATATACTTTTTTCCAATAGCCAAGGATGATTTTAATGTTAATGCCCTGGCTAAAGAGATCGAAAAAGCTTCAAACATGAAAATAGATGTCCTAAACATAAGTTTAGGGAGTTTCAATAATGACGAAAAATTGCATAATGTAATTCGCGATGCAACACGAAAGGGAATGATAATAGTTGCATCTGCCGGGAATTCTGGTTCTGATGCCTATAATTATCCTGCTTCTTATCCAGAAGTAATTTCAGTTGGGGCATTGGGTAAAAACTTAAATGTATTAAATTCTAGCAATTCCAACAATGCAGTTGCATTCTATGCCCCAGGGGATGATATTATAATCAAGAATTCTTCGCAAACCCTTGATTTTTCCGGAACATCTGCATCTACACCTTTTGTAACTGGTCTAATAACATTAATGAAATTAAGCAAATCTGACCTTACTGGTGAAGAAATTAAAAAGATAATTGATAATAGTTCATCCAAATATAGTGGTTTATGGAATGGTTCGAATGTATATGTAAAATTGATCAACTATAAAAAAGCATTAGGAGTGATTAATTAGTATGAAGAATAAGAAGATTATAGCTGTTGTTATTGTTTCTACGTTGATATTGTTAATAGGTGCATCAACTTTAATAGCATTCGAGTATTTTTCGGAAACAAAAAGCTTTAGTTCCACTAAAACATTATCCAAATCGGAAAAAGATCTATTGGCTGGCCCTAATATAGAAGAAGCTATTTCAAAATATATCGGAACTGAATTGAAATCCTTAACTGAGATTAAGTTCAATTATGTTGATAATTCATCCCAGAATGTAACTGCTGAATACACTTTCAAAAATAATGGCAACATCTATGAAGGGGTTGTTTCTCTCAACCTCATCGATAATAAATGGAATGTGCGAGACATTGACTATATGCCTATTGAACCGTTAAGTAAACCTGTAACAGTACGAGATATGGGAGGAAGTTTTATTCAAGATAATATAGAACGTCCCTATTGCACCGTTTCTGGTGTCATAAAAGATAAAAATATTAAACAAATTATTCTTTTTTATAGTGATAACCATGATGAAATTTTAAACATTGGAAAAGATCAAAGTTCATTTCTTGCTGTACGTAGAGGTTTTGATGGTGGACTAAAGAAAATTCAAGCTATTGGTGACAATGGCAATGTTATCTTTACTGAATAAAAAGCGTCAGATAAATAACATTTGCATTAATCCGCCTACAGACATTTATATTAATTTATAGACAAATGGATTAAAGAAGGTTACAGGCAAAAAGTTCTATTTGAAGTGCCGATTGATAGTACAGCACAACCATTTCTCATGGACCCCATAGTTTCCGGCGAAAGAAATGAACCGGACGTTCAGTTAGGAAGTAATCATCATCTTGAAATAATCTCTCTTGTCGAAAAGTATGAATCGATCTTAAATAATGGACAATAGCTCTTTAAGTTAGAGAATCATGGTTGAAGTCTGATCATGTTACGTGGTTTCCTGAAGAGGCGACAGCCTGTAAAAAATAAGATAAAAATCATTGCCAGTTTGTTCGCCGTTTTGACGCTGCGTCTTTTTATGGCTCAGAAAGCTGATTAGAGGATTTTCGATCAGATGAAGAATACCTCAGGGTGGAAAATACGATATACTTTATGCTATATCTGCACAGGGGTATTGCAATGACATTCTTAGTGATTGCTTGGCTTGCATTTCAAAATGTGGGGGTGGAGCTGACCTACACAGAGGTTGGCTCCAATTAACATATTTCGGTTCAGACTCTAAGCAGACTTCTCGTTAAGTGCAGGATTGAACAGTCTACCGGTTGAAAGCATGTGATAAATAGCTGTCAACATCATTCGAGCAATGGCGTAATGGCTCTCTTGTGACCGCGTGGAGTTTAATCGCTTCATAACGGATGCAATATTGCGGGAAGTTTTTATCATTAATCGCGGCATTGGCAAACTGAACGAGTAATGAGCGACACATATAATAATGCGATTTCCCGAAAAAGGGTAGGGTGACGTACTCACCTCCCCGTGCTCTGTAGTATACTTGAACGACCAATTAAAAAATAGCGCACAGGCAACAATTTTCATAACGCTTTGTGCCTGAGCGCAGCGAAAGGAATGGTTATGAAAATGAAAAAAAATATTTTCTTTATTTGCCCAATAATAATTTTACTTATGATAGTGGGTTGCAGTTCGACTGAAACCGAAACTAAAGCTACCGCAAGACCGACAGAGCAAGTAATGGAAAATGTTCTTGATATAGAAGTTACATTACCAGATAATATTGGTTTGAATGAAATAGCAGGGGAGGTTTTCGAAAAGTACTTAATACATCTTAAGGAACAGAAAACCCCCGAATCACAACGTATTAAAGATTATCTAATTAATTCTATTAAAATTGAGAAGAGCAACGATATGGGCTTTGAGTTCAGTGTTTTCTATTCAATTTTGCCAGATTCTGAACGTTATATCTTAGCTGGGAACGGTGATAAAGGAGACGACGGCTGGATTACTGGGAAATTCTATTTTGTAGATGTTTCAAAGAGTGATAAGACATATAGGATTACTCAATTAGCAACGGGAAAATAGTAAAGCTTCATGGTATAGTTCATAATCAATAGTCATAGTTTCGTCATTCACAGTCTGAATTTTTTGAATTTAGCTCACCTGTATCCTCTATCCAAAACCAGCCGTCATTTTGCATGGTACGCTCGATGTCCCCATTTCGTCGAGTGTTGTCTGCCGAACTGTGTCTGCTTGAATTCTTGGTCATAACGTTTTTCACTGTTTGACATGATTTTTTGCCCCACACAGGTTTATTTTACTAAATCCCCTGTCTGACGAATCTGGTATACGTAAATATGGTCTACCAGTCGAAATATATTATTAATAAGGTGTGATAACCTTTGAAAAAATTAATTGTATCATTATCTGTTTTGTGTTTAATCATTGTAACTATGTTGACATTCACAATTTCAAAAGCAAATGCATCAATTGCTTCTAAAATCGATCAAAACATGTTAAGTATAATGGACGATATCAATAAATTATCAACCCAAGATCCTCAATTTGCAATGAGTTCAAACCCATATAGTTACATTAATAATGCAAACTATAAGAGTATTATTAGCTTAGGTTCAGAGGCTCTGCCGATTCTTGTTGATCGAATAGATCGAAGTAAGGAAAATGGTTTAAGAGAATACATCTTATCAATTGCTACTGAAGAAATTTCAAAAGTAGACTTAAAGAAGGATAGGGGTGAATGGAGTTCAGCTAAAGGATTCACAAAAGTATGGAAAACACATTTAAAAAATATTCCTACCAACGTGAATAAAATAGTAGCATCAAATGAAGCTAACGATAAGAAGGTTCAAGAATTAGTTTTACTTGGGACTCCAGCGATACCGTTTATTATGGATAAAATAGAACAAGGAAACACGGAATTATTCCCATCTATAGATCAGTTGCTCCGTGGAAATGCGAATTTTACCATGAATCAAATTACAGATGGATCGGAATGGGTGAAAAAACATAAATCCCAATTTAATGATCTGCGTGATCTTGTTAACAAAGAGATTTAACTAGGGAGTATCACCAACATTTTCGACAAAACTCATTCAACTATCCAATAATTGCACCCTCATTATAGGACTCGAATTAAGTAAAGGACAGAGAAAAAAGGGCCCTCAATGATCCGATAGGATGATCTCGGACCCGGCTTATTTTGAGAAGCTTTTCTCTTTCAATTACTAGCTTTGGCTTACACCATCTGGGAAGATACCACTTAGTTCAAGAAAAGCCTTCTCCAGTTATGGATTCCGTCGCTTCACTCGTTGATGCATGGTTAGCGAAAGATCAACATGTGCGACCGAAACACGTCATACTTGTCTGGTAGGAAGATTTGCAAAAAATAAATGGAAATCTTTCCAAAAAAAAGTGTCACAAAAAGCCGCCTTCTTTCGTTTATTTGTATGAAGGGATAAACGAAGGGAGGTGATTTTTATGAGAAAGAGAGCGGTAGCACTCGTCCTGTCACTTTTAATTCTTTGCGTAGCTCCCATGCAAGTGTTTGCCCTCGGGACAAATCAAGTAACCAATTCAGAAATAGGACCATTATGGATCAGCATCACGGAATTCACAAATTCTTTTGAAATTTCCGGTAGCGGACTAGCTCAATTTGATACAAGCCTTCATGCACGTAGCAATATAAACAAAGTAGTCATTAATGCCAGCATCCAACAATACGTCAATGGCAGTTGGCAGACAATCAAAAGCTGGACAAGCACTACTTACAGCAACAGCGGCTATCTGAATCAAAAGTGGTATTTAATGAGTGGTTATTATTACCGCCTGGCTTCAACCGGAGCAGTTTATCAGGATGATGTCTTGGTAGAGCAGACTTCTTATACGGGTTCAAGTTATTGGTATTGACAATCAAAGTAATTCATAAGGCTCTTCCGCATAAGTGGATAAAGAACAAAAGTTCTTATCTGGAGAACGTTACAATATCAAGGTTGTTTTAATAACTGAAGCAATTCAGTAACCTAAATGTATCGGCAATTGCGGAAGAGCCAAGTTTAATGTAAAAGGTGGACAGGCCATGGCGCATATAAGATCGCCGTCTACGATAAAAGGCTCTCTCATATTCCAATGATCGCTAACCTCTTGAAAGTCTTTGATTAAAAGAATATTTAAGAGCTTATACGCCTTATTATGCAGTAGTAATTGTTCAAAGACAACAATCCTTTAACAAAATTTGAAAAAAGGTATTCAAAAAAATCTTACGAGGAGGTAAAATTAAAATGAAAAAAAGACTATTGGCGTGTATTCTTGTTATTGCGATGGTATTAAGCGTCGGAGCAACTGCAGTATTTGCAGAAGACTCTACACATGTTTCCCCCAGTTTTGTCGGCGATATAAGCATTGATAAAAAAGACATTCTTGATTCACAAAATTCCTTCGAATTTTCGATGACTCCAAAATCAAAGGAATGGAAAAACTATTCATCAGTGCAACTGAAGGAAATGCTGAATATCCCACTAAGCACAGCTGAAAAAATGGATACGGCAACGTTGTTAAAGACAGTACTTGACTATCCATTCATGATTGATATTTATGCTTATGACAATACAACACAAGGGTTTGAAGGCCTTTCTTTGGAGTTTAACGGCGCTGCGGTTCTTTTGCAGAGACCAGACTTGGCGGAAAAGCTTCAAACTATTTACAAGAATACCATAGAAAAAATTATGGCCGTTGAAACAAAAAACAATATCAGTGATACAGAAATCATGCAAAAGATGTTTATGGAGTCTCTGTTGGTCTATCCGAAAGTATCCGATATGCTGAGTCAGGATGAAAAAGATGCCGTAGTGGCACTTTCACAACAAGTATCTGATAAGCTTCAGACGTCGTCCCTTGTAATGGAAAAAACATCGGTAATGGCGGCAGCTCCCGGAGATATCTTATACTATGGCTATGTTTATCCTCCACTGTCTTCTACCCCGGTTTTAGTCTGTAGCCGGCAAGATATGACATCTACTGAAAAAACAGCTACAAATAACTATTTTGATGCAACATATCCAACAGCAACAAGACTAAGCACTGCCACGTACAACTACAACTGTCATTCATATGCTTGGTATTTATCCTCGACTGGCAATACGTGGTGGATGGATGATGCATCTTATTATATGACTTATGGTTATTATAACCAAGTAACGAACCCCACGGCCGGTGACAAGGTATATTATACCGGAGCACATTCCGGAAACGTTACATCTGTGAGCGGCTCCAATATTACAGTTACCTCCAAATGGGGCGCTGCAGGCTTATATCGTCACCCCATTAATGACTGCCCATACTATATATATACCAAAACCTTCTGGAGACATTAAAAAGGGAAGTGTAAGTGATTAAAACAGAAAGATACAGGGTTTTATGGGGTATCCTTTTCTCAGTTATACTTGTGATAATCTTAGCAGCATCCGGGATTCATAAATCATCAAATGAAGGGGGAAATATGATTTCCAAGGATAAAGATGAAATTTCTTTAAAGCTTGAAAATACAAAATGCATTGGTATTTGTGATGTAGTTAGCAGCGATAGCAACAGTACTGTCAATATCACAGACCCAGAAATCATAAATCAGATTGAGAGCTTATTTAACAAAACCTCTTTTATCAAATGCACCATACAAGCACCCACACGAGCACGCAGCCTTTTCATTACGCTTTACAATGACAGCAGCTCAATCAGCCTTTTTGTTTGCGAAAATGACATTGTGGATATTGATGGAACAAAATACAAATCGGAGGATATTACCTTCGATGCGATCAATACGTTTTATCTCAAGTATAAGAAGGGGCCGCGCCCAAAATTATAACATTGTTATACGATAAACATCAGTTTCACACTACTTACCGGGACAACTCCCGGTTTTTCTTTGCTGTTTTTCCGCAAGCGGCTGGGCATATTTCTCCCTCATCCCCTCCGGTCTAGCCTGGGCTATATTCTCAATCTCCAGATACTTTTCAAAAACTGCACCTTCTTGAATAAGTGTTGGAAGGACAGACTGACAGACGGACGGAGTCCAGTCTATCCAATAATTGCACCCTCGTCCGATTTGGACGAGGGTGCTTAACCCTAGTTATAGGACTCAAATTAAGTAAAGGACAGAGAAAAAGCCCCTCAATGATCCGATAGGATGATCTCGGACCCAGCTTATTTTGGGAAGCTTTCCTCTTTCAATTACTAGCTTTGGCTTGCACCATCTAGGAGGAGACCACTTAGTTCAAGAAAAGCCTTCTCCAGTTATGGACTCCGTCGTTTCACTCGTTGATGCATGGTTAGCGGCAGATCAACATGTCCGACCGAAACAACGTCATATTTGTCTGGAAGGAAGAATTTCTGTTTTCCCTTATAGGAGTGATAAAGCAGAGATGATTAAAATGGCTGAAAGTATAAGCGAAAAATAGATGAAAATTTTTCCAAGGAAAGTGTAACAAATAGTCACCCTTTTTCGTTTATTTGGATGAAGGGATAATGGTTTATGAGAAAAAGAGCAGTAGTGCTCGCCCTGTCACTTTTTGGCCTGGTTCCCATGAAGATGTTTGCCTTTGGGACAAATCAAGTAACCAATTCAGAAATAGGACCATAAATATATTTCCAAATAGTGGGGATATTTGCTGAGACCAGGGGGAAACCAGCGGGTCTCTTTAAAAATTAAATAAATTACTAGCGCTAAGGGCAAACCTGTCAAAAGATAGGGACGCAAAGCCATAGGGTCTAAGGTGCTTACCAGCACTATGATAGCCTGGCTACCGCAGAGACTACGTGTCTAAACCTGCCCTTAGTGGCAGGTTTTTTTGCGTTTTAGACGTAACGAGGGAATTCCATAAATTTGATGCCAGTAATACAATGACATATTTCAATAAAATATGACCGTTATAGCCTTATTTTTCATTTCATGTGAGTGAGGTGCTGGCAAATGGCAAATGGAATTTTGATAATAATAGAAAGGCTAGAGTAGCTGAACTAAAAAGATATAAAGGCACTTATCAGGCAGAGATTAATTTCTCCGACACGGATATGTACCTTAGACCTCTGCGGAATTCCACGCAGACCCCAATAAGTTTACAATTCAATACACCTCATACAAGCCGTAAAACCGCAATTTGTGAGCCACAAATTGCGGTTTTTTATTTGACAAAAAATCTGAATTTTCGACCGCAGGTTGCAATTAAATACTTTGACACCCTTGTCAAGTCGGTAGGGTGCCGCTCTCCTCCCTCCATTTCTGATTTTGAGAAATTCAAAAATCAGAAACGGAGGAAATCAAAATGCAGGAGGACAAAACATACACCCTGCTTATCAATAAGAAGCGAATCTCGGTAACCGAGGAAATTTACAAGGCATATTATCAGCTTAAAGAGCGCGAATCCTATTTGGACAAGCTTTCCGAGCGAAATAATCTATCCTTTGAAGAATGCGAGGAAAAAGGCATTCAGATAGATTACTTATTAGCGCAGACACAGGAATCCGCGGAGGACAAGCTTATCAAGGCTGAGATGCTTTCTAGGTTGACCGTGGCGATGGAAATGCTGACCGAACAGGAACGATTATTGATCTATACGCTGTTTTTCAAGGGCAAAAGCGAAAGAGAACTGTGCGCTATGCTCGGAATTGCAAAGACGACCCTGCATGATAGAAAAACGAAGATACTCGGCAAGCTAAAAAAGATACTACAAACTTAAAAATAATTCCGACCACCCCCTCACTTTTTTCCTTAAAGAAGTGAGGGGTATTTTTTATTATCTCCCTCGCTGTTCCTTGACAAGTGCATACGGTGTATTGGGAAAGCCACCTTTCTCGCCGTTGACAGCGGCAAGCCACGTAAGCGGGAACGCCATGACCATTCCGTAGGAATGCGAGCGATTACTCCTGGCTTTGAATCAGCCTGTTGCGGGTTGAATGGCGATGACGGGGAAAGGGATACACAATGATACTTCTGCCTTGAACGCCTCACCGCATTGGGCAGCCCGCGACGAATGACGGGATCATGTTGGTTTGGGTTGGAAACTGATACCCATGCCGGCTGATATGTTGCTCTCCAGCAAGGAGCAGCCCGGTACATCCCCGGTATCAGGGACGTTGTGAACAAGTATGATACATTCTTCATTTTTGCCGTATTTGTCTGACGGCAGAACTATTGCGCCGGAATTCAAAGCGATTGACGCCTTGATGTGTTTCCAAAACCTGTGGTGTTCCGGCGCACCATTCTGCCGCCCGGCATTTTCATAGTTTCGTAAAGATAAGGGAGATAAAAAAATGTTTGATATAACGACGAGAGACCATTCCATTCTGGAAAAGTACATCCTGGCCGGAAGGATAAAGGCTGATAGCAGTTATTTCTTTACCCTGGACGGCAGGTATATTGTCTATTTCCGATTTTCGGGAAAAAGATTTACTTATTCCGTGCTGAACTACGCCACCGAGAAGTCAGTCGTGTTGGCGACAAGCCGAACTGTGCTCTCCGAAGCAGACTATCCGGGCCTTGTTAAAAAGATACTCCATTGCAAGGTATATCAGTTTGTGCTGCCGGCACAACCCCAAATTCTGATTGAAGCCATATTCAGGCAGCTCATGCCGGAATACGGCTATACGGTGCGGGACAAGCAGCTTGAACTGTCGATGATGATGTTTGAGAGCATGAGGCATAAAAAGGTCGCCCTGTGCGAAGCCGAGGTGGGTACGGGCAAAACCCTTGCCTACCTTGTGGCTGCTATCGTCTACGGTCTTTATGAGGGGAAGGAAAGACGGACTAGCCCTTATGTTTTTGCCGGTCCGATGAGCCCGACGCCCATTACCATCACCACCTCCAGCATTGATTTACAGCAGTCCATCATAAGGATGTTTATCCCAGATCTTTCTAGGATACTGATGGAGTATAAAATCATCGAAGGCCCCGTTACCGCCGTGCTCCGAAAGGGTAAAGAGCATTATCTTTGTGAGGAACGCTACGCGGATTTCATGGGCTATCTTAAAAACAGCGATATTTCAAGGGATGTAAGGCTTTATCAAAAGTTGAAGGCAAAAGGGCTGGAGCAGGGCGATATTGACCTGGACGCCTACTCCGACATCAAACAGCATGTAGTTCGTAAAATCAACGTGCCCAGGGACTGCGACCGCAAGTGCCCCTACTACAAAAGGTGCCGGTATATCGACCATATCAGTCGCGCCAGATCAGACGTCTATTCCTTTCAGGTAACAAACCACAATTACTATCTTGCCAATGTGCAGCGGGAGTATTCGGGACTTGCACCCCTGATACCGAAATGCGGCGTACATATCATTGACGAGGCCCATAAACTCCTGGACGCCGCCTATCAGATATTGGGAGAAAGCTTTTCCAGCGGTCTGACGGGCGAGTTTATCCGAATCCTCCACAACCACACCACCGGCAACAAGGCATATCACAAAAAAGCCTATCTGTTAAGCGATGACCTGGCCTTTCATAACCAAAGGCTGTTTATGGAGCTTGAGAAAACCCTGCCCACGGATGAAACGGAGGAAAACCGGCGGAAAAACGTAAAGCTCAATGCCGCCGTCAAACAAGCCATGCGGGATTTGCAGATCAGCCTTGACGAGATATACCGGGCCTGCTTTCAGGATATTGCCTGCTGTCGGCAGCTTGGGCACTTGCACCGGGAAATCAGCGGCGGAATTGAAACCTTTCTGGCACCGAAGGATATCATCTACTGGCTGGAGAAGGGCGGCGACGGATTGTGGCAGCTTGCCGCCATCCCCACCAACATGGAGGCTCTGCTCTATGAGGTGCTGTGGAAAGGCATGGCCTCCAAAATACTGACCTCGGCCACCCTGACCGACGACACAGGCTACGGCTTTTTCAAGGAGCAGACAGGCATCGGCAAACTGTCCTCCTTGCTGCTGGCGGAGATACGGACGCCTTCACCCTTTGACTATAAGAGCAACACAAGGCTCTATCTCTCCGAGAAAATACCCTTTCCCGATAAAAACGACGAGCGGTACATAGCCGCCGTTTCGGATGAAATTGAAAAGCTGGTGGAGGCCACCTACGGCCATACCGCCATTTTGTTCACCTCCTACAAATTGCTATCGGCTGTGCATGAGCTATTGAAGGACAGAATCACCCATTTCCCCCTTATTACCATGCACAAGGGGACAAAGAACACTGCCGAGGCGTTTAGAAAAAGCCGGAACGGTGTCCTTTTCGCTTCCGGCTCCTTCTGGGAGGGCGTGGACTTCCCCGGAGATATCCTGTCCTCCATCATCGTGATCAATCTGCCCTTTCCCGTACCGTCACCCATCATGGAGTACAAGAAGAAGGACTTTTCCTCTCTTTCCCAATTTATTGACAGGTATGCCTTCCCGGTGATGATTGCCAGGCTCCGGCAGGGTCTTGGACGGCTGATCCGCAGCGAAACCGATACGGGAGTGGTCGCCATTTTGGATTATCGCGCCAGCAGGTACGGCAAATACCACCGCAGGGTGCTGGCTTCCATCCTCGGATATACCCTGGTCGGGTCCATTGACGAGGTTGGGGAGTTTGTGAAAAGCGTCAAGGCTGCGGAGTATTTTGAATGAGAAATACTCTGCCAAATACCTTTAGGAAAGGATGAAAATGTCTTGAGAATTCTTAAAAACCGGATATTTTTAAGTGCCCTCTGCATTATCATGGCAGCAGCCATTTCCTTTGTGCTGCTGCCAAAGCTTTACGCGGACAAGGGCGCGACCGTGACGGTGCTCCGGGTGGCGGAGGATATCCCCGCGGGCACTTGGATAGAAGACAAACAACTGGCCGCGGTGGAGGTGGGAAGCTTCGGTCTGCCCGAAGGCATCGTCAATGATAAGACCCTGATTGTGGGGAAGATCGCACAGGCCGATATTGCCAAAGGGGATTACCTGTTTCCCCAAAAGCTCGGTGAGTTTATCGCCGATGAAAAGCTGGATCGCATTGCTGGTGATAATAAGCGCCTGGTTACGGTGAGTGTGCCGAGTATTGCCGCAGGGCTTTCCTCCCACCTGCAAAGCGGCGACATTGTGACGGTGGCCGTGTTTTCAAGCCACAAGGAGGAAGGGGGCACAAGTCAAAGCGCTTCTTCACAGGTTATCCTTTACCCCGAACTGAAAGGGCTGCAGGTTTACAGCGTGGAAAATTCCCGCACGCAGAGCACTGCCCAGGTCCGGGATCAGCAGACGGAAAAACAGCAAGGCTCCAGTGACCCCATCCCCAAAGCCGTCACCCTGATTGTCACTGAAGCGCAGGCCACCAAGCTTATCGAATCCGAGTACACCGGCAAGCTGCACTTAATCTTTGAAAAAAGGGGGATGAGCCATGAGCGGTAAAATCGTCACCGTATGGGGCGGCGACAACAGCGGGAAAAGCACCTTTGCGGTCAACCTGGCCTGCGCCCTTTCCAGCCGCGATTGTCTGGTGGGCCTCATTTCCTCCAGTTTGACCTATGGCAATCTTCAAATTTTTTTTGGCCAGAGCATCCCGCCGGAAAAGGGCCTGTTTCACGCGCTGCATGAGGATAATCCCAACATCGGCGAGAAATTTTCGGAATACGAGGAAAGCAAGAACCTGTTTTTCCTGTCCGCGCCCACGCACTACACCGGCCTTCTCTGCGACACCGTGACGCTTAAAGGTGTGGAGCGGATGATTACCGCTGCGTCCCTGGTGTTTGACATCCTGATCATTGATGGCGCCGGGGAGCTTGCAAACCCGGTATCCGGTGCAGGGCTCTGGATGGCCGAAAAGATTTACACCCTGCACAAGCCGTCTATAGCGGCTCAAATGTGGTATCAGGGCATAGAAGATTTTGTACGGGAGCTGCACATTGCCGGCAAGCAAATCCATATCCTCCGGTCCCCCAACGGCGAGTTTGACGAAAAGACCTATCAAGGCATGACGGGACTTTCCTTTGCCTATGAGCTGCCCTTTGTAAAACGGGCGGGCGAGCTTGAAAACGTCGGGACGCCTATCTATCTCTTTCATGACAGAGTATGCAAGCGGTACGGCAGGGTGCTGGAGCAAATATCCGAGGAAATCTGCGGAGGCAAAGCATGATGAATAATAAGTTTTCAATCAATGAGCTGATTTACAGGGCCAACAAGCAGCGCTCCGACACCGGAGAAAACAGCCTGGAGGCCCAGGACTATGGCGAAATCCTGGATAAGCTGCAGCGGATCATCGCCAAAAACCACTCCACCGAGCTGGCGCAGGTATTGTACTCGGAGGAAGCCGAGGAAAAGTTGAAAGACCTGATTATGCAGTATCTGAACAGTGAACATATGGTGGCGAAAGGGATTGCCAACATCTCCGAGCTGGTAGACACCGTATATTTCGATATGGCCGGCATGGGGCTTTTATCCTCCTATCTCAAGGATGATGAGGTGGAAGAAGTGAACGTCAACGGCTATAACGGTATATGGGTTTTATACAAGGACAAAAAGGTGCGGCTTTCATCCACCTTCGGCAGCCCGGAGGCTTGCGCCAACATCACCAGAAAAATGAGCCGGTTTGGGAACGTCATCCTGGACGGCTCCAAGCCCATCGGGGACAGTTTTATCGCACGGGGCATACGCATGTCGGGTGCCATCGCCCCCTGTGTAGATCCTGACGCCGGAGCCATTGCTTCGATCCGAAAGCAAAAGCCTTCCTACATCACAAGGAAAAATCTCATCGGCTGGAATACGGCCACGGCGGATGAACTGGATTTTCTCACCCTATGCATCAACAATGGCATATCGGTCGCCCTGGCCGGAGCCACTGGCAGCGGAAAAACCTCTGACATGGGATATGTTTTAAGCTGTGTATCCCAGGACAAAAGAATTGTGACCATAGAGGACACCCGCGAGCTGACCCTGACACAGTTTGATGAAAACGGGGTGATGACGAATGACGTGATTCACCTTCTCACGAAGGAGGAACCCAACCCCATCACTATGCTGGACCTTTTAAAACTGTCATTAAGGCTGCACCCTGAAATCCTTGTGCCGGCAGAAATGCGGGGCAAGGAAGCCCTGACGGTGCAGGAGGCCGGACGGACGGGGCACACCATCATCAGCACCCTCCACGCCAACAGCGCGCGGACGGCCTATGAAAGAATCCTCACCATGTGCCTGGAGGCTGGAACCTCATTGTCGGAGGAACGATTGCTCAAAAACATCGTGGAAGCCTTCCCTATTATGGTATTTAAGATGCAGCTCCCCGACAAATCCCGCAAGTACATGGAGGTGTTTGAAGCCACCGGAGTAAAAGACGGCGGAGTCACAGGCAATACCCTTTTCAAATATCAAGTAGACCAATATGAAAGGGATGAAGCCGGAAGAATCGTAAAGGTCGTGGGAAACCACAAGCGTTTGGGCTGCATCTCCTCCACCCTTGCCGAACGGCTGCTGGTAGGTGGCGTTGAGTTAAAGGAAATCCGCCGTTTTGCAGGAAACGGGTTTATGTTGAGGGAGGCCGACCATGAATAATATTCAGCTATCTCTTGCTATTATTTTTGCATTGATTAGCCTGTCCCTTTTTCTCCTGTTGAAACTAAATCCTTTTGTGATGGAGAAAAACCCCCTGAAAAAGCGGCGGCTTTACCTGTCGGGGGCCAGGCTGAAGATATCCGAGCGGATCGACCTCCGGTTCCAAACCCTGTTCCGGCAGACCGGCACCACGCTGAAAAAATTCATCCTGATGATGGCTGCCGCTTTTACGGCGGGGTTTCTGGCCGGAAGCCTGCTTTTTAGCAACACCGGACTGGCAGCGGTTATGGCGGTCTGCCTGATCCCCGCCCCTTATTTTTACCTGACTATAAAAAGTGCCAGGGCGGCAAGGGAGGAGATTGAAGGACTGGAGAACACCATGTCCGTTATTACCAATGCCTTTGCGGGATGTGACGACATCATCAAGGCGGTGGAAACCTATGTGCAGGAGAAAAACCGGTATATCCACGTGAATCTGCGCAGGCCGACACCCTTTGACGAGTTCGTCTCCGAAATCCGGCTCATCAACCCCAATGTGGAGCACGGACTGTACCGCCTGTCGGCAAAGGTAAAGAACCGGTATTTTGCCGAGTGGATTAAAATGCTCATCCTCTGCTACCATGACCGGCGGCTGAAATTCGCCCTGTTCCCCATCATCCAGTCCATGAACGACGCCAAAGCGATGCAAATCGAAAGCGACAGCATGATGGTGAAGGTCTGGAGAGATTACCTGATGACGGTAGGCATGATGTTCAGCATTATTCCCCTCATGCGTTTTTCCAATGCCGAATGGTTTGCCATCCTGACGGAAACCACCATCGGGAAGCTATTGATTGTGGTTATGCTGCTGACCGCCCTTGCGACTTCCTTCTACGTAATGAAGGTGACAAAACCAGCAAACAGATAGGAGGTTCAAATTTGCTATATAAAATCATTGTCTTTGTCCTGCTGACTGCGGCAGGCTTTCTTATTTGCAGACAGATACTCAAGATACCCAGGTCGAGTATGAAGAAAAACATCAAAAACGTACAGGCGGAAAAAGAACAGTCAGGAGCAAGGTTATTAAACCTCTTTGTCATGCCCTTGGTAAAGCCGGTATCCCGGCTTATCCGAATCGACCCGGAGGAGGAAGCAAAAATGGCATCCATGTTGCGGCGCGGAGGGCTTGACCTGACACCGAAGGAATATCACGCGCGGGCTCTCATCTGTGCCGCCTTCACCCTGCCGCTTTTGCTTCTGCTCCTGGCAGCCGGGGCGACGAACATCGCCCCCGTAATCCTTATCTTTGCGGTGGTGGTGTATTTTCACTTTGTGACTGACCTTAAAGACAAGCTGAAAGAGAAAAAAAGATTGATTGAAATGGAGCTTCCCAGCTTTGTCCGTTCCATCCTCTACAAGCTGGACGACATCAGGGTAAACAACGAAAAAGCAGTTGTGCAGGTGGACCTGATCCAGATATTCGAGGATTACCTGAAGATATCCAGCGAAGTTTTTTACTATGATATTGCCGTTCTGGTGATGGAAATGAAGGCAAAAGACATAGAAACCGCCCTTCGGAACTTCAAAGAACGCGTCGGGCTTTCGGAGGTGTCCTTTTTGGTCAACGCCCTCATCGGCCTGTACCGCGGTGAGCATCAGGGCGAAGCGCTGATGTATCTTGCCAAGGATATGGACCTCAAGGCAAAAGAAGCCCTGCGGAAAAACCTCAACAGGCTGCCCGGCAAAATCAAGCTTGCATCCATCCCCCTGGTGGCAGTGACCCTTGCCAGCCTTTTATATGTCATCGGCTCTCACTTGATTACGTCAATGGGGGGACTTTTTTAGTGAAAACGGGGTAACCCTTTTCAAATACAACTATATTTTCAGGAGGTTAAGCATGAGCAACAGGAAAAACCCAATCCAAACCACAGAGGAAAGGAGGTTAATACCCATGAGAAGCAGAATCATAAGCGCCTTTTTAAGGACAAAAGGGCTGCTGCGGAGCAGGTCTGGCGATCAGATGACAGGCTGGCTCATTGTCGTACTGGTCGTCGTAGTCGTGGGCGCAGTGTTTATGACGCTGTACCAGGGTTCAATTACCACTATCTGGAACAGCATTGTCAGCAAGATTACCGGCTTACTGAGCTAAAATCGTCAAAAACTCAAAAGACCATTGAGGTATGGGGGTAGAATTCCCCCCTTTTCCTTTGAAACCCAAATCCAAAAAATAAATGATTATGGAGGTATTTATATTATGTTGAGAACCTTGAGAAACAAAATGCAATTAG
>NZ_AGAF01000051.1 GCF_000224515.1 Desulfosporosinus sp. OT | reverse complement strand
TAGCGTAGGGATCGTTTAGGTCAAGCCCTCGACCGATTAGTACCAGTCAGCTCCACACCTCACGGTGCTTCCACACCTGGCCTATCAACCTGATCATCTTTCAGGGGTCTTACCAGCTTATGCTGTGGGAAATCTCATCTTGAGGTCGGTTTCGCGCTTAGATGCTTTCAGCGCTTATCCGCTCCGAATATAGCTACCCAGCTGTGCCTCTGGCGAGACAACTGGTACACCAGTGATTCGTCCATCCCGGTCCTCTCGTACTAGGGACAGATCCTCTCAAATTTCCTGCGCCTGCGACGGATAGGGACCGAACTGTCTCACGACGTTCTGAACCCAGCTCACGTACCGCTTTAATGGGCGAACAGCCCAACCCTTGGGACCTACTACAGCCCCAGGATGCGATGAGCCGACATCGAGGTGCCAAACCTCCCCGTCGATATGGACTCTTGGGGGAGATAAGCCTGTTATCCCCAGGGTAGCTTTTATCCGTTGAGCGATGGCCCTTCCACTCGGTACCACCGGATCACTAAGCCCGACTTTCGTCCCTGCTCGACTTGTTGGTCTCGCAGTCAAGCTCCCTTATGCCTTTACACTCTTCGCGCGATTTCCAACCGCGCTGAGGGAACCTTTGGGCGCCTCCGTTACTCTTTAGGAGGCGACCGCCCCAGTCAAACTGCCCACCTGATACTGTCCTAATCCCCGCTTCAGGGGACCTAGTTAGAACTTCAGTACAAAAAGAGTGGTATCCCACCGGCGACTCCACCAAGGCTGGCGCCCTAGCTTCTTAGTCTCCCACCTATCCTGTACATTTTATACCAAAATCCAATGTCAAGCTACAGTAAAGCTCCATGGGGTCTTTCTGTCCTGTCGCAGGTAACCCGCATCTTCACGGGTATTACAATTTCGCCGAGTCCCTCGTCGAGACAGTGTCCAGATCGTTACACCTTTCGTGCGGGTCAGAACTTACCTGACAAGGAATTTCGCTACCTTAGGACCGTTATAGTTACGGCCGCCGTTTACTGGGGCTTCAATTCAAAGCTTCGGGTTGCCCCTAACCTCTCCTCTTAACCTTCCAGCACCGGGCAGGTGTCAGCCCCTATACATCTCCTTTCGGATTAGCAGGGACCTGTGTTTTTGTTAAACAGTCGCCTGGACCATTTCTCTGCGGCTCTTGTTGCCAAGAGCGCCCCTTCTCCCGAAGTTACGGGGCTATTTTGCCGAGTTCCTTAACGAGGGTTTTCTCGCGCGCCTTAGGATTCTCACCCCATCTACCTGTGTCGGTTTACGGTACGGGCACCTAGTCACTCACTAGAGGCTTTTCTTGACAGCTTGGAGTCGGTTACTTCGCTACTAAGTTTCGCTCCCCATCACGTCTCAGAGTTAGCAGGGCGGATTTGCCTACCCTACCTCCTTCATCGCTTGGGCCAACTCAACCAACGGTTGGCTTAACCTATCCTTCTGTGTCACCCCATTGCTCAAACATTTCTAGGTGGTACTGGAATCTCAACCAGTTGTCCATCACCTACGCCTTTTGGCCTCGGCTTAGGTCCCGACTTACCCTGGGCGGACGAGCCTTCCCCAGGAAACCTTAGATTTTCGGCGGGAAGGATTCTCACCTTCCTTTTCGCATACTCATACCGGCATTCTCACTTCTATCCACTCCACCAAACCTTACAGTTTGACTTCTCTGCTGATAGAACGCTCCCCTACCCC